>CAYZKT010000020.1:14282-22341 GCA_964478885.1 uncultured Syntrophaceae bacterium | reverse complement strand
CGAGCTTGTCCTTGATGTGGGAGGCATTCAGCGTCCCCTGGTACTGGGCCGCCAGGGCCGTGGCGCCCACCATGACGTCCACGACACCCCCCTTGCAGCCCCCGTAGTTCTGGCGATGCAGGGTCGCGAAGCGCTCCACCAGCGTCCCGCAGAAGTCCGCCTCGCCGCACATGAACACCCGCTCCCAGGGGACGAACACGTCTTCGAAGACGACCAGGGCCTCGCCTCCGACCATGCCGAACTCCACGTTGCCCGCGTCGATGCTCCCTTCGACCTTCCTCTCCTCGTTGGTCTGACGGCCGAAGATGAGCGTGATCCCCGGGCTGTCGAGCGGGATGGCGGCCACGACGGCATAGGCCTCGTCGCCGGGCCCCATGGCCTGCGTGGGCATGATCATGATCTCGTGGCTGTTGACGGCCCCCGTCTGGTGCGCCTTGGCGCCGCGGATGACGACCCCGTCGCTGCGCTTCTCGACTACCCGCGTGAAGAGGTCGGCATCGGCCTGCGCGCTGGGCCGCCTGGAGCGATCGCCCTTGGGGTCCGTCATGCCGCCGACGAGCATGAAGTTCTCCTCCTGGATCTTCTTGAGGTACTCCTCGAACCGCTTGAAGTAGGACGTCCCGCATTTCTCGTCGATCTCGTAGGCGGTCATGTACACGGCGTTGAGGGCGTCGAAGCCCACGCACCGCTGGTAGCAGCTCGCCGTTTCGTGGGAGATGAGCCGCAGCATCTGCACCTTCCTGATCAGGTCGTCGATGCTCTGGTGGATGTGGGTGAACCGGCTGATCCTCTTGCCCGTGAGATGGCTCTTTGCCGTCATAAGGTCCTCGTGCTCCGGCATCTGGGCCAGCTCGTAGGTCTTGGACGCCGAGTTGATGTGGGGGACGAAGCCCGGGTGGGTGCTGCGGTCCTCGACGGGCTTGCCGTTGTAGTAGATGACAACCTTCTGGTCTTTCAGGCTCTGCACGTAATCCGCTTTCGTGACGATCCGTTTCATATCTCACCTCGATCCAGGAGTTTTTTAATGATATCTTCCGGGGCGACGCTGTCGTCTCTCACCGACACGACCCGCCAGGGGTGACCGGGGTCGAGCTTTTTCTCGGGACAGGCCGCGGGACAGCCGTGGATCATGAGAACCGTCTCGCACTCCCCGCCGTCCATGCTCACCCAGCGGATGCGTCCCTCCGCGGCGACGAGGAGCCGCTTCGCGTAGGCGGGCCGGTCATAGGTGCAGTCGCACCCCCCGCAGTATTTCAGCGCCACCCTTTTCATGACCGACCTTGCCTGCTCCTGCGACTTCCTCCCCCTGCCGGCATGCGCCTGACGATTACGAAGTCAGGAAGCTGTGAAGTTATGAAGTTCGGACAGGCAATGCGATAGTGCCGGCGTTCGGCTCACCCGAGCTTCACAGCTTCTCAACTTCCCAACTTCCGATTTCACACACGCTGCGCCCCCACCGGTCCCCTAAATGAGGGTGTGTCCCCCGTCGACATATACCTCCGCCCCCGTCAAAAACGGCGGGCAGGTCGCCAGGTACAGCGCCGTCGATCGCAGCTCGTCGAGCGTCCCGACCCGGCTCAGGGGGATCATCCTCTTGACGAGTCCCTTGCCCGCCTCGGAGGCGAAGAAGTCGCGGTTGAACTCGGTCAGGATGTAGCCGGGGCACAGGGCGTTGACCTGGATGTTGTCGCGCGCTAGCTCGAGGGCCATGACCCGCGTGAGCTGGATGACGGCGGCCTTGCTCGCACAGTAGCCGGCCATGTTGCGGGCGGCGATCTTCCCGAGGATGGACGAGACGTTGATGATCTTCCCGCCCTTCTGCCGGACCATGACCTGGGCGGCGGCCCGGGAGACGAAGAACGTCCCGCGGAAGTCGACGTTCATGACCTCGTCCATGTCGGCGTCGGTCATCTTGAGCACCGGCTTTTCGCTTCCGGGGATGCCGGCGCTGTTGACGAGGATGTCGATCCGGCCCAGTTCGCCCGCGATCTCCTGGACCACGCCGTCCACCCTTTTCGAGTCGTTCACGTCGAGGGACTTGCCGACGGTCCTCACGCCGTACTTCCCGGCGATCTCGCGGGCCGCCTCCTGGCAGCCCAGGAGATTCCGGGCGACGACGGCCACGTGGGCGCCCGCCTCCGCGTACGTTTCCGCCACGGCCCTGCCGATGCCCTTGTAGCCGCCCGTGACGAGGGCTGTTTTCCCCTTGAGCGAGAAGAGCCGTTCCAGGATCTCCGCTGCCATCGTTCCCCCTTTCCGGATTCGACCGAGACCCTCGCCCCGGGCTATTTGTTCGGGTTGTCCTTCGGGTCCTCCACGAGGCTCGTCCCGAAGGTGGGCTCCAGGGCCAGGTCCGCCGAGTCGTCGAACTCGGGGTCGATGCCCGCGAGGTAGCGCGCCAGTTTCTTCTTGCGTTCGTAGTTGTAGTCGCCGTTCAGGGCGATGGTCTCCATGATGGGGGAGCCGCCCCCGTGGACACCGGCGATCTCGTACCAGGCCGCCATGGGCGAGGCCCCGATGTTCTCCACGTACTTCCAGATCTTCAGGGAGACGTCGGACGGCAGCCTGGGGTTGCGCACGATGAACTTGTCCAGGTACTTCTTCGTGTCCGGCGCGTGAAAGTCGTCCTCGAAGGGCAGCGTCACGGCGATGCCGCCGGCGATCTCCGTGAGGATGTTGTACTCGTGGTAGATCAGTTCACCCGTCATCCGGCGTCCCACGTTGGCGTACACCCTGTTGGGGAAGAAGACGCCGCTCGAGGTCTTCTCGCCGTAGACGGCAGCCGCCACCCCCGCCGCGTAGGCCAGCTCGGCGGCCCCGGCGAACTCGGAGAGCTTTTCGCGAACGTGGGCGACCTTCTGGATGTTGTTCGCCTCGGCGGCCAGCGCCGTCGTCCCGCAAAGGATGTCCGACACGCCGGGCTTGCAGCCGCTGTAGCTGTGGCGGTGGGAGTCCGCGAACAGAAGGGCGACGCGCCTGCCGAACTCCCACTCGCCGCACATGAAGACCCGCTGCTTCGGCACGAAGACGTTGTCGAAGACCACGACCGAATCGGAGACGCCGTAGCGGCAGAACGGCGAGGCGCCGGGGTCGTCCTTCTCGCGGTGCCAGACGGGGCGCGTGATCAGGTGCACGCCCTCCCAGTCGGCGGGCAGCACGAAGGCCACGGCAAAGGCGCGGTCGTCTTCCATGAGCGCGCGCGTGGGCAGCACGAACATCTCGTCGGCATAGGCGACCTGGGTGATGGACATCTTGACGCCCGAGACGACGATGCCGTCCTTTCGCTCCTCGACGACGTGGACGTAGGCGTCGGGGTTGGGCTGCTCGCTGGGGCGCTTCATCCGGTCGCCCTTGCTGTCGGTCTGGGCGCAGCAGCCGTCCCAGTCGTTTCGCTGGTATTCCTTCAGGTAGGCGAGGAACCGCCCGTGGTAGTCCGTCCCTTTCGCCTCGTCGATCTCCTTCGTGCAGATGGCCAGCGCGTTGATCGCGTCGTGCCCCATGCACCGGTGGAGGCAGCCGCCGACGCGCCGCGCTGCCAGGCGGATCATCTTCTGCTTCTGCATGAGGTCGTAAGGGTTCCGCGGCAGGTGGGCGAAACGGTTGATCTCCTCGCCGATGAGCTGCGAGTGGACGGTCATCAGCCCTTTCCACTTCGGGTCGAGCGCCAGCTCATAGGTGACGTCGAGGACGTTGATTCCCGGGATCAGGCGATGGTCGTCTCGGCCGACCTTTTCCCCGCCTATATAGATGTTGGGCCGCATCCCGAACAGCCGTTCCCGGTACTGCTCCTTGCTCCTCAGCATGTCTCACCCTCTCTTTCAGACGGGATGCACGGATCGCTGTCCCCGCCCCTTCTTTCGTTCCCTCTCACGCTTGGAGAGCACGCAATGTGCCATAAACAGACATTCATCTAAGCATCTTGAATTATTGATAATATAAAAAATTATTGCTTTTCCTTTCGGCCTGTGTCTTTATCTTCATGTCCCATTTCGATACAGATGTCCCATTTAGATTCATTTTCGGGACACTTGCGGGACACAACGGAAAAGGCGGGCGCCATGCAGGAGAATTACAGGGAACGATTCGACCAGGTGCTGCGGGAGTGGAAGCGGTTCATCAACAGCCAGCCGCTCGACAACCCGCTCGTCGTGCCCGACGTCATCCACGAGTCGTGGAGGCGCTGCCAGGAGTCCAACGTCAACCCCTACACGACGCGGGTCAACACCGTCCTGGACGCGAAGGCCCTGGGCGATCTCCTGGAACGCAACGCCGAGCTCATCGAGATCAGCCGGCCCTTCATGCAGAACCTCTACGGCTTCGTCCGGGGATCGGGCTTCGTCGTCGCCCTCTTCGACGAGCAGGGATTCCTGCTCGAGGTCATCGGCGATGCCGACGTGGTCGAGCGCATCCGGAAGGGCAACTTCGTCCCGGGGGCCTGCTGGAGCGAGGAGGAGGCGGGCACGAACGGTTGCGGCACGGTCCTCAAGATGGACAGGCCCGTGCAGGTCTTCGCCACGGAGCACTATTGCATCAACTCCCACAAGTGGACCTGCTCGGGAGCCCCGATCCACGACCCCGACGGGGACCTCATCGGCGTGATCGACATGACGGGCCCCTACCTCAACGCCAACCCGCACACGCTGGGCATGGTCGCCGCCGCCGCCTACGCCATCGAGAACGACATGAGGGTCCGCAAGGCCCTTTCGGAGTGCCGCATCGCCGACGGCTACCAGAAGACGGTCCTCGCCTCCATCCCGGAGGCCCTCATCGCCATCGACACCCTCTACCGGATCACCATGGTCAACGAGAACGCGGAGAAGATCATCGGCCTCGGCACGGCGAAACTCGCCGGCCGGAGCCTCCGCGACGTCATGGGGGAGCACAACGCGGCGCTGTTCAACCTGATCCGGCACAATGCGACGCTGACGGACGTGGAGGCCCGCATCGTCATGCGCGACGGCCACGCGGTGGATTACACGCTCACCTGCAACCCCATCCGCACGGAGGACCGGCGCGTGATCGGGCGGCTCATCATCCTCAACGAGATCAAGCGCGCCCGCACGCTGGTGACACGGATGATCGGGGCCAAGGCCAAGTTCTCCTTCGAGGACGTCTGCGGCGTCAACGCGGCGTTCCTCGAGACGGTGAACCAGGCGAAGATGGTCTCCCAGAGCAACTCCAATGTCCTGCTGCTCGGCGAGAGCGGGACGGGCAAGGACGTCTTCGCCCAGGCCATCCACAACGAGAGCGGCCGCAGCGCCGGGCCCTACGTGGCCATCAACTGCGCCGCCATCCCGCGGGACCTGATCGCCAGCGAGCTGTTCGGCTACTCCGAGGGCGCCTTCACGGGCTCGAGGCGGGGGGGCAACCAGGGCAAGTTCGAGCTGGCCGACGGCGGGACGATCTTCCTCGACGAGATCGCCGAGATGCCGCTGGAGCTGCAGGCGGCCCTGCTGCGGGTCATCGAGGACAAATCGATCACGCGCATCGGGGGCGCCCGGGTCACGCCCGTGGACGTGCGGATCATCGCGGCGACCAACAAAAACCTCAAGGAAGAGGTCCGCAAGGGCCGCTTCCGGGAGGATCTCTACTACCGGTTCAACGTCTTCACGATCCACATGGTGCCGCTGCGGGACCGTCCCGAGGACATCCCGCTGCTGGTCGACGGCTTCGTCCGCAGGCTCTGCGACGCCATGGGCAAGAGGCTGGTTCGCGTGGACGGCCGGGTCCTGGAGAAATTCATGGGCTACGCCTGGCCGGGAAATGTCCGGGAGCTGCAGAACGTCATCGAGCGGATGATGAACATCGTGCACACCGACGAGCTGACCGCCGACCTGATCCCCTCGGAGCTCCGGCACGGCCCGTCCCGCGCGGAGCTTCCGACCCGGGCGGAATCGCCCCGCGACGTGGAGCGGCGGATTCTCGAGAAGATGGTGCGTTCCGGCATCCCGAAGCAGGAGATCGCCCGCAGGATGCAGATGGCCCGGAGCACCCTCTACCGCAAGCTCGAGAAGTACAACCTGCCACGCTGAGAAAGGAGATGCGCCGCCATGCCCCTGCCCCTCGAAGGGATCCGCGTCCTCGACCTCTCCGCCCGGATGCCCGGGCCCGCATGCACCCAGATACTGGGCGACCTCGGCGCCGAGGTCATCAAGATCGAGAGCCCGAAGTCGCCCGACCTGTTCCGGCAGTTCCATCCGCGCGTGAACGGCTCGGGCAGCCTCTTCCACGTCTGCAACCGCAACAAGAAGGGCCTCGCCCTGGAACTGCGCCACCCCCGGGGCCGCGAGATCTTCCTGCGGCTTGCCCGCGGGGCCGACGTCGTCGTCGAGGCCTTCCGCCCGGGCACCCTGGAGCGCATGGGGATCGGGTATGAAACCCTGAAGACTGAAAACCCCGGGCTTGTCTACTGCGCCCTCACGGCTTTCGGGCAGACGGGCCCCTACCGGCTCCGGCCCGCCCACGACCTGAACCTGCTGGCCCTTGCGGGCGTGCTCGACCTGCTCGGGACCCAGGACGGCCCCCCGATCGTGCCGCCCGTCCAGATGTCCGGCCTCGGCGGCGCGCTCCAGGCCGTCGCGGGCATCCTCGCGGCGCTGCTCGGCCGTCAGCGCGACGGCAGGGGGCGGTTCGTGGACGTCTCGCTGCTGGACGGGGTTTCGGCCTTCGGCTCCCTCGAGATGTCGCGGTGCATGGCGGGCCGCCACGTCCCGAAGCGCGGAAGGACGGAAGGCGGCGGAGGGTACGCCTGCTTCAACGTCTACCCGGCGGCCGACGGCCGCTTCCTGTCCCTGGGGTGCCTGGAAGCGCACTTCTGGGAAAATTTCTGCCGCGCCATCGGCCGGGAGCCCCTCATCGCCGAGCAGTGGGCGCCGCCCGAGCGGCAGGCGGAGATGATCGCCGAGATCCGGTCCGTGCTCGGCACCCGGCCGCTCGCGGAGTGGCTCGGGGTTTTCGACCCGGAGAAGATCTGCGTGGCCCCCGTGAACACCTTCGAGGAGGCCCTCGAGGACCCCCACGTCCGCGAGGGCGGGACCTGGTTCACGGCGGAGCTTCCCGGCGGCGGCAGGGTCCCCCAGGTCGGCCTCCCGATTCGCTTCGACGGGAACCGGCCGGGCTGGCGGTCGCACCCGCCGGCGCAGGGGGAGCACACCCGCGAGATCCTGCAATCCCTGGGCATCGACGCCGGCACGATCGATGAATTGAAAGGCCTCGGCGTCATCTGACCGGGGCATAGGGGGGGGACGGACCGTGCATCGTTGCCTCAGGGCATTCTCACTCGCGGCGGCGCTCGCGCTCCTGCTTGTCTGGTCCGGGCAGTCGCAGACCGCGGGAACGCTGGAGGGCATCCGGAAGCGGGGCGTGCTGCTCTGGGGCTCCGACGCCGAGGGCGGCGCCCCCTACGTTTTCCCCGACCCCAACGACCCTTCGCGCCTGATCGGTTTCGAGGTCGACCTGGCCCGCGCCATCGCCCGCGAGCTGGGCGTGGAGGCCCGCCAGGCCCAGAACGCCTGGGACAGCCTTATCCCTGCCCTCGAGCGCGGCGACTTCGACATGGCCCTCAACGGCCTGGAGATCACGGCCGAGAAGAAACGAATCGTCCTGTTTTCACGTCCCTACTACATCTACACGACGCAGCTGGCCGTCCGGAAGGACGACGACCGGATCCGTGAAATGGGCGACCTGCGCGGCAGGAAGGTGGGGACCCTCTCGGGCAGCGTCGCGCAGGAAATCCTCCAGGCGATCCCGAACGTGGAGACCCGCGTCTACACGGGCCAGGCCGAACCCTACGAGGACCTCGTCATCGGTCGCATCGATGGGGTGCTCATGGACTCGCCGATCGCCGCATACTACGCGAAGCCGAACCCGGCCCTTCGATACGCCGGCCCCCCGACGGGCGAAGGGGAATACGGCATTGCCCTGCGCAAGGCCGACGGCGAGCTCAAGACGGCCGTGGACGAAATCCTGACAAGGCTTCATCGCTCGGGGGAACTGCGGAAGATCTACGACAAGTGGGGGCTATGGAACGAATCCCAAGAGAAGCTGCAAGAGAGGCTGC
>CAYZKT010000020.1:0-14182 GCA_964478885.1 uncultured Syntrophaceae bacterium | reverse complement strand
TACGACAAGTGGGGGCTATGGAACGAATCCCAAGAGAAGCTGCAAGAGAGGCTGCGGGGCCGGCTCGAGGCCGGTTCCCGGGCCGTGGACCTCGAAGAGAGCCGGAAGGCCCCTCTCTACGTCTTCTTACCGACCCTGCTCAAGGGCGCTGGGATCACGATCGGCATCTCCGTTGTCGCCATGTCCATCGCCGTCACGCTGGGGCTCTTCCTGACGATCCTCCGCCTCTATGGGGCGCGGTGGATGGCCGCACTCGCCACGGCCTACGTCGAGTTCTACCGGGGCACGCCGCTGCTCGTCCAGCTCTACATCCTCTACTACGGCCTTCCCAATGTCGGGATCACCCTCTCCCCCCTGGCGGCGGCCTTTCTCGGCCTGGGGATGTGCTACGCCGCCTACGAGGCGGAGCTCTACCGCGCCGGGATCGACGCGGTGCCGAAGGGCCAGATGGAGTCGGCCCTGTCGCTGGGCATGTCGCGCAACCGGGCGCTGCGCTGGGTCGTCCTGCCCCAGGCCCTGCGGGTCGCCACGCCGGGCATCACGAACGACTTCATCGCTCTGTTCAAGGACTCGTCGCTCGTCTCCGTCATCGCCATGGTGGAGCTCACCAAGACCTACAACATCCTTGCGGCGACCACGCTGCGGTTCTTCGAGCTGGGCCTGGTGGTGGCCATCCTGTATTTCGCCATGAGCTACCCTCTGTCGCTGCTGGCACGGAGGCTCGAGCGGAAGCTCAAGGGCGAGCCCCACCCGTGAATCGGACCGGGCCCCTCCGTTGGCGTCTCCCCGGACGTTTCGGATTGACAGCGGGCGGCCGATCCTCTATAGAGACGTCGCTGTCACCACCCTGAAGGAGGCCTCAGTCATGCCGCGGGCAACCGGCACAAACCCCGAAGATTCCATCGCCGTTCACTACCCCGACGCCGTGGAGTGGCGCCGGGCCCTGCATCGCTGCCCGCAGCCCTCGTGGCTGGAGTTCTACGCAACGGCCTTTGTCGCCGAAAAGCTCTCGGCGTGGGGCTACGACGTCAAGCAGGGCCGGGACGTAATCGCCGAGGGCAAGCAGCTGCTGCTGCCCGACGCGGCCACGCTGCAGCTCGAATACGACCGGGCCCTCAAGGCCGGGGCCGATCCGGCGTTTCTCGCCCCGGCGCGGGGAGGATTCACGGGGGTCGTGGCGACCCTGAAGGGGGGGCTGCCGGGTTCCACGGTGGGGTTCCGCTTCGACATCGATTCCAACGAGGTGGCTGAGACGCAGGACCGGACCCATCACCCCGCCCGGCAGGGCTTCATCTCGCAGAACCCCGGGTACGCCCACATGTGCGGCCACGACATCCACACGGCCACGGGGCTGCTGCTGGCCCGGCACTTCGCCGACAACCGGGCCACGCTCCGGGGCACCGTCAAATTCCTCTTCCAGCCCAACGAGGAGAATCTCTCGGGGGCCGCCGCCATGATCGAGAAGGGCCACGTGGACGACCTGGACTATCTCGTCGGGGGACACATCGGGCTGGCGCTGAAGGAAACGGGGCTCGTCTGTTTCAACATCCACAGCTTCATGGCCCTCACCCGCTTCGAGGTGACCTTCACGGGCCGCCCGACCCACGCCGCGGCAAGCCCGGAGCAGGGACGGAACGCGATGCTGGGCGCCTGCAACGCCGTCACGAACCTCTACGCCATCGCCCGGCACAGCCAGGGCGCCACGCGGATCAACGTGGGCGCCCTCCAGGCGGGGAGCACATGGAACGTCATCCCCGAAAAGGCGTATTTCCGCATGGAGACCCGCGGCGTGACCAACGAACTCAACGAGTACATGGTCCAGAAGGCCCGCGAAGTGATCGAAGGCGCGGCACGGATGTACGGCCTCGCCGTCGAGATGACGCCGGCGGCGCAGGCCGTGGTGACCGAAAGCTCGCCGGAGATGATCGCCGTGGCGGAGCGCGTGGCCGGGACGCTCCCCTCGGTCCGGCAGATCGTGCCGAGCGCTCCCTTCAACGCATCGGAAGACGTCACGCTCATGATCGAGCGGGTCCACCAGAAGGGCGGAAAGGCGCTCTTTGCCCTCTTCGGCACGCCGACCCACGGCGGGCACCACAACTCAACCTTCGATGCCGACGAAATCGTGATCCGCAACGCGGCGGAGTTCTACGCCGCCCTGCAGAGGGAAATCGCCGGATGAGCCTCGGAGGCCCCGCTCTCGCCTCGAGCGGCTCCCCGTTTCGATGCGACGCTTCGACATTGCCGGCCGGACGGCTCGACAATTATTGCCGCCCCCTGAAGGTACGTGACGACTTTTCGGTCCCCCCTTGCGACAAAAATGTCGCTTCAATATTTTTCATTTCTATTCAATAATTTACAGGTTAAAGGTCTCATTTTCTCGTCGGCTTTTTCCATTTTTGTGCGGCGGAGGCCATCCGGGTCTCCTGGCCCGGTCATGGGTTCGCCTTTTATTTTCCCATTTTGCGACGAATACTTACGGAAAATTTCTGCGGCTTCCCATACCTGGCAGGCCTGTTGCTAAGTTAACCCCGTGGAAAAGGAGGTTGAACGATGGCAACGGTGAAAATGAAGCGCTACAAATCGATGTTGAATCACCGGATTGAAGAGATTCTGAAGGCCAACGGAAAGCCGCTGTTCCCCGCGGAAAACCTCAACGGGCTCCTGCCAGACATGTACGATCTGGCCTCGTTCGAGTCGGAGCGTCTCTACGAGTACGCCCTGAAGGACCGGGAAAGAAAGACGGTTCTCGAACTCATCGAGGCCATCAAGCGGATCGAGGAGGGGAATTACGGCATCTGCGAGGACTGCCTGAAACCCATTTCCGAAAAAAGGCTCCAGGTCGCACCCGCGGCAACGCTGTGCATCGAGTGCAAGGCCGAGGAGGAAAAGCGGCAGCGCGCGGAGAACATACGCAGGGTTCACGCCCATCACGGCATACAGCTGGGCGAGCCCCCGGGCGGCAATTGAGAGACCCCGTCCCTCCGTGCGGGACGCAAAGAGACACCCAATTTCCAACTCCTTTCATCTGGACAGGAAGGCCCCCGTTTCGGGGGCCTTCCTGTTTTTACCTACCCTGAACCCTGGACCCTTAGAAGTACATCGCCGCCGCGACGGCATAGGCCAGCGCGGGGACGAGATTGCCCACGCGGATCCGCTTGATCTCCAGGATGTTGATGCCGATCCCGAGGATGAGGAGCCCCCCCGTGGCGGTCACGGCCTCGATCACGGCCGGTTCCTGGAGGAACGCGAGCTGCGATGCCAGCAGTGTGATGGAACCCTGGACGACGAGGACCGACAGCGCGGAGAAGGCCACGCCCAGCCCCAGCGAAGAGGCAAGGGCGACGGATGCCACGCCGTCGAGAAGGGACTTGATATACAGGGTGGAAGGGTCGCCCACGGTCCCGTCGCGGATGGAGCCGACGATGACCATGGCCCCCGTGCAGTAGAGGATGGAGGCCGTGACGAACCCCTGGACGAAGGTGGACGAGTCGGACCGGAAGCGCCTCTTGAGCCACTCCCCCAAAGCCTCGACCGCCCCTTCGATGTTCATGAGCTCCCCCGTGACGGCGCCTGCAAGCAGCGACCCGATCACCAGCAGGGACCTCGTGCCCGACAGGGCCATCTGGAGGCCGATCAGGACCACCGAGAGGCCGAGCGCCTGCATGACGATCGTCTTGATCCGCTCCGGCAGCCGCTTTCCGATGACCGCACCCGCCAGGCTGCCCGCCACGACGGCGGCCGTGTTCACGATAGTTCCGGTCACGTCACTTCTCCAAGTCCAGCCAACCTGATTCGCATTCATATCATTCATAGAGGCTCTCAGGCAACGAAAGCCTTTTGCCGCAGCGACGCGATTCAAACAGGGTACAGGGGCCAGGGTACAGGGAAAAGAGCCGCAAGCCGCGAGCCAGAAGCCACAAGGCGAAATCCCTCGTCCTCTATTCTCCTTGTGTCCTTGCTGCTCGATCCTTGCTGCATGCTGTTTCTTTTCATTTCTCTTCACCCTGGACCCTGAACCCTGGACCCTGTACCCCGCCACTCCGCCATTGACACCCCGGGGCCCGGACTGATAACAAGTATCCAACGCAGGATGATGGGGGGGCGCGTGCACACGTTCCTGTTCGAGGAGGGCCTCTGGGCCGCCAGGGGCGAATATGTCGACGAGGCCATGAACCGGGCAGCCATCGAGGGCGAGACGCGCGTCACGCACCGCCCCGGGCAGTGGCTCAACGAGGGCCGCATGCGCATCGAGCTGGGCGGCGGGGAGGTGGTCATCGAGAACCGCTACCGGATCGTCCCCTTCGCCGGCGGGGCCGATTTCACGAGCTGGGAATCCGACAACCCGGCCCTCGGGACGCTCCGCGGGCATTTCGTCCTCGTCGGCAACGCCATCCTGTCCTCCTGCACGTCGGCGGACCGGCGCTACACCGGCACGGAATTCCTGCTGCAGGAAGCCCCGGAGCGCTACGTCAACCGGGGCGCCCTGTTTTCGGCGGACGGCCGGATTTCCTCGTGGTCCGTGATTTTGACGAGAAAGGGTTGAAGGAAGTGTCCGAATCGGAATCGGCAAAGACGATCGAGGCGTTGAAGAAAATCCGGCTGTCGGCGACGATGCTGGAGATCGGCTTCAAGAGCGACAACCTCGGAGAGGTCATCCATTGCCAGATCGAGCTCGAGCAACTGGCGGCAAAGCTCCAGGCCGATCACGGGGACCTTGTCACCCCGGAACAGTGCGAGGCCGCGAAGGACAGCCTGGAGGGGTTCGTGGCCCTCATCGACCAGGCCTTCGAGAGGGTCTCCGGCGCCGGCGGCCCTGCTCCCTCCGGACCGCACCCGGACATCCCGGGCTGACCCCCCGCCCCCTCAACGAGCGTACACCCGCGTCGTAAACACCTCGCCGGTCGACAGCGTCGCAGCCATCCGGTCCAGCGCCTTCCGGTTGTCCTCGAAGGTGTCCGGCCGGGAAAAAACGTAGAGGGTCACGCCGATGGTTTCCCCCTTCAGCGGGTAGACACGGCCCCATGCCGCGTGGAGAACGCCCGGCATCGGCCTGCTTGCCTCTTTCTCCTGCCACTGGAGCCCGGAGGCGTCGCAGTGGTACACGCGGTAGGATCCCCTGACGCGGGGGTCGCCGCCGGTGACCCGGAACCACTCGAGATCCAGGAACGACTGGACCAGCTCCGAGAGGCGCTCCTCGAGGGTCAGGACATTCTCGTAGGCAAGAACCAGCGTCCCGCCCTGAAGCGCGATCAGCCCCCCGGTCTGCGGGTTGTGCAGCAGAAGCAGAAACCGGTTGGGGGCTTCGGGGGAAAAATAACCGGTGAAGGGCCCCGGGATGACATTCGTCCTCTCCCAGCCGTTACGGGGAAGCTCGACGACGAACCCGTAGCGGTAATTCTGGTATTCGCCCCGGTCGATCGTGGGCGGCAGCGCGGCACAGCCCGCCATGAAAGCGACGATCACAAGAAGGGATATCTTCCTCACCGGTCCTCCCCGCCTTGAAATGCAACGGATTTGATGCAATTTCCGTGACGCGAGGGACGCCGAACCCCGATCCGGGGCCGTCCCGGTGCAACGGGTGCTTCGGTTGCAATCGACCCGTTCCTGTGATAAACGGATTTTATTATGGAATTTGGCAAAATGTTTGCAGGTTAGCCCCTTTATGCCCGTATACGAATACACGGCCCTCAACGACAAGGGCAAGAAGCTCCGGGGGATCATCGACGCGCAGAGCACGGTGGCAGCCAGGCAGAAACTGCGCGAGAGCAACATCTACCTGATCGAGCTCCTGGAGTCTTCGGGAAAGAAGAAAGAGAGCCTCCTGCAACGGCATGCCGTGGGGTTTTTCGGCAAGGCGGGATCGCGCGAGGTGACCGTCATGACCCGGCAGCTGGCGACCCTCCTCGGGGCCGGCCTGCCGCTCGTCCAGTCGCTGACGACCCTGATTGCGCAGACGTCGCACCCGCAGCTCAAGAAGATCCTGGCCCAGATCAGGGAGCAGGTCAACGAGGGCAGCAGCTTTTCGCAGACCATGACCCACTACCCCCAGGTCTTCCAGCCCTTCTACCTGAACATGGTCCGGGCGGGGGAGGCCTCGGGCACGCTTCACCTCGTTCTCGAGCGGCTCGCCGACTTCAGCGAGAAGCAGCAGGCCCTGAAAGGGCGCATCCGGGCGGCACTGGCCTACCCGCTGTTCATGTTCCTCATCGGCAGCGTGGTCCTGTTCTTCCTGGTCACCTTCGTGGTGCCCAACGTGACGCGCATCTTCGACGAGATGCACCAGACCCTGCCGCTCATCACGATCGTCCTCATCGGCGTGAGCCGCTTCCTGGAAACCTTCTGGTGGCTGATCGTCGCGGGGATCGCGGCCGGGGCCGTCTCGCTGAACTATTTCCTGTCGAAGACGCAGCGGGGCCGGGCCCTGCGGGACCGCGTCCTGCTGCGGCTGCCCGTGATCGGCCCGATGAACCGCAAGATGGCCGTGGCGCGATTCAGCCGCACCCTGGGGACGCTGCTCGAAAGCGGGGTGCCGCTGCTCGCCTCCCTGGAGATCGTCCGCAACATCGTGGGCAACGCCCTGATCAGCGATGCCATCCGCCAGGCCGGCAACGACGTGCGCGAGGGGCAGAGCCTCTCGGCGCCGCTGGCCCGCAGCGGGCTCTTCCCGGCGATCGCCGTCGAGATGATCTCCGTGGGCGAGCAGAGCGGAAACCTGGAGCCCATGCTCTACCGGATCGCCGACGCCTACGAGAAAGAGGTGGAGTCGAGCATCACGATGCTCACCTCGCTGCTCGAGCCGGTCATGATCCTCGTGATGGGCCTCATCGTGGGCTTCATCGTGGTCTCGATCCTGCTGCCGATCTTCGAAATGAACCAGCTGGTGCGGTAACCCCGGCCGGACGGAAAGGTGCTGACATGCGAAAGGGAATGCGGATCTCTCTGATGGACAGGACGCGGCGCGGCCGCCGCGGCTTCACCCTGATCGAACTGATGGTCGTCATCGTCATCCTGGGCATCCTGGCCGGCCTGATCATCCCCCGGATCATGGGACGGCCCGACGAGGCGCGCCAGGCAAAGGCCCGCATCATGATCGAGGGGATCGAGACGGCGCTCAAGCTCTACCGGCTCGACAACGGGTTCTACCCGACGACGGACCAGGGTCTCCGGGCCCTCGTGGAGGCGTCCACCATCCCGCCTGTGCCGAGGAACTGGCGCGAGGGCGGCTACCTCGAAAAGGGCAAGGTCCCCAAGGACCCCTGGGGCAACGACTTCATCTACCTGTGCCCCGGCACGCAGGGCGAGTTCGACCTGCTCGCCTACGGCGCCGACGGGCAGCCCGGCGGCGAGGGCAAGAACAAGGACATCACGAACTGGGCGCAGGACTGACAAGCGCGGAAGCCGGGAAGCTGGGAAGTTGGGAAGTTGAGAAGCTTGGAGAGGACGAGCGTCAACGGAAAACTCCCGGCTTTTCCGAGCTTCCTAACTTCGCAACTTCCTAACTTCACTCGCAGCGGGGCTGTATCCAATAGAAACCCCGCGGCACAGAAATGATAATGAAGAACACAATGCCCGGCCAGAGGGGCTACACCCTTATCGAGATCTCCGTCGTGATCGTGCTCATCGGGGTCATTTTCCTGCTGGCCATCCCGCGGGTGCAGGACACCGTAACGAGCGACCGGATGCGGACCGCCGTCCGCAACCTCTCCGGCGCGGCCCGGGATCTCAAGGCCGGCGCCGTCCGCGAACAGGTCGACCACTACCTGCACCTGGACCTCGACCGGCGCGTGGTCTGGAACACCCGGGAAGACATGACGGCGGAGGTCCGGACCCTCCGCAGGAGCCAGGCCCGCCCGCTGCCTTCGGGCGTCAGGGTGGCCGACGTGGCGCTCGCCGACGAGGGAAAGAAGAACCAGGGGGAAGTCGTCATCCGGTTTTTCAGCCAGGGCTACGTCCAGCCCGCCGCCATCCACCTCACCGACGAAGAGCGTACGATGACCCTGATCTTCCAGCCCTTCCTGAGCACCTTCGAGGTGAAGGACTCCTACGTGGACGTGTGGCAGAAGTCCAGATAGCAAACCGGTGACCGGTATAGAACGAACATGAAAAACAGCGTGTGCGGCAAGAGATCAAATCCCCCGGTGCCCCCCTTTGAGAAAGGGGGAGCAGGAGGGGGGGTGCATCTCTTCCCTGGACCCTGGACCCTGAACCCTGGACCCTTTGCGAAGCGTGCCGCTTCGCAAAGGGGTTTCACCCTTCTCGAAGTGATGATCGCCATGGCCATCCTGGCCACGGTGCTCGTGACGGTGTTCCACTCCCAGTCGCAGAGCATCGCCATGGCCAACGAGTCCCGGGCGCTGACGACGCTCGCGCTGCTGGCGCAGAGCCGCATGGCGGAAATCGAGGGCCGTCAGGACCTCTCCACCGGGCAGACGACCGGCAACTTCGGCGACGACTTCCCCGACTACACCTGGACGGTGAACATTACCCAGCCCCAGGGCCCCGGGTCGAGCAGCCTTCGGAAGATCGAGGTCACCGTCGTTCACGACTACTACCCGAAGCGGCCCTGCAAGGTCATCCTGTACCGGCCGGCGAGCCTGAACACGGGAAGGTAGGAAGATCGGAAGTGAAGAAGAGCGGAGCATGAGAGAGGACAGGCGACAGGCGAAAAAGAAATGGATCTGCAGGGCTTCAAATCCCCCTGTGTCCCCCTTTATGAAAGGGGGAAAAGAAGGGGGATCTACTCTTCGCCCTGGACCCTGGACCCTGAACCCTGGACCCTGCATCTTTGCCCCTGTACCCTGTTTGAAGCGCGTCGCTTCGCGCCGAGGCTTCACCCTCGTCGAGATCCTCGTGGCCATCGCCATCCTCGCCGTCGTGCTCTCGACGATCTACGTCTCCTACATCTCCACGATGCGCATCGTGAGGAGCCTCGAGTACGGCGACGAGATTTACTGCATGGCCCGCATCACCCTAGAGCGGATGGTCCTCGACCTGCAGTCGGCCTGCAAGGAGAAGGATGCTTACGAGTTCTCGACGCTCAAGGACTCCACGGGCAGGCTGCCGCTCAAGGGCGTTTCCTTCCTGTCCCGGGCGCACCTCGATTTCAGCGGTCCCGGCGACACGATGTCCGTGGCGCAGATCAGCTACGAACTCGAGGGGGACCCCGAGTCGGGCGGGTTCTCCATCATCCGCCGCGATGCGCTGAGGCAGGGCCAGGGACGGGAGGGCGGCGAGGGCCACCTGCTGTGCAAACGGCTGCAGCTCGTCAACCTCCGGTTCTACGACTCGAGCGGCCGCGAGTACACCCTGTGGGACAGCCGGGGCGGTTCGGGCGCACAGCGCAACAACCTCCCTTCGGCCGTTCTCATCGAGCTGGACTTCATCAACCCCGACGACGCGGCAAGGCCGTACAAGTTCATGACCCGATTCCTTCTGCCGGGTTCCGTCAAGATGTGATATGATGTACAATCCGATCCGAAACGAAAAGGGAATCGCCCTCATCCTGGTCCTGCTCACGGTGAGCGTCATCGTGGTGCTCACGCTGCAGCTCAACGTTTCCTCGCGGGCGCAGGTGCACGAGGCCGCCAACCTGAGCGACGGGATCCGGGTTCTCTACATCGCCAAGTCCGGGGTCTTCGCCGGTATGGGGCTGCTCTCCGAGGACCGGGGCGACGCCGACACCCTCAACGAGGCCTGGTCCCGAACGGAGGGCCTTCGGGAGCAGTCCAAGGATTACTTCGACGGCGGCCACCTCGAGCTCGTCATCGAGGACGAATCAGGCAAGATCAACCTCAACAAGCTCGTCCAGGGGAACGAGTTCAACGCGGGGGTGAAGGGGGTGCTGACCCGGCTGCTCTCCCAGCCCGAGTTCGAGCTGCAGCCCCAGGAGGTGGAGGACATCCTGAACGCCATCAAGGACTGGATCGACCCGGATTCGGTCGTGACGGCAAATGGTGCAGAAAATGCATATTATCAAGGCCTTGGGAAATCAACCACCGTCCGGAACGGCCCGATGGAGTCCATCGACGAGCTGCTCCTCGTGCGGGGGATCTCGCGGGAGCTCTACCGGGGGACCCCGGAGAGGCCCGGCCTGGCCCGTTTTCTGACCGTCTACGGGGAGGGGGGCATCAACATCAACACGGCCCCGAACGAGGTGCTGCGGGCTCTTTCCCCGTCCATCACGGAGGACGCGGCCAACCGGATGGACGACTACCGGAAGAACCCCGCCAATGACCTCACGAACCCCTCGTGGTACCGGAGGGTTGCGGGGTTGAGCAACACGGCCATCGACGCCGTGCCCCTCGCCACCCGGAGCGACTACTTCCAGCTGGCCTCGACGGGACACCTCGGGACGATGAGGCGCACCATCCGGGGTATCGTGAAACGCGACGGCGACAGGAAACTCTCCATTGTCGCCTGGAGAATCGGCTGATGGCGAAATACATCCTCGGGCTCGATATCGGCAAGAGCTGCCTCAAGGCGGTCCTCCTCGAGGCGGGCCTTCGGGGCGGCATGCGCATCGCCGCCTGGGAAAAGGTCGACATCACCGGGACGGCCGGGCTGCGTGAGGCCCTGCGCCGTCTCCAGGAGATCCCGATGCTCGCCGTTCCGTCCTGCCACACGGCGCTTGCCGCGAGACAGTTCTCCTTCCGCAATGTGAAGCTCCCCTTCAAGGACCGGAAGAAGATCTGCCAGACCCTGCCCTTCGAGCTGGATGGCCAGATCCCGCATCCCGTGGAGAGCGTGCTGATCGACTTCGCCGTCCTCGGACAGGCGCAGGGATCCGACCTCTTCACCGCGGTGATCCCGAAGGCCGAGGTGGAAGAGCGCATCGCGTTCCTGTCCGATTACGGATTCGACGCGGAGACGCTCGACGTCGACACGGTCGCCGTTGCGGCGCGGCTGATGACGGCGGTCCCGGCGGAGGCCCTCACCCTGCTGCTGGACGTGGGGGCCACGGAGACAACAGGGGTCTTCTTCAAGGAAGGCAAACTCCTGCAGGTCCGCTCCTTCCCCTTCGGCGGGGATACCATCACCCACGCCCTCTCCGGCGCCCTGGGGATCTCGTTCAGCGACGCCGAGACCCGCAAGAGGCGGGGCGAGACGGCCGTGGCCGAGGAGGAGATCACCGAGGCGTGCGGAAAATTCTTCGCTTCGTTGAAGAACACGGTCGGCTCCATGCGCATGGCCGGCCTCGTCGCCGAGGAGCCGGACACGGTCTGGCTGACCGGCGGGGGCTCTCTGTACCGGAAGCTCGCCGAAGATATCTCGCGGACCCTCGCGGTGCCCGTGGAGAGGGTCAACGTGACCCAGCTGGCCGGCATCAAGCCCGTGGGGGGCGATGACGGGGGCTGGGATTCCATGATCATGAACGGCGCCCTTGCCCTGGCGCTTCGCCCCGTTTCGAAGGGGCCGTGCTTCAACTTCCGGCAGGGCAACGGCCGGCGCAGGCCCGCGTCCTTCAAGCTTGATCTCGGCATCGACCTCAGGTGGGCGGCAGCGGCCGCCGCCGTCGTCCTCCTCCTGGCCGGCGCCGATGTCACCCTGTCCCTCTTCGCGGACAAGACACGCCTCGACCGGCTCAAGGCCGAGACAGCGGCCCTGCTGCAAACGAATTTCCCCGACGTGGCGCGCGTCGTCGACCCGGCCCAGCAGTTCCGCACCCGGATCGCCGAGGCCAGGCGCCTGGCCGCCGCCGCAAGCGGCGCCCCCCACGGCGACGCCGTTCTCGTCGTGATGAAGGACCTCTCGGAACGGGTCCCCGCGTCCGCGGAGTTCCTCCTGACGGCCATGGTCCTCGACGGCGACCGGATCGACATCCGCGGCGAGGCCGCGACGGCGGAGGCCGCCGACGCGATCAAGAAGGCGCTGGAGGAAACGGGGCGCTACGCGAGCGTCGACGTCCGCTCCTCCGCCGGGCAGGCCGGCCGGATGGAGTTCGAACTGAAAACCACGATGGCGAAGAAACCATGAAGAAGCACTGGGACAACCTCGGCAGGCGCGAAAAGCTCGCCGTTCTGGGCGGGGCGGGGGTCGTCCTCGCGATCCTCCTCGTACAGTTCGCGATCTTGCCCTTCTGGGAGGAAAAGGCCCGCGTGGCCAAGGCGCTCGACACCCAGGAGAAGGTCCTCGAGGAGATGAACGCCCAGCTTGCCGAGTACCGCGTCATCAAGCGGGAGATGGACGTCATCCAGCAGGCCATGGCGTCGAGGCCGGCCGATTTCACCCTGTTCGGCTTCGTGGAACGCAAGGCGCGGGAGTCGGGCGTGCGGCAGAACGTCCGGGCGATCAACCCCTCCCGGGGGGCGGGCGCCGGGAGCTACGAGGAGGCGCTGGCAGACGTGAGCCTGGAGAAGATCACGCTGAGACAGCTTGTGCAGTTCCTCTACAAGGCGGATTCGCCGCGCGACGCCGTGAGAATCCGCAAGCTCACCGTCCGCAAGAGCACGGAGAGCCCCGAGTACCTCACGGCCACGGTCCAGCTTGCCACCTACCAGCCCGCGGCAGCGCCCAGGCCGGGCCCCGCGCCGGCGCGAAAAGGGGCGTGAGAGGGGTCGCCGATGACGGACGCCTTTCGGAAATACGGCGGGTACGCGGCGTTCGCCGCCGCGGCGCTCCTGGTGATCGCCTGGGTGAAGATGCCCTCCGACACGCTGCGCTCGCTGGTGCTCTCGGCCCTGTCGAAGAACAAGGCGGGGATGCAGGTGCGGCTCGACGAGGCCGAATGGGCGTTCCCCTTCGGGCTTTCGCTCAGGGGGCTTTCCGTCCAGCCCAGGAACGGCCGGGGCCCCGGTCTCCAGGCCGACGCGGTCACGGCCCGCCCGGCGATGTTGCCGCTGCTGACGGGACGCCTGGCCTTCCGCATCGAGGCTGCGGCCATGGGCGGCCGGATCGACGGGGACATCTCCTTCCGGAACCGGTTCTCGGCGGGCGGGCCCGTGCAGGCGGACCTCACCTTCGGCGGGATCAACGCCGCCGAGTGCCCCGGGCTGGCCGAGATGCTGGGACGGGCGGTCCGCGGCCGGGTGGACGGCCGGCTGCGCTTCGAGGGGCTTCCGCAACGATGGCACGAGGGATCGGGCCGGATGGAGCTTGCACTGGCCAACGGGTTGATCCCCTTCAAAGCGCCCCTGTTCGGCCTGCAGGAGATGATCTTCACGAAGATGGAAGGAGCCCTGGACCTGGGAAGCGGCCAATTCAAGGTACACCGTCTTCAAGTCACGGGGGATACCCTCCAGGGCGAGTTCCAGGGCACCATCCGCCTCGGCGGGGATCTCTCCCAGAGCCGGCTCGCCCTGCGGGGCGACGTGAACATCCCGGCGGCCGGCCCGGAACGATTCGCCGTCGAGGTGGGCGGCACGGTGTCGAGCCCCGTGGTGACCCCTCTGTGACGCACAGGAAACGGGCATGCTGAGCTTCATGAAAAACAGGCGCAACACGATCCTGATCCTCGCGGGGATCGCCCTGGTCCTGTACCTGGTGGTCGATATCGCGTACCTCGTTCTCGAGATCAACACGCCGCCCCCCGAGACCCCTCAGCAGGCTGCGTCCGGTACGCAGGCGGCGGACCTGACCAAAGACCCCCCCGAGGCGTACGCCGTGATCGTCGAGCGGAACCTCTTCCGCACGACGGACCGGCCCCTCGTCGTGGACCAGATGGACCCGGGCATGCTCGAGGCCTCCACCCTGCCGATCGACCTCTACGGCACGATCGCCGGGGAGGAAGGCAGGGGCTACGCGATCATCGAGGAGAGGGACAAGAAGAAACAGCGCCTCTACAAGGTCGGCGACAGGGTCGCCGGGGCCGTAATCGTGAAGATCCTGCGAAACGCTGTCGTGTTGCGCGCGGGGGAGAAGGACCAGGTCCTGAAGAAAAAGGAGATCGTCGCCCGGGGAACCGGCCGAGTACCCGCGGCCGGGGTGTCCGGCTCGGCTCCCGGAGCGGCCCCGGACGCCGCCCCGCGCCCGCAGGCCCGCCCCCCGCAGGTGCCCCCCGGCTCGGTTTCGGACCTGGCAAGCCTCCTGACGCAGGCCCGCGTGACCCCGCACGTCACGGCCGGCTCGTCGGGCAGGCCCGACGGGGTCGTGATCAACGAGATCCAGTCCGGCAGCATCTTCGAGAGCGTAGGGCTCGTCAACGGCGACATCATCCAGGAGGTCAACGGCAGGCCCGTTACCGGCG
>CAYZKT010000019.1:0-23023 GCA_964478885.1 uncultured Syntrophaceae bacterium | reverse complement strand
TCTTACCATGCCGATTGCCTGGCGCGGAACACTTGCCCAGTATGCAGGCCGTCTCCATCGTACGCATTATAACAAGACGGAGGTCGTCATTTACGATTATGTGGACTTGGAAATACCCATGATGCAGCGCATGTACGAAAAACGACTCAGGGGCTATCGAGCATTGGGCTACGTCTTGCGAGATGATGCAGATGACAGATCTGCCGAAACCGACATGAAATCTCCCCAACATCCGTGACAATCAACAAAATTGCATTGAGCATTCGCACCAGCACTAAAAAGGGATTTCGCATCGATGCGAGATCCCTTTTTATGTGCTGGTATTGCTGGGTACCGGGAGATATCTCCCACAGATATCCAAGATTTTTACCGGATTTTTCTAGAGGGGGTGCATTGAAGCTAAATATCTGTAATTATTAAGAAAAAGAATGGAGCGGGCGATGGGAATCGAACCCACGACGTTCAGCTTGGGAAGCTGACATTCTGCCTCTGAATTACGCCCGCTCTTGTGGTGAAACGATAGGTTTTGAAAGAGAGCAATACCTTAGCCGGATTGGCTTATTTGTCAAGATTTTTTTGCCCTTAGCCGCGCCAGGATGGACTTCCCGTGGGCGTCGAGCCCCTCCATGGCGGCAAAGGCGGCCGCGGGGTTGCCGTATTTCGCAAGCGCTTTTTCGTCGAAGTTCAGCACGCTGATCCGCTTCACGAAGTCGTAGACCCCCAGCGGCGAGGAGAACCGCGCCGTACCGCCCGTGGGGAGGATGTGGTTGGGGCCGGCCAGGTAATCCCCCAGGGCCTCCGGCGTGCAGTGCCCGAGGAAGACGGCGCCGGCATTGCGGATGCCCGCCAGCAGTCTTTGGGGGTCCTTCACGAGCAGCTCCAGGTGCTCGGGGGCGAAGCGGTTGGCCACCTCCGCGGCCTCGGCCAGGTCCTTCGTCACCGCGATGAGCCCGTAGTCCCGGATCGCCTTGACGGCGATCGACCCGCGCGAGAGTTGTTTGAGCTGTGCCGTCACTTCCTTCGACACTTGTTTCGCAAAGCCCTCGTCGGGGGTGAGCAGGACGGAGCTTGCCAGCTCGTCGTGTTCTGCCTGGGAGAGCAGATCCGCCGCCGCCACGGCCGGGTCGGCCGACCCGTCGGCGATGACGAGGATCTCGCTGGGGCCCGCGATCATGTCGATGCCCGTTCGCCCGAAGACCAGCTTCTTGGCCGTGGCCACCCAGGCGTTTCCCGGCCCCACGATCTTGTCGACGGCGGGGATGGACGCCGTGCCGTACGCAAGAGCTGCGATCGCCTGGGCGCCGCCTACCTTGAAGATCCGGTCGACGCCTGCGATCTGCGCCGCGGCCACGATGATCGGGTTGAGCCCCCCCCTGCCGACGGGGGTGGTCATGACGATCTCCTTCACCCCGGCAATGCGGGCGGGAATGGCCGCCATGAGCACCGTCGACGGGTAAGCCGCAAGCCCGCCCGGGGCGTAGATGCCCACGCGGGCAAGGGGGACGATCTTCTGGCCCAGCTCGGCGCCGTCTTCCCGGTAGGACCAGGAGGCGACGCGCTGTCTCTTGTGGTAACGCTCGATGCGCCGTGCCGCAAGATTCAGGACCGACAGATCGTTCTTTGTCACGTTGCAGAGGGCCTCGCGGATCTCGAGCGGGGAGACCTCGACCGTCCGCGCCGTGAGCGCCGTGCCGTCGAAGCGCTTCGTGAAGGCAAAGAGGGCTTTGTCGCCCCGCTTCTCCACGTCCTGCAGGATGGCGAGCACGTTCTTTTCAAAGGCCGGGTCGAAGGACTTCCCCCGGTTGACGATCCGCTTGAACTCCCGCTCGAAACCCTTGTCCGACGTCCGTATGATTTTCATCCTCAGGCCCTTTGCCTTGCGATCATCCCGAATGATAATTTCAAATCCCCCTTTTTCTCCCTTTATGAAAGGGGAAAAACAGAGATGGCTTTTATCCTTTTACCCGTTTGATCACCGCCCCCAGTGCCGTGAGTTTTTTCTCGATGGCCTGGTAGCCCCGGTCGATGTGGTAGACGCGGGAAAGGGTCGTCTTCCCTTCCGCCACGAGTCCCGCCACGACGAGCGAGGCCGAGGCCCGCAGGTCCGTGGCCATGACGGGGGCCCCCTTGAGCCTCTTCACCCCCTTGATCACGGCGTTGTGGCCGTCCACGGCGATGCTGGCGCCGAGGCGCCGAAGCTCCGCCACGTGCATGAAGCGGTTCTCGAAGATGGTCTCCGTGATCACGCTCGATCCTTTGGCGACGGCCATGAGCGCCATCATCTGGGCCTGCAGGTCCGTGGGGAACCCGGGGTACGGCAGAGTTTTGAGATCGACGCTGCGGATCTCCGGGGCGCCCCGCACGCGGAGCCCTCCCTCGACGGCCTCGATGGACACCCCCGCCTCGGCGAGCTTCAGGATGAGGGCATCGAGGTGGTCGGCGTTGCAGTTCTCCAGGACGACATCGCCCCCCGTGATCGCAGCGGCGATCATGAAGGTCCCCGCCTCGATCCGGTCGGGGATGACATCGACTTCGCAGGGCCTGAGACTCTCCACGCCCTCGACGGTGATGACGTCGGTGCCGGCGCCCCTGATCCGGGCGCCCATGGCCGTGAGGGTCTCGGCGAGGTTGACCACCTCGGGTTCTTTCGCGGCGTTCTCCAGCCGCGTCGTGCCCTTCGCGAGGGCCGCCGCCATGAGGATGTTCTCCGTGCCGCCCACGGTGGAGATGTCGAAGTAGATCCGGGCCCCCTTGAGCCGTTTGGCCCTTGCTTCCACGTATCCTTCCCGCAGGTCGATCTCGGCCCCCATGGCCTCGAGGGCCTTGAGGTGGAGGTTGATGGGACGGGCGCCTATGGCGCAGCCGCCGGGCAGCGACACCCGCGCCTGCCCCATCCGGGCCACGAGCGGCCCCAAAACGAGGACGGAGGCGCGCATGGTCCGCACCAGGTCGTAGGGTGCCTCGCAGTTGGCGATGTTGCCGCCGTTGATGCGGAGCGTCTCTCCCTCGCCCTCCATCTGCGCCCCGTGGTTGGCCAGCAGCTTCTTGATCGTCCGGATGTCGGCCAGGTCGGGGATGTTGCGGTAGGTGCTCCAGCCGTCGGCAAGCAGCGAGGAGACGAGCACGGGAAGCGCGGCGTTCTTCGCGCCGCTGATCCTAGCGCGCCCGTCGAGCTTTTTCCCGCCTTCGATGATGAACTTGTCCAATAGATACCCTCCTGCAGACAAGGAAGAGGATTTGTCCCCCTCACCCTGCCCTCTCCCGCGGCGGGGAGAGGGAATCCAGCAAAAATTGTCTTCTGAATCTCAACCGTGGATCGCCACGCCTCGCAACCCTTCGACAAGCTCAGAGCGGGTGCTCGGCTCGCGATGACACCCTGTCAAGTGTGTCTATTTCTTTTCTCGACCGGGTCTTCCCGCCTTCGTCACGTCGAGATATTGCGTGACATCGTCACCCTTGTCAAACTTTCTGTCAAAGTCCTTCGCACTGATCTTTTCAGCTGTCGCTCTCCGCGCAATAACCACCCGGTCGAGGCCGGCCAGATCGGCCCGGAAGCGGATTTCGTCGAACAGGCCCGTCCGCCCCAGGATCTCCGTGAGGGCCGCCCGCTGCTCCGCGCCCATCTCCATGAGGAGCCACCCGCCGGGTTTGAGCTTCTCCCGCGCCCCCTCGATGATGCGCCGGTGAACCTCGGTGCCCAGGGGCCCCGCCACGAGGGCCTCCCTCGGCTCGTAGAGCGTCACCTCGCGCGCCAGCGTTTCGTACTCAGCTTCGCTGATGTAGGGCGGGTTCGAGCAGACGATGTCGAAGATACCTTCGGTCTCTTCGTAGAGGTCGCCCTGCACGAATGCGATCTGCCGGTTCGTCCCGAGGAGCCGTCTCGCGTTTCCGCGGGCCACTTCGAGGGCCGCCGCCGACAGCTCCGTGGCCGTCATCTCGCAGCCGGGCCACTCGGCGGTCACGGCGATGCCCACGGCGCCCGACCCGGCGCCGATGTCCAGGATGCGCGCATTCACCTCGCGGTACGAGTCCCGGAGTGCAAGGACTTCCTCGACGAGACACTCCGTTTCGGGCCTGGGTACGAGGACGGCGGGGGTCACGGTAAACTCGAGGGACCAGAACTCGCGAAAGCCACGGATGTAGGCCATGGGCTCTCGCCGTTTGCGCCGGCCTGCCAGCTCCAGGATCCGGAGAATTTGATCGTTTTCCAGCTCGAGCGGCAGGTCCCGGTACAACTCGGCGCGCCCTTTTCCCAGGCAGAAGCCGAGCAGGACCTCGGCGTCGAGGCGGGGGGTCTCGATGCCCGCCCTCTCGAAGACCTCGGTCAGGCGGGAGAGAATCCGGGAGATGGTGCGCTTGCCATCCCCTGATCCTTTCTGTGGGCCACGGAATTTATTCGCTATTATGGGATGGAATCATCCGGCTTTTTCATCCTCCCCAGCTATTCTCTTACAGGAAAACGCAGATTCTCTCGCTTCAAGAAAAGCTCTGTGGGGATTCTCAGCGGGGGATTGCCGCGCCTCGCGAGGCTCGGCTCGCAATGACCCTTTTTCAGGCAGCCGTTTTCTTCAGTTCCTCCGTCTGGTAGTGCGTCGCGAGGGCGTCGATCACCGGCTGGATGTCCCCGTCCAGGATGGCCTGGAGGTTGTACAGGGTGAGCCCGATGCGGTGGTCCGTCAGGCGGCCCTGGGGGAAGTTGTAGGTACGGATCCGCTCGCTTCGGTCGCCGGAGCCCACCTGCTTGCGCCGCGCCTCGGACATCTGGGCGGCGCTCTCGGCCTGCATCTTGTCCAGGAGCCTCGCCCGCAGGACCTTCATGGCCTTGTTCTTGTTCTTGAGCTGGGATTTTTCGTCCTGGCAGCTCACGACGAGGCCCGTGGGGATGTGGGTCACCCGGACGGCCGAGTCCGTCGTGTTGACGCTCTGGCCCCCGTGTCCGCCGGAGCGGAAGACATCCACCCGGATCTCGTTGGGGTCGATCTGGACCTCCACTTCCTCGGCCTCGGGCAGCACGGCCACCGTGACGGCAGAGGTGTGGATCCGGCCCTGGGCCTCGGTGACGGGCACCCGCTGGACCCGGTGGACGCCGCTTTCGTACTTGAGGCGGCTGTAGGCGCCCCGGCCCTCGATCATGGCGATCACTTCCTTGAAACCGCCCATGCCCGACGCTGCGCTGGAGCTGAGAACCTCCACCCGCCAGCCCGATATCTCGGCGAAGCGGGCGTACATGCGGAAGAGGTCCGCGGCAAAGAGCCCCGCCTCGTCTCCACCCGTGCCGGCCCGGATCTCGAGGATGACGTTCTTGTCGTCGTTCGGATCCTTGGGAAGCAGCAAGAGCGTGATGCGCTGCTCGAGTTGCTCGATCTTCTCCTTGAGCGGGGGGATCTCCTCCTTGGCCAGTTCCCGGAGCCCCTCGTCCCCCTCCCGCAGCATCTGCTGGGCCTCGTCGAGCTGCCGGCCCGTGTTCTCGTAGTCCCGGAAGGTCTCGACGAGCGGCGTCAGGTCGGCGTGTTCCTTGGCGAGCTTCTGGTACTCGGCGCGGTTGGCGATCACGGCGGGATCGCTCAGCAGCCGCTCCAGTTCCTCGTATCGCTTTTCGATGTCCTTGATGCGCTGAAACATGTCGATTCGTGACCTTCCACGGTTGTGGGTGATGAAGGGGGCGCCGCCCCGCAGGTGCGGCCATAACGCGGATGTGCGCTGTCGGTGCCCTAGAGGAAGTGGCACCGCGGGAGAGGGGGGAACACCGGATGGGGCGTTGCGGTCATGGCGCGTCGACTCGAGGTCGGAAGACAGCTCCGCCCCGCTGCGCATCGGCAACGGGGCGTGTTGCGGTCCCTACTTTGCCTTTTCTTCCTTGGCAGCGTCTTTTACAGCTTCCTGGGCAGCGTACCTCTTCTTGAACCGGTCGACGCGGCCGGCCGTGTCGATGATCTTCTGCTTGCCCGTCATGAAGGGATGGCACTTGGAGCAGATTTCGATCTTGATGTCCTTCCGGGTCGAGCGGGTCGTGATGACGTTGCCGCATACGCAGGAAATGGTCGTCTCTTTGTAGTCGGGGTGGATGCCTTCCTTCATAATGCTTTCCTATCCTCCTTGCCGTTGGCCCGATTTCCGACCGGACCGGCGTGTGAAGCTGGAGAGTATAGTCAAAATTCGAAGAATTTCAAGCTAAATTTTCAGCGCCCTTCGCTTCGCTCGGTGTGCCGACAATCAGGATTCGGGATTTGAAAGAATTCCTATTCCTTCAGCCCCTGTACCCTGACCCCTGGGCCCTTCGAAGCTACTGGCTCATGGAGTCGAAAAATTCCTTGTTCGTCTGCGTCTTGCGCATCTTGTCGATGATGAACTCGATGGCGTCCACGGGGTTCATCTCCTGCAGCAGGCGGCGAAGGATCCAGACGCGGTTCAGGATCTCCTTCGGGGTGAGGAGCTCTTCCTTGCGCGTACCCGAGCGGATCAGGTCGAAGGCCGGGAAGACCCTCCGGTCGGCGATCCGGCGGTCGAGGATGATCTCCATGTTGCCCGTGCCCTTGAACTCCTCGAAGATGACCTCGTCCATCCGGCTGCCCGTGTCGATGAGGGCCGTGGCGATGATGGTGAGGCTGCCGCCGTGCTCGATGTTGCGCGCGGCGCCGAAGAATCGCTTGGGCTTGTGCAGGGCGTTGGAGTCGACGCCGCCCGACAGGACCTTGCCGCTCGGCGGGACGACGGTGTTGTAGGCCCGCGCGAGGCGCGTGATGCTGTCGAGCAGGATGACCACGTCCTTGCGGTGCTCCACGAGGCGCTTGGCCTTCTCGATGACCATCTCGGCCACCTGCACGTGGCGGGTCGCCGGCTCGTCGAAGGTCGAGGAGATGACCTCGCCCTTGACGCTGCGCTCCATGTCCGTCACTTCCTCGGGGCGCTCGTCGATGAGCAGCACCATGAGGGTCACCTCGGGGTGGTTGGCGGCGATGCTGTGAGCAATATCTTTTAAAAGGACCGTCTTGCCGGCCCGCGGCGGGGAGACGACCAGGGCGCGCTGGCCCTTGCCGATGGGGACGAAGATGTCCATGACCCGCGTGGAGAAGTTCTCCGGGTCGCTTTCGAGCTTGAGCTTTTCATCGGGATACAGCGGGGTGAGGTTGTCGAAGAGGATCTTGTCCCGGGCCTGCTCGGTGCCCTCGAAGTTGACGGTGTCGACTTTCAGCAGGGCGAAGTACTTCTCCCCTTCCTTGGGGGGCCGGACCTCGCCGGAGACGGTGTCGCCCGTCCGCAGGCTGAAGCGGCGGATCTGCGAGGGAGAAACGTAGATGTCGTCGGGCCCCGGCAGGTAGTTGTAATCCACGGCCCGCAGGAAGCCGAACCCGTCGGGCAGCGTCTCCAGTACGCCCTCGCCGTAAATGGCCCCGTTCTTCTCGGCCTGGGTTTGCAGGATCGAAAAGATGAGGTCCTGTCGGCGCATGCCGCTTGCGCCGGGCACGTTGAGTTCCTTGGCCAGGATCGTCAGTTCATTGATCGGCTTCCTCTTGATTTCAACGATGTTCATGATGGTCTTCCTTGATGCTGTCGCGCGCCGAAATCACTCCCCGGTCGCCGCAGGGCGGCGGGAGCAGGGATGACCCTTCCTCAGTGTACCGGCACGCATGAATGTGGGTGAGTTACTCTTCGTATCTCGGGATTAATTCAACGGGTAGTGCGTCGAACAGCTGGGTTACTCAAGGGAAGGACTTGCAAAAGCCTCTTTGAGATGGCCGGTATGTACACCAAGCCTTCCCCCCTTGTCAAGCGCTATTTCCCCTGCAACAGCAGGATGAAATTCAGGTGCCGCCCCGTTTTCGCCCCGTCGCGGCGGTGCGAAAAGAAGAGGTCCGGCCTGCAGCAGGTGCAGAAACCGGAGGTGAAGATCCGGTTTGGCTTCATCCCCGCCCTCTCGAGCTGGATCCGGTTGGCCAGCGGCAGGTCGAGCATCCAGCGCCCTTCCCTGCTCCCCGGCCGAAGCACCCGGTCCGATCCACCTCGTTCGGACAGGGCCTCGAAGACCGGCTCGTCGACCTCGTAGCAGCAGGGGCCGATGGAGGGGCCGATGACGGCCGTAAGGTCTTCGGGGCGGGAAGCGTAGCGCTGCCCCATGACCCCGACCGCCTTTTCCGCGATGCCCAGGGCCGTCCCCCGCCACCCGGCGTGGACGGCGGCGATTGCCCTGTTTCGCCTGTCGAACAGGAGAACCGGCGCGCAGTCGGCCGTCTTGATCCCGATGGCCACGCCGGGCCGGTCCGTCACGATCGCGTCGACCTGCCTGTCTTCCAGGGAGTGGCAGGAGAGCGCATCCTCGACGGCCAGAAACCGCTCGCCGTGAACCTGGTTGACGACAAAGAACTGCTCGCAGGGAATTCCGAAGGCAGAGGCAAGCCGCTGCCAGTTCTCGCGGACTTGCTCCGGGGGGTCTCCCTCCCGGGGGCTGACGTTGAGGGAGGCGAAGGGGCCTCCGCTCACACCCCCGATTCGTGTGCAAAACCCGTGCAAAATCGACGGGACCTTTAAAAATTCCTCCGATTCGAGGTATTGAACGGGACCGCGCTGGGCGAGTTTGAGCATGGCAGAAACAGGGTATCGGGTATCGGGTCTAGGGTATCGGGTGAAGAAGCAGGAATCTCAGACCCCGCTTTTCACCGGTCACTAAGTTGCCTTTTCTCGCAAGATGCGGACAACTTCCGCCATGTCCGCGGGCAGGGGCGATTCGAAGGTCATCTCCTTCCCCGTGAGGGGGTGGCGGAAGGACAGCCGTCCGGCGTGCAGGGCCTGTCGGGTGAGATTCTTCAGCACAACCCGCAGTTCGGGGGGCTCGATGATTCGCTTCGACCCGCCGTAGACGCTGTCGCCGACGACGGGGCGCCCCAAGGCCCCCAGGTGGACGCGGATCTGGTGCGTCCTGCCCGTCTCGATTTTCGCCTCCAAAAGGGTGAAGGCACCGTAGCGCTCCAGGACCCTCCAGCGAGTGAGCGCCGCCTTGCCCCGGCGGCTTGACGTGGACATCTTCTTGCGCTCCACGGGGTGACGCCCCACGGGGGCGTCGACGACGCCCTCGTCCTCCCGGAAATCGCCTTGCACGAGCGCGGTGTAGTGCTTGGACACGAGACGCTTCTTGAACTGCTCCGAGAGATGGCGGTGCGCCTCGTCGGACTTCGCGACGACCATGAGGCCCGAGGTCCCTTTGTCGAGCCGGTGCACGATCCCCGGCCGCATGACCCCGCCGATGGTCGAGAGGTTCCCGCAGTGGAACTGCAGCGCATTGACCAGCGTGCCCCGGGGATTCCCCGCCGCGGGGTGTACGACCATACCGGCGGGCTTGTCGACGACCAGGATCGCATCGTCCTCGTAGAGGATCGTAAGGGGAATCTCCTCGGGGACGATCCCGGAAGGCAGGGGCGGGGGCCGGCGCAGGGACACCCTCTCGCCGGGCCTGAGACGGTGGGAGGCCCTCGCGGGCCTGCCGTCGACGAGCGCCTCCCCGTCGTCGATGAGGCGCCTCGCCTGCGAGCGCGACACGGTCGCGTCCATCCGCGAGAGGTAGACGTCCAGCCGGAGGCCCTGCTCCGCCGGGCCCACGGTGAACTCCGCCAGTGTGCCCTCCTGTGTCGTCATCCCTTCCCACTCGAGGCCAGAACGGCTCTCAGGGCGCTGCGGACCTCGGGCAGCTCGTCCGCGGACAGGGTCCGGGGGTCGAAGAGGATCTCGTCCTCGGCGATGCGGGCCACGACGGGCACGGGCAGGGCCCGGAGCTTCTCGTCGATGCGCGCGGCCGAAAGTCCCTCCGAGCGCAGGGCCACGAGGACCGTGGGGATCTGCTGCGTCGGCAGCGAGCCGCCTCCCGACATGGAGGACCCCTTCCGCAGGGAGAGCGTCACGCCGGGGAAATTCTCCCGTTTGAGCATCCGCACGAGCCGCCCGGCGCGCCTCGCGGCGGCCTCGACGGGTTCCGTGAGCGCCGTGAGCGAGCGCAGGCCGGCGACGGCGTCCCGCTCGTTGAGATAGAGCTTCGCCGTGGCCTCGAGGGCCGCCAGGGTCAGCTTGTCGATGCGCAGGGCCCGGTTCAGGGGGTTGCGCTTGATCGCCTCCAGCAGGTCCCTCTTGCCCACGATGATCCCCGCCTGGGGGCCGCCGAGCAGCTTGTCGCCGCTGAAGGTGATCACGTCGGCGCCCTCCTTCACCGCCTCCGCCACGGTGGGCTCGCGTTGCAGGCCGTATTTCTCGAGCCGCAGGAAGCAGCCGCTCCCCAGGTCGTTCATCACGGGGATCCCGCGGCGGCTTCCCAGCGCGACCAGCTCCGGCACGGGCACCTCCTCGGTGAACCCCACGATCCGGAAGTTGCTGGTGTGGACCTTCATGATGAGGGCCGTGTTCTCATTGATGGCCCTCTCGTAGTCGGACAGGTGGGTGCGGTTGGTGGCGCCCACCTCGCGCAGGACGGCGCCGCTGCGCTCCATCACCTCGGGGATGCGAAACTCGCCGCCGATCTCGATCAGCTCGCCCCGCGACACGATCGCCTCCCGGCCCCGGGCCAACGTGCCGAGCACCAGAAGGACGGCGGCGGCGTTGTTGTTGACGACCAGTGCGTCCTCGGCCCCCGTCAGTTCGCAGAGGATCTCCCGGACGTGGTCGTAGCGGAGCCCCCGCTTGCCGGAAGCCAGATCAAACTCCAGGTTGGAATAGCCCCGGCTCACCTCGACGATGCGCTCCAGGGCCTCCTTGCACAGGGGCGCCCGCCCGAGGTTCGTGTGGAGGATGATCCCCGTGGCGTTGATCACGCGCCGCAGGCTGTACTCGCGAAGCCGCTCGATCCGGGCCGCGACGGCATCGGCGGCGGATTCGTTCGATAGGGCTGCGCCCCCGTCCCAGGCGCCCGCCAGGATGGCGGAGCGGATCCCGCCGACAACCTCCCGGATCGTCTCGAGGACCTTTTCCCGCGGGGCCCGGGAAAGGGTTCCCCGCTTCTCGAGGACGGCAAGGACCTCGTCGATCTTGGGCAGGTTTTTCAACAGGGCTTTCTGCTTGTCGTCCATGGGCGGCCTCGCTCCGGAAGACTGGGATGTTGGAACGGTGGAAGAATGGGTTTCGGAATTATACCCAATATTCCGTTATTCCAACACTCCAATATTCCAGTACTCCTATACTCCCTGATTCCGCAGCCATCGGCTGCTATTCCCGGCAATAGTCTCTGAAATTATTGACCGCCGTGAAGAACTCCCGCATCATCACGACCCAGTAGTACCGCCCCCGCGGGGTCAGGTAGAGCCAGTCCTTGCGGTAATCGTATCGGACGGCGTCCACGATTCGGAAGGGCAGCAGGATCCGGCCCAGGTGCCAGTCGAAGGCCTTCCCGTACTTTTTCCGCAGCGACGGGATGTCGAGCAGCAGGCCGAAGAGCTTCATGAGGAAGTCGTAGCGGACCTGGTCCGCCAGGCTGAACTCCCGCGCGGCCGCAAGCGGGATCTCCCCGCGGTTGACCCGCCCGATGTAGTCTCGGATGTCGAAGGTGTTGGCGTAGCAGGTCCCGTAGAGGTAGCCGATGGAGCCGCTCCCCAGGCCGGCGTAGTCGTCGTAGTTGACAACGTACTCGTCGATCATCGCCTCCTTGCGGGAGAAGCACCATGCCGAGGAGAAGCGGTAGGGCGGAACGAGCCGCTCCGTGATGATCCCGTAGAATTCCCTCTCGCGGTCCTCCGGAACGGGCCCCAGGGTCCGGTGCACCCGCTCCCGCGTCTTCGTCGAGACCATGAGGGGGTAGTAGGTCACCTGGTCGACCCCGGTCTCCAGGAGCCGGTCGATGTCGGCCTTCAGACTGTCCGCGCTCTGCCGGGCGAAGTTGAAGATCATGTCGGCATTGAGCGTGTCGAACAGGCCCCCGATCTCCCCGAGCCTCGCGGCGATGGAGGCGCCGCTGCCGTACTTCTCGTATCGGTCCATGGTCTTGAGCAGCGCGTCGTCGAAGCTCTGGATCCCCACGGAAAGGCGGTTCACACCCGCCTTTTTCAGGACGTCGAGGCGCCCATCCGTCAGGTGGTTGGGGTTGGTCTCGACGGAGATCTCGCGGATGGGGAAGAGGCTCTTCGCGTGCCCGAGCGTTGCCGCCAGTTCGTCGACCATGACCGTCGGCGTGCCCCCACCGGCGTAGATCCCCTCGAACGTGAACCCCCGTTCCTTGTATAGGGAAAGCTCCTTCCGGAGGGCCCCGAAGTATTCCCGGCACAGGGCTTCATCGAAGGTCACGCGGTGGAAGGAGCAGTAGGGGCAGAGCTTCTCGCAGAACGGGACGTGGATATAGAGGAGGCAGGGGCCTGCCGCGCGGGCGGGCGGGAGCGCGGGCCGGGCGCCCCCCTGGAAATTCATGGCCCGGGCGAACTGTTTTCGCGCCACGCGCCCGATGAGTCTGTCGATCACGGGAACCTCTCCGGGTGTGCCTGGAAGCATTTTCCTTGCGGTCAGGCGACGTTAGCAGACATCAACCGATTTATCAACAGGAAAGGCTTATGGCAGAAGGCTAAGGGCTTAAGGAAAATAAGACAAGAGTCGCAACGGTTGAATTTCATGCCGTGTGATGTTATAGCATCGACAAATCCATTCTCCTGTATTTGCCTTTCGCCTTACGCCATATGCCTTGCGCCCGCGGCCTCATGACCTTGCGGGGACCGGGCGTGTCGGGATGGCCTGGACGAAAAGCAACATACCCGCTATCGAAGGAAGAGGCCGCATATGACCAAACACACCACCTGGCAGCTCTGGCGCGACGGAAAGATGATCGAAGAGGAGGCGAAGCTTCTGCGGAAGAAGGCCGCCGACCTGCCCGTCCCCTTCGACGCCGCGGCAAAAAAGGACATCCAGACCCTCGTCGAGGCCTTCCTGAAGCGCAACGACGCCCTGGGGCTTGCGGCCCCGCAGATCGGGATCAGCAAGCGGATCATCGCCTTCAAGGTGAAGGACTTCGACAAGAAGGGGGTCGGCGGCAAGGGCGACTGGGAGGTCCTGATCAACGCACGCATCACCCAGATGCGCGGCGAGTCGGAGGTGATGAACGAGGGGTGCCTCTCCTGCCCGGACATCAGCGTGGAGGTCACCCGCGCAACGGAGATCAAGGTGAAGGCCGTCGATCTCCAAGGCAACAAGGTCAACAAGCGCTACACGGGGTTTCTCGCGCGCATCGTCCAGCACGAGATCGACCACCTCGAGGGGCGCCTCGTCGTGGACCACGAGGGGACGATCTCCTTCCCCAAGGAGAAGGAGGCGTTTTTCGACAAACTCTTCAAATAGAGGGGCCAGGGGCCCGTGCAGATGAAAAAAAAGGATCGGGGAGATTGACTGCCCGATCCTTCTTGTTTTCTGTGGCTCTTTCTTTCTGCCCTGTACCCTGGACCCTTTTTTCAGCGCGTGAAGTGCGCCGCCGGGATGTCCGTGATCGTCGTCAGGCCGGGCCGGGCTTTGACGACGTTCTCGACGGAGTTCACGAGGACCGCCGCCGTGGCCTGGTCGCCGGCCACACCTCCCTCGATCCGGAGATTGATTTCCGGCGTTCCCACGATGCGGATCGCGTCGTGGGGGTCGTCGGCGCCGATGTACATCCGGAGATCGAGCGTGAGGACCGGTTCGCCGTTCTTGATCCCCTTCGCGATGTGCTTGATCCCGGCCACGTCCCCCGGCTTGAGCGCGAAGAATTTCGTCTTGACCGCCTTTTTCACGATCACGGGGTCGATCGTCTCGAGCACTTCGTCGATATCCAGCCCGAGCTTCTTCGACACGATGTGGAGCGATTCCGTCAGGCCCACGTGTCCCAGCTCCTTGCGGCCGATCTTTTCATAGAACTCCTTCGGGGTCATGGAGGCGCCCACCTTCTTCTGGAGGGGGTAGCGCCGGGTGCCGGCGTCGACGACCCGCTCCACGTGCACCCGCCTGACGTCCTGGCAGACCGCCGTCAGAAAGAGCGGAAGGGCGTCCATGACGAAGCCCGGGTTGACGCCCGTCCCCAGGACGGTGACCTGCCTGGACTTGGCGAGCGCATCGATCCGCTTGGCCAGCCTGGCGCTTCCTTTCATGGGGAACAGCAGCTCCTCGGAGGAGGAGACGATGTTGAGCCCGCCGCCGATGATCTCGATCAATTGGTCGTAGATCTTCGGGATGCGCGAGCCCGCCGTGTGCAGCACGACGTCCGCCTTCGTGTTCCGGAAGAGCGCCTTGGCGTTGTCGCTCACCTTCACGCCCAGCTTCTTGCCCGTCCCCAGGACCTCTCCCAGGTCCTTGCCGGCGATGTCCTTCGAGATGTCGACGGCCCCGACCAGCTTCAGGTTCGCCTTCTTGAGGACGAGCTTTGCCGTCTCGATGCCGATGGGCCCGAGACCGTACTGAATGACCCTGATTTTTTTCTGGCTCATTCCTGACCTCCGTTCGATTTCGACTTGTCATGCGGTTCCGGTTGCCCGCCGTCGTGGGCCTGCGGCCCCGCTTCCGGGAACACGGATTTTCGTCTTTTCCTTTTTCTAAGCATCTGCATGCTGAAAACGGCCGCGAGAAGCCCGATCCCCACGATATCCGTCAGGGTCCCGGGGGTGATCAGGGATGCGGCCGCGACCCCGGTGGCGATTCGTTCCGGAACCGTTGAATGGTCCGTCAGATACCCGATGACCGTCGCGCCCAGGGCGACAACACCCATGAATAACGTGAGAAGGACCTGCCCGAACCATACGTAGTCGAAGGGCGTCGTCCCGTCCAGAATCGTCGGCATCCAGAGAACGATCGGCGCCGTCACGAAAACAAAGGGGATGATGAACCCGCCCGATGCGAGCGTAAATGCCCGCAGTCCGGTACGGAAGGGATCCCCGCCGGAGATCCCCGACGCGGCGTAGGCCGCAAGCGCCACGGGGGGCGTCACGTCGGCAAGGATCGCGAAGTAGAAGACGAACATGTGCGAGACGAGGGGATGGATTCCCCACTGCAACAGGGCCGGCGCGGCGATCATGGCGGCGATGATGTACTGGGCCGTCGTGGGGATTCCCATGCCCAGGACAAAGCAAGCCAGGGCCGTGTTCAGGAGCGTGAAGAACAGGGTGATGTCGTGAATGGTGCTCATCCCCATCAGAAGGGGATGAATGATGACAGCGAGGTTCTTCGCCAGCGTGATGACGGCCGTGGCGAACTTGAGCCCGATGCCGGTCAGCGTTGTCGCCCCGACGATGAATCCCACGCAGGCGCAGGCCGCCCCGATGGCAATGGCGTTCTTCGTCCCGTCCTCGAGGCTCGAGAGGATCTCGGGGACGCGCATCTTGCTTTCCTTGTAGAAGAGTCCGGCGATGACGATGAGCATGCACGCCCAGAAGGCGGCCAGAGAGGTTTCCACCCCTGCATAGAGAAGCCCCGTGAGAACGAGGGCAGTCCCCAGGGAAACTCCCGTCGAGATGCGCTCGGCGCTTCTCCAGAAATAGTACAGCGCAATGGCGGGGAAAACGACCCAGCCCGCCAGGATTTCGAAGCTGTCAAAGGGATTGATCCCGAACAGGCAGGGGAGCACGCTGAGCAGCAATGGCATCAGCAGCGGCTTGGTCCTCTGGTGGATCTGGCCCGTGGCCGTCGCATAGATAATGCCCCAGAAGGCGGCCATGAAGGGACTCTTTCCCGAGATGAGCAGATAGATGATGATGAAGAGCGGGAAGATCAGGAGCCCCCGCTCCCTCAACACATCCATCACGCGGGGCAGGTTGTCCCTGGAGATACCCACGAGCCCGCTCTTCTTCGCCTCCAGGTGAACCATCGTCGCCACGGCGAAAAAGTAAAACAGGGCCGGAATGATCGCGCAGGTTGCGATCTTGATGTAGGCTACCCCCAGGAACTCGGCCATAATGAACGCTGCCGCCCCCATGATGGGGGGCATGATCTGGCCGCCCGTGGAGGCCGAGGCTTCCACGGCTCCCGCGAACACGGGGCGATAGCCCACCTTCTTCATCAGGGGAATCGTGAAGGAGCCCGTCGTCACCGTGTTGGCCACGGAGGAGCCGCTGATGGAGCCCATGAAACCGCTGGAGATGACGGCAACCTTCGCCGGCCCGCCGGCCGACCAGCCCGCCAGCGCCATGGCGAGGTCCATGAAGAGCTGGGCCAGGCCCGTCCGGGCGATGAAAAGCCCGAAGAGGACGAAGTGGAAGACGAAGGTGGCCACGACGCCCAGCGGGATGCCGTAGATGCCCTCGGTGCCGAGGAACATGTAGTCGACGATTCGTGAAATCGAGTAGCCCCGGTGCGCAAAGATATCAAGGCCCGGGATGTCGAGAAAGTAGGGCCCGAGATAGCAGTTGATCAACACCAGCATGGCGATGATCGGAAGCGGGGCGCCGATGCTCCGCCGCGCCCCTTCCAGGATGAGAAGGAAGGAGAAGCTGCCGACGACGAGCTCCGCCTGGTCGGGGCTGCCGGCTCTCAGGCCGATGTTGTGGAATTCCAGGAAGACGAAGACGGAGATCAGGCAGGCCATGAGCGCAAAGAAGACGTCGAAATAGGGCACGTTGTCCAATCGGTAGTCGGCTGCCGCGCGCTCCCGGGCGACGGCCAGGAACATCCGGACCCAGTTGAACAGAAAAAGCGCGATCACGGCGCAGAAAATCCCCAGCAGGAAGAGCCCCCAGAATACCAGCTCCGGATTGAGGTCCTCGAACCAGGAACGGATGTTGAGGTGGGCATAGCCCAGCCAGGCCATGTAGAAGATGAAGCCGACCATCGCGGTGTAAATCGGGAAGTCGACGAAGGCGGTCAGCTTCCGGGGCAGGTTTTCCCTCTGCTTGAAGTACAGGACGAGGGTGAAGGTGGCGGCGGCGAGCACGGCCGATGCGCTGAAGGACAGAGCCAGGATCTCGCGGAAGATCGCCGTGTTGAGCATGGCCGCGACGACGGCATAGAGGACGTCGTAGAGGAGGTGTTTGCCCCCCTTGAGGTGGACTTCCTTCTTCATGGCGTAGACGAAGAAAACCAACGGCAGCACGAAGGCCAGGTGGAAGGCCCTGTGCCTCCACTCCTGGAGGACACCGAAACCCGCCGTGTAGATGTGGAAGATGGACAGGACGATGGTCATGGCGAAGATGAGCTTCGCCGTGATCCCCGTGAGGCGGCGAAACCGCATCTCGGGGTCGTACTTTGAGATCTGATCCGCATCCTCCTTGATCTCGGGGGTCGAGAGGATCTCTTTTTTTTCTTCTGCCATGCAGTTCATCCTTGCCGGTATTCGCATCACGCCCGAGAGGTCCACAGCAGCAGCTCCCAGGCGAAAACCCTCTCAACCGATATCCTGACAGGCCCATCCCCCGCCAGGGCCGGCAGCGATATCACCCTGCCCCCCACCGCGAGGGTGCCGCCCCAGGCCGCGCTCACCTGGAGATGGATCTCCGGCAGGACCCGCCTGAGGCCGGAAAGCCGGAAGCCCCTGACGGTCCGCTCGAAGACCTCCCCCTCGGAGACGACGGCGGGAAGCCCCGTGTTGAGCGAGCCGAATTCCGTCTGATATAAAATAATCCGGTAGCCGACGTCAATTCGGAAATAATCGGTGACGTCCGATTTCTCCACGGAGTGGACAAAGGAAAGGGAAAAGGTGTCGCCCGGCGCCACCCTCTTCATGAAAACAACGTCCCCCGACCCGCCGGACCCCCTGACCTCCAGAGCATGCAGGGGAATCCATGCGGCGGCCGCGAGGACCAGGGCAGCGATCGCCGGTATCCATCTCAGCCTGTTCATATAAAAAAACCGGGCACCCCCGAGGGAGTGCCCGGTTTGCCTCCTGCGAGGTAACTGGGCGTCGTTATTTCTTCTTGGGAGCCGCTTTCTTGGCAGGCTCCGCCTTGATCAGGCCCACTTCCTTATAGTACTTCTCCGCACCCGGGTGGAGCGGGATGGCCATACCGGCCAGGGCCGTCTTGGTCTGCACGTTCTTGCCCTGGGCATGCGCCTGGGCCATCTTGGCGGCGCCGGTCTCCCAGAGGGCCTTGGTCATCTTGTAGACAACGTCCTCGGACACTTCGGCCCCGACGACCCACTGGGCCATCGTGGTAATCGTCGCCACGTCCTTGTCCTGCCCCTTGTAGGTCCCCTTGGGAATCACGATCCGGGAGTAGAAGGGGAACTTCTTGGTGATTTCCTTGATCTTGGCCTCGTCAATGGGAACCAGCACGATGTTCGTCGAGATGGCCAACTCCGTGATCGCCGCCGTGGGCCAGCCTGCCGTCGTGAAGGTCACATCGGCCTGCTTGTCCTGGAGGCGCTGGGCGCCGCCCGAGAAGGAGAGCCAGTCGACCCCGGCGAAGTCCTTGTAGGTGTACCCGTAGGCGGCGAGGACGTTGAGCGTGTCGACCTCTGTTCCGCTGCCGCGGTCACCGGGGACGAGCCTCTTGCCCTTGATGTCCTTCACGGTCTTGATCTTCGAGTCGGCTCGCGCGACGATCTGGATCGTCTCGGGGTAGAGGGACGCGATGAACCGGACGTTTTTGGCCGGTTTGTCCTTGAACTGTTCGAGGCCGTTGTAGGCGTTATAGGCCACGTTGCTCTGGACGAAGGCCGACTCGACCTGCTTGTCGCGGATAAGGTTCAAGTTGGCCACCGAGGCCTGCCCCGCCTGGGACGTCGTGACGACTTCGGGCACCTTCTCCGTCAAAGCCTGGGCCAGGATGCCGCCGAGGGGATAGTAGGTGCCGCCCGTGCCGCCGGTGGAAATGACGAAGAACTTCTTCTGCTGCGCGATCGACGTCCCCGCAAGGACGAGGGTCAGCGCCAGAACAATGGATACGACGAGGAATGCTCTCTTCTTCATCCGAAAACCCTCCTTATCAAGATGTTGGCTGAAATACCCGACAGGATGCCGGCCGTGGCCGGTTTTGCCTTTCGGCCCGGGGAGATCTGTCCCCCGGTCAAAACGGCGGCCTCGGGCCGATGGATTTGATTAGAATAAATCCCCCCTGTTGTCAAGCTTTTCCCTCGGCTATCCACAGGGTTCCGTTCACGAAATTCGTTACAAAAACAGACACTTTTGCCTCCGGCAGGTCCGTGACACCCCAAAATATCCTTGATTTTTCGGATACAAGATAATAAAAGGGACCGTTCGTTTCAGCGCCGGTCAAACAGGGCTTCCCGGACCGGCGAGAATCGGGAGATACGCGGATGATCAAGTTCATCGAGGTCCACAAGTGGTTCAAGGACCTCCACGTGCTCAACGGCATCAACTTCCACGTCAAGCAGGGAGAGGTGGTCGTCGTCTGCGGGCCGTCGGGCTCGGGGAAGTCGACGCTCATCCGCTGCATCAACAGCCTCGAGCCCATCCAGAAGGGGCAGCTCATCGTCGACGGAATGGACCTGAGCGACAAAAAGACCAACATCACGAAGCTGCGCGCCGAGATCGGCTTCGTCTTCCAGCAGTTCAACCTCTACCCTCACCTGACCACTCTCAAGAACATCACGCTCGCCCCCATCAAGGTCCGGGGGATGAACCGCAAGGAAGCCGAAGAGCTGGCCATGTCGCTCCTCGAGCGGGTGGGGCTCACGGAGAAGCGGGACGCTTACCCCGCGCAGCTCTCGGGCGGCCAGCAGCAGCGAGTGGCCATCGCCCGGGCTCTCGCGATGAAGCCCAAGGTCATGCTCTTCGACGAGCCCACCTCGGCCCTCGACCCCGAGATGATCGGCGAGGTGCTCCAGGTCATGCTGGGTCTGGCCAACACGGGGATGACGCTGGTCGTCGTCACCCACGAGATGGGCTTTGCCCGCGAGGTCTCCAACCGCGTGGTCTTCATGGATTACGGCAAGATCCTCGAGGAGGCCCATCCCGAGGAATTCTTCAAGAACCCCAAACACGAGCGGGCGCAGCAGTTCCTGAAAGAAATTCTTTCACCCATGCACTAGGCGGAGCATCCGATTCCGGAGGAAAACCCAAAAAGGAGGATGGACATGAAGAAGATTCTGGCATTTGCACTGACCGTTGCCTTCGTGGCCGGCCTGGCGGGCATCGCCCTGGCCGAGGACACCTACGACATCGTCAAGAAGAGAGGCACCCTGATCGTCGGCACGAAGGACGCCTCGCCCGGGTTCGGCTACATCGATCCCAAGACGCGCCAGATCGTGGGCTACGACTGCGACTTCGCGGCCTACCTGGCCAGGAAGATGGGCGTGAAGCTCGAGCTCAAGGGCGTCACCTCGGCGGCCCGCATTCCCCAGCTCCAGGCGGGCAACATCGACCTCGTCATCGCGACGCTGACCTGGACGGCCGAGCGGGCCAAGCAGGTCGACTTCTCCTACACCTACTTCCTGACGGGGCAGAAGTTCCTCGTGAAGAAGGGCACCGTGAAGAGCCTCGCAGACCTCGACGGCAAGAAGATCGGCACCGCCAAGGGCACCACCTCCGAGCAGAACGCCTCCAAGGCCCTGCCCAAGGCGACGATCCTCTCCTTCGACGACTACCCCCAGGCCTTCCTGGCCCTGCAGCAGGGCAAGGTAGCGGCGGTGACGACGGACGAGTCGATCCTGGCCGGCATCCTCGGCAAGGCCCCCAACAAGGACCAGTTCGAGATCGCCGACATCCGGATCTCCGACGAGCCCTACGGGATCGCCATGCGCAAGGACAGCCCCAAGATGCTGAAGTTCGTCAACGACACGCTCCTCGAGATGGAGAAGAACGGCGAAGCCCGGAAGATCTGGGACAAGTGGTTCAACCCCAAGTCCGACCAGCCCATGGAGCGCGGCAAGTTCAAGATCACGGCGGACCGGAAGTAACCGTTACACGTTCGATACATCGTTTGCTCTGAACGGCAGCCGTCCGCATCCGCCCGGCAGGAGGGTGCGGACGGCTCCTTTTTCCAGCGCCGGCCGCCCGCAAGGCGGACAGAACACATGAGAAACCCCACAGCAAGCTACGGGGTATCGAAAAATGTCATGCCCGTGCAAACGGGCATCCATAATGGATTCCCTCTTTCGAGGGAATGACGAAATCGAAGCACGCTTCGGGGAATTGACCCGGAGCGATCAAACCAGCGGCGGCAGCGGCAAGATGTTCAACTACCAGTTCGACTGGTCCGTCGTCCTCACGGGGCAATACGCCCAGTGGATCGTCGACGGCATCAAGGTCACCATCCAGCTTTCGGCGGTGTCGATCGTCCTGTCGTTCCTGATGGGGCTTCTCATCGCCGTCATGCGGCTGAGCAATGTCGGGCCCATCCGATGGTTCGCCCAGGGCTATCTCGAGTTCATCCGCAACACGCCCCTGCTGGTTCAGTTCTTCTTCTGGTACTTCGGCTCCTACCAGATCCTGCCGCAGGGAATGAACGACTGGCTCAACGCCCGGGACTTCGAGTTCTCCGCGGCGGTCATCGCGCTGACCATCTACACATCGGCCTTCATCGCCGAGGACATCCGCTCGGGCATCCGCTCCATCCCGAAGGAGCAGATGGAGGCGGCCCGCAGCTCCGGGTTCTCCTACGTTCGCTCCATGCAGTACATCATCCTGCCCCAGGCCGTGCGGCTCACGATCCCGCCGCTCATCAGCCAGTTCCTCAATCTCACGAAGAACTCGTCGCTGGCCATGACGATCGGCGTGGCGGAGCTGACGTACCAGGCCAGGCAGGTGGAGAGCTATACCTTCAAGGGCTTCGAATCCTTCACGGCGGCGACCCTCGTGTACCTGACGCTGTCCGTCGTCATCACGGCCCTCGTGACGCTGTACGACAAGAGAGTTCTTTCTCCGACGGGGATGAAATAAACGATGGACGGCTGGTTCGGATTCCAGGTCATCTGGGACAACATCGAGCACTTCCTGGTGGGACGCTATCCCCACGGCCCCATCGGCGGGCTTGCGCTCACGATCTGGCTGGCCGTGGTCTCCTGCACCCTCTCGATCGTCATCGGCATCTTCGCGGGGCTGCTGTGCGTCTCCCAGAACCGCTTTATCCGGTACCCGGTGCTGACCGTCGTGAACACGATCCGCGGAATCCCGCTGCTCATGGTCATCTTCTGGATGTACTTCCTGCTGCCGGCCTTCATGGGGATGGTCGTCGCGGAAAGCTGGACGGTCATCGCGGCGCTCACCGTCTTCACCTCGGCCTACATGTCGCAGATCGTCCAGGCCGGCATCGAAGGCATCCCCAGGGGCCAGACCGAGGCGGGGCTTTCGACGGGAATGGCCCGGAGCCGCGTGATGCTCTTCATCGTCCTGCCCCAGGCCGTACGGAACATGATCCCCTCCTTCGTGAACCAGCTCGTGTCGCTCATCAAGGACACGTCGCTCGCCTTCATCGTGGGCGTGGCCGAGCTCACCCACGTGGCCACCCAGGTGAGCAACCGCACGATGGTCTACCCGGCCCAGATCTTCCTCTTCATCGCCGTCATCTACTTCATCCTCTGCTTCATGCTGACGAGCTACTCGCGGCACCTGGAGCAGAAGCTGGCCTACCGGAAAGGCATCTGAAAGAAAGGGTCCCGGGTTCAGGGTAAAGGGTTCAGGATTAAAAGAAATCCCCATTCCTTGCCTGTACCCTGTACACTGGCCCCTTGCCCTTCTGTGCATTTCAGCTTGACCCCGCAGCCTGCCGTTCGTAATATCCCCTCGGCGAAAATTCTAAAGGAAGGGGCACAAGATGTCCGCAAAGAAGCCTTATGAAATCCCTCACGATGTGCGGGCGCAGGTCATGGCGGGGCTGGCCCTGGCCTGGGACGGCCAGTGGTTTCTCAAGGTGAACGACAAGTTCGGGTGGGACACGGCGGCCGAGATCAACCTTCGGACGCGCCACGCCTTCGGCCGGATCGAGATGCGCAGCACCCTGATGGCGCTGGGGAAGAAGAAAGCCGACAGCCTGGGGGACGCCCTCGAGGTCTGGCAGGCCTACTTCCGGATGTTCGGGGCCGATCGAGGCGCCTTTGCGGGGGATTACGCGATCGAGGGCGACACCCTCACGGTGACGGTGCACAAGTGCGCGGCCCGGGAGGGGGCGAAGCGGGCCAGGCTGGAGAAAAACGTCCAGGCCTGCCTCACCTGCGAGCA
>CAYZKT010000018.1:3213-23281 GCA_964478885.1 uncultured Syntrophaceae bacterium | reverse complement strand
TCCTGCGGCACCCCGTCGCGCCGCATCTCTCCATGCCCCGCATCCTCTACGAGGCTGCGAAGCTCTCCTTCGGCAAGAAATTGGCGTATCACGACAAGCCGGTGCCGCTGAACCCCATGACGATCCGCATCAACCCGCCCACGCTCGTGCAGCGCAAGTGCGTGAAGACCGCCTTCGACCTCTTCGGACGCGCCGAACGGGGCGCCCTGCGCATGACCCTGCCCGACGGGTCCGCGAAGACCTTCGGCGACGCCTCCGCGCCCGGGGGCGCGGAGATGACCGTGCGGGACTGGCGGTTCTTCTCGCGCTCCGTCATCGGGGGCGACATCGGCTTCGGGGAGTCCTACATGGACGACGAGTGGGACTCGGCCGACCTGGCAGGGACGCTGGCCTGGTTCGTCAGGAACCGCGACGCCTTTTTCGGCCGCTACCAGCGTCTCGAGCCCGTCTTCGACCGCCTCAACCGGGTCCTGTACCCCATGGTGGAGAACACGCTCAACGGCAGCAAGAAGAACATCATCACGCACTACGACCTGGGCAACGAGTTCTTCGAGGTATTCCTGGACCCCTCCATGACCTACTCCTGCGCGCGCTGGCTGAGCGAGAGCGACACGCTCGAGCAGGCGCAGAAGAACAAGTTGCAGGCCATGATCCGCAAGGCGGCCATCGGCCCCGGCGATCACGTCCTCGAGATCGGCTGCGGGTGGGGCAGCTTCGCCGTCGAGGCGGTGAAGACCACAGGCTGCCGGCTGACGGGCATCACCATCTCCGACGCCCAGCACGAGTACGCCCGGGAGCGGGTCCGCCGCGAGGGGATCGAGGACCGCGTGGAAATCATCCTGCGCGACTACCGCGAGATCAAGGGCCCCTTTGACCGCATCGTCTCCATCGAGATGCTCGAGGCCGTGGGTCACCGGTACTTCGAGAAGTTCTTCGAATGCTGCGACCGGCTCCTCAAGCCCGGAGGCGTGATGGCCCTCCAGTTCATCTCCATCCCGGACCGCCGCTACGACCAGTACCGCAGGGGCCACGACTGGATCCGCAAGCACATCTTCCCCGGGGGCGAGCTGCCGTCGCTGGCCGTCGTGATGGAGTCGCTGGCGAAGCAGACCTGCCTCAACGTACAGGGCGTGGAGAACATCGGGAAGGATTACGCATGGACGCTGCGCGAGTGGCGCAGGCGCTTCATGGCGGGCATCGACCGGGTGGCGGCGATGGGCTTCAACCGCAGCTTCCAGCGCAAGTGGGCCTACTACCTGGCAGGCTGCGAGGCCTGCTTCGAGACGGGCTACCTGGGCAATCTGCAGATGGTGATGACGAAGTCGGAGATAGGATTTTAGGATCCAGGGTCCGATGTCCAGGATGAAGAAGAACGGCAACAGGGTCTTTCCCCTGTGCCCTGTACCCCACAAAAGGAGCCCCTATCATGAAAGGCAATGTCAGCATCGGTTTGCTGCTGGTCACCGTGATCGCCCTTTCGGGCTGCACGGGCGGAAAACCCATGACCCTCGAGAACTATTACAGGGAACTGGCCGCCACGGACCCGGCGAAGACGGCCCTCGTGAAACCGGGCTCGCCGGAGGAGAAGGCGGGCATCGCGGCCTTCCGGGACTACTACAAGGTTTTTGCCGAGGACGTCATCCGCCGCGACACGAAGAACCTCTACGCAAAGGACGCCTTCTTCAAGGACGGCTATAAAGAGGTCAAGGGCGTGGAGGCCATCGAGACCTACTTCATCGCGACCACGAAAGCCATCGTGTCGTGCACCTTCGACATCGCCGACGTGAGCGTCCACGAGGGCAACTACTACTTCCGCTGGGTCATGAAGCTGACGATCCAGCGCGACAGGGACAACCCCATGGAGCAGGTCGGCATGTCCCATGTCCGATTCGGGCCCGACGGGAAAGTGGTCTTCCACACGGATTACTGGGACACGAGCATCGTCTTCGAACGCGTCCCCGTCATCGGTTCCATCATCCGGTGGGCTAAGGAGCAGTTCTAAATATTATTTATCTATAGGGTGTTGCAACTATTTGGTTGCAACCGTTGGTTCACTGTTGACAACAGCGAAGGCTTTTCATATAACGCACGCAGCGTGAGAGAGCCTTCGCTGTTTTTTTATCCCACACCATCGACGGAGGGGCGATATGACGGAAGCGGCGAGCAGCGAGCGTTTCAGGACCATCCAGGAACTCATGCACGAGATGGTCGCTCTGTGGCAGCGCCTGAATGACCTCGAGGAATCCGATCGGGAACATCGTCGGGCACTCGACGCATTGCATTCAAGTGAAGCGCGTCTCCGGGGCATCATCGGGACCCTGCCGCTCCGCCTCTTCTTCAAGGACGTGGCGCTCACCTACGTGTTGTGCAACGAGGCCTACTCCCTCGACTGGGACATGCGGACCGGCGAGATGGAGGGAAAGACCGACCGCGACCTCTTTGCCGCCGACGCGGCGGACAAGCTCTCCGACATCGAACACGAGGTGATCCGCTCGGGCAAGACGGAGATCGCCGAGGAGGACCGGCTCGTGGCCGGCCGCGAGGTCACCTTCCTGGCGATCCGGAAGCCCGTCATCGGCGCAGACGGAAACACCCTCGGGGTCCTGGGCATCCTGCAGGACATCACGGAAGACAAGCGCAACAGGGCCTTCCAGGAACGCCGGATCCACGAGCTTGAGGGGGCCCTCTCGGAGCGTGTGGGACAGGTGGAGTCGCTCAAGAACGAGTTGGAAGAGACCTCGGCGGAGCACCGGCAGAAGGAAGAGGAGTTTGGCCGGCTGCGTTCGGGCTTCGAGACCGAGATCGCTGCGCTGAAGCAGGATCTGGGCAGCAAGACAACTCTTTTCGAGCAGAAAGAAGAGGAGTTCGGCCGCGCCCGCTCCGAGATGGAGGGCGAGCTGCAGATCCGGCGCGAGGAGATCCACCGCCTGCGGAACGAGCTGCAGAAGGAGATGTACGAGCGGGGCCAGGCCGTCGAGGCCCTGAAGAAATCGGTCGCCCATTCCCAGGAGCTTCTCGAGTCGGTGCAGAAATTCGCCGACATGCGGTAGGACCGCCGCAGATCACTCGACGCAAAGAGGCAGGGCCGCGGCCCTGCCTCTTCGTTTTTGCGGGTTGCCTGTTGGCCCCCTAGTCGACGATCAGGACCACCGGGGCCTCGTAGTCCACTCCGGCGGCGCTAAGGCCGAAGTAGACGACGTCATCGCCCACATCGATATCCCCGAACGTCACGGAGACGTGGCCTCCGTTCCGCAGATCGAGAATCGTGGCGCCAGCGGGGACCCGCACGAACAGACCGTTCACGAGCAGGATGTTCGACTCGATCGACTGAACGGTTCCCTGCATCTTCTGCCCTTCGATGTAGACGGCCACCGCCGTGTAGAACGGGGTGCCCGACGCGGGATCGACGAGAACCCGCACCCGGCGGCCCGGCGTCAGGTAGTCGGCGGACACCGTGCCGTCCCCTTCCAGGAAGACGGGCGTCGACCCGGTCACCAGCACGTCCGCCGTCCCGCCTTCGTCCAGAGCGACCGTGAACACGCCCGGCTCGCCCACGGTCGAGATCACCCCCTTGATCTCCTGCGTCCGCAGGATGACGGCCACCGCGCGGAGGACCACCGAGGAGCCGCTGCTGACGAGCTTGCCGAAGACCCGGGCGACCATGCCGGCCCGGATGGCCTCGGGGCCGACCGGGGTGCCGCAATCCGCCAGGATGAGCGTCTCGGTCGCGTCAACCCTCACGTTGTAGGGCCCGACAATCTCCTCGCCCGTGTAGGGGGTGAAGGAGAACAGGCCCGTCGACGGGGTCACGGTGCTCGTGGCGGTCCCGAGCACATCGACGACGTCGCCGATGATGACGAGCGAGGCCGCCAGGGCGCCCGAGGCGTCCATCCGGCCCCGCGCCCGGACCTCCTGCCCGACAGCCAGGGCCGAGGCATCGACAAAGGTCCCGCTGGGGCCGAAGATGTCCGCATCGGCGGCCAGCCTGACGGTCAGCTTCCCGCGGTTATATGCCAGGCTCATGACGAAGCCCGTTGTCTGCCCGCCTTCCTGGATCAGTTCGTCGATGGTGCCGTGGACGATCTTCGGGCAGATGGATTGGGGAAAGCCCGCCTCGATGTCGACGAACACGACGGGCCGGAAGATGTACCAGCCCGGGCGGCTGGGATGCACGTGGATGGCCTTGTTGGCGTCCATGTCGATGCGCACCGAGAGGCTCCCGCCGGCAACGACGGTGAAGGCGCCGCGGGGATTGAGATCGATCTTGCCGCTCGGGAGCTTGACCTCGACATTGCTCCCGATGGCGCTGCCGGCTTTCGGCACGAGTTCGATGTTCGAAACCTGGAGCCGGACCTTGGAATAGGTGCCCGCGGGCACGTTTCGACTGAGGGTCAGCAGAAAATCCTCCTCGCGGTACTCGAGGAGGTCTATCTCGCATCCCCCCGCGTTCCTGTAGATCACGACGGGCGCGCCGCTGACGGGGATCAGCGATACCTCCATGACGGTGACGAGAATCTTCTCGAACTCGTCGGTCGGGGCGTCCTTGATGAAGATCGCCACGGTCCCCGTCTGGGCGGTCACGGACGAGCCTTCGCCCCCTCCCCCGCCGCAGCCGGAAAACAGGGCCATCACCGCAACGAGAGCAAAGGATAGGACTCGGTAATCCATGCGCATTTTCGGTTTCATACCCACAACCCTCCTTCAACGGATGCAATCCTGCCCGACGCCGCTTTCCGGCCCGGGGGTTCAAACAATACACATTCCAAACCACGTCGGGCAACTGCGCGTCGTGAAAGCACAATCACGAATCACGGCCCTCTGTCGGGCGCGCCGTTTTGTAAAAGAACCCGGCACTCGAAGCCTGTCCCGGGCGGTAAATTTTCCCTAACCCCTTGCCAAAATGATGTTTTTCGAAAAATTCAAAAAGTGTAAACTTAGGCAACAGTCGCAACCCTTGCCTGTGGATGGCAGACGGCGAAGTCGGGCAGGGAAACATGGTTTTTTCAAACTCGCGTCATGACCTGACGCTGCGTTTCGGCAGGATACCGCGGTCAATCCCGCTTTTTTGTGCTATAAGCAACGCGATGGATCCGCGGATGCGAGAACGAAACGACATAAATCCGGAAAGGGACTGGGGGGGGTTCATGCTGCGGAGAAAACTTCTTTCGTCGACGCTCGCCGTCATGGCGCTGATGCTCGCGTCCTGCGTCATCGTGCCGAAGAACAGCCACGTCAACCTCTCCACCGACGACGCGAGGTTGCCGGCGCCCAGTCCCGCGTCCGCCGCGTACATCGCCTCGACCGATGTCCGCCACGACGTGGACTGGCGGTGCCGCAACGCCTGGAGCGGGGCCCCGCCGGAGCGATCCATCGACCGGTGCCTCGCCGACGCCACGCGGCGGGACCCCGATTTCATCGCCCTCGCCTTCTCGGGCGGGGGGAGCCGGGCCGCCGTGTTCTCCGCCGCCGTGATGTTCGAGCTTCGCCGGCACGGGATTCTTCAGCGGGCCGACGTCCTCTCGTCGGCCTCGGGGGGCTCCGTGGCGGCCGCGCTCTACGCGGCCAGTTGCGACGACGCGCAGGACTGCCCGGCCGCCGCGAACCCCGACCTGCGGCGGACGCTGTGGAATGAAAGCGATGTCTTCCCCCTGCTCCAGCAGAACCTCATCGACCGCTGGCGCATCAACTGCTGGCGGCCCGAAAACATCCTGCGATACGCCACGTACTTCGACCGCACCGACGTGATGGCCGAGACCTTCGCCGAGACCCTCTTCGGCGGGACGAGGGACACGGAGCAAAGCTTCCTCTTCCGAGACCTCAACCCGAGGCGGCCCTACCTCATCCTCAATGCGACCAACAACACCGACAGCGTCGCCGTGCCCGAGATCTTCAGCTTCACCGCGGAGGGCTTCGAGACCCTCCGCTCGCGGCTCGACCTGTTCCCCGTCGCTTACGGCGTTGCGGGCTCCGCCGCCTTCCCGGGGGCCTTCCACTACGTCACGCTGCGCAACTTCGCCGCGCCGGCGGAACAGTACATCCACCTCCTGGACGGCGGCGTCCAGGACAACCTCGGCATCGAATCCCTGTGGCGGATCCTGCTGCGCGACAACGGGAGCCGCTACCGCGACGTCCCGGTCCTCGTGATCCTCGCCGACGCAAGGCCGGCCACGAAGGCGAAGAGCGCGGCCGACCCCGACCCGCGGCACTTCCTGGATTACTTCGTCGATTTCTCCAACGTCAGGGACACCTACAGCCTGCTGATGGTGGAGAACCAGCGGCTGAGGGCCCGCGAATTCGAAAAGTATGTGAAGAGCCGGACACGCGGGCTGTTCATCCACCTCGAATTCGGCATGCTCAGGGACACCCACCCGGAACTCTTCGCCAGAGTGAGTTCCATCCCGACCAACTTCAAGATCTGCGACGCGCAGGCGGAAAGTCTGAAACAGGCCGCCGCCATCCTCGTCGGCAGGGCCGTCGAGCAGATCCGCCAGGACGCCTACTGGGGGGGCCGGTTCAACTGAGATGACCTGGTTTCTGCTCTCCCTCACGGCCGCCCTGGGGCTGGCCACGGCCGATGCCCTGACGAAGCGCTTCCTGAGCGATCTTCCTGCCTACCGTATGGGGGTTGTCCGTATCCTCTCCACGGCCCCCTGGATGATCCTGGCGCTCGTCTTCATCCCGTCCGCACCCCCCGACAGGACCTTCTGGCTGGCCATGGGTGCGGCCCTGCCCCTCGAGCTTTCCGCCTTCTTCCTGTACATGAAGGCCCTCAAGCTCTCGCCGCTGTCGCTCTCCCTGCCCTTCCTGGCCTTCACGCCCGTCTTCATGATCCTCACGGGCCGGTTCATCCTGGGCGAATCGATCGGGCCCGGCGGCACCGCGGGGATCGGGCTCATCGTCCTGGGCGCCTACGTCCTCAACCTCTCCAAGATGAAGGCGGGTTTCCTGGAGCCCGTCCGCGCCGTCATCCGCGAGCCGGGCTCGTGGATCATGCTGCTGGTCTCGTTCATCTACTCGCTTACGGCGCCCCTCGGAAAAGTGGCCGTCCTGCATTCCAACCCCTTCTTCTTCGCCGCTGTCTACAACCTCGTGCTTTCGGCGCTCATCGTCGGGCTCTGGCCCGTGGCGTCCGGCCGCGCGCCGGTGCGCAGCATCTTCAGCCGGCCCGGCCCCATGGCCCTCATCGGGCTCGCGGCGGCGGTCGAGAATTTCGCGCACATGACGGCCATCGCGCAGGTCGAGGCGGCCTACATGATCGCCATCAAGCGCCTGAGCCTTCTCTTCGGGGTGATCTACGGGGCGTGGTGGTTCGGGGAGCAGAACATCCGCGAGCGGATCGCGGGCGCTGCCATCATGATCGCCGGCGCGTTCCTGATCAAGTGGAGCCAGTGAACGCGGCGGCACGGAACCGGACAAAGGAGGTCGCCATGAATCGACGCGGGGCTATCGCCCTCACCCTGGTACTCGCAGGGGCCGCCCTCTCGGGGTGCCTCTGGACCCAAGAAGGCAAGAGACCGGCGGCCGGCACGTGCGGGTTGCCGGACCGGGTGCCGCCCAAGGCGGTGAAGTCCCCATCGGATCTGCCGGACACGACAAGGCCGGAGCTGATGGTCCTTCCCGGTACCGTCCGGCCCGCGGGCGATTTCCGCGACATCGTCGCGGCATCCCTCCGGGACGCGCCGGGCAGTCCCATCGTGCTCTACGTCCACGGCCGCGGGGACGAACCGTCCAAATCCATCCGGGAGGGGATTCTCAGGAGCCTGGCCGACGAGTACGGGGTGATGCCGATCCTGTTCACGTGGCCCTCCGGGAAGGGTCTCTTCCCCGAACGCGAGGCCCGGGACGCCGGCCCTGTCCTGGGCGACATCCTCGGCCAGCTGCGCGACATCCGCAACGCTTCGACGGAAGGGTTGACGGTCTCGCTGCTGACACACAGCATGGGCAGCTTCGTCCTGGAAGAGTTTCTCGCGAACTACACGGGCGGTCTGCCCGGCGGCCTCATTGACAGCGTCGTCATCAGCTCGTCGTCCTCGACGGTGGATCAACACGCCGCGTGGGTCGAGAAGATCGATTTCTCCCCGGCGGTGTACATCACCTACGGGCACGACGACCCCATGCTGGGCATCGCGGGGCTCGGGATCGGTACTGCGCGGCTGGGCAAGCACGGGACGCGGCAGAAAGACGAGGCGGAGCGCGTGGCGGGCAACGCGGTGTACGTCGATTTCGGGCAGGCCGTCGCCGAGCACCGCTATTTCGTCGGCAACGGCGGGCAGGCCTGCGTCCACCATTTTTTCAACGAAAGCCTCAACGGCCGCCGGCCGGATTTCGGCGACGGGAGGTTCGCAACGGAGGCGATCCCGGGAAGGGATTACATCGTCAACCGGTGAGCGGCCGGTGTCCGGCTTCCCGTTTCCGGAACCCTTTGATCGGTTACGGTGACAGGATGTGTCTGACCGTTTCGCGGATTCCCTTCTCCAGTTCCTGACGGAATTCCGCATAGCCCTCTTCCGTGCAGAGCTGTTCCATGGGCCTGCAGACAGGCGACACCGGCAGAAAAATCTCCCAGGGCCGCAATGCGTAGAATGCGGCGTTGGACGCCCTGCCGGCGGGATTGCCGAAGACGACGACCCGTTCCTGAAGAAGATCCCCGGATGCCGCATCCCACAGGCGCCATCGAAAGGCCATGTCAAGGGACACGCTGTCGTCGGGGCCGCATTCCATGATCGACACCCTTGCCAACTCGAGTTTGAGCACGCTTCGAAGCCGGTCCCGGGCTGCCGCCGAAAGCAAATCGTCATCCCTGACAGCCGCCGGAAAGAAATGTGCGGAGCCCTGCGGCGCGATCGACAAAAAGGCCTCCTCGGTCCGTTTCAAAGGCTGCGTCTCTGCCACCTCGCGCAGGAGGCGTTCCGCGCAGGGCTTCCACTTCCGTTCCTTCCAGTCCCCCGACACGGCCCCCACGAGCGTCGCCGCAGGAAGGTAGAACAGCAGGTACGCAGCGGCAATGGCCCCGGGGGGATAGCCGCCTCCGAGATCGCGCAGATCGATGAGGCCGCCCATCGTTGCTGCATCGGCGAGTGCTTTCGTCCGCCACCCGGGGAACGCGAGCTCCCGGCCGGCGGTCACGGCAACACCCATGGGATGGAGATCGGCGCCCCGTGCATTCGGGCGCATACCGGCGCTCGACGGCGCCTCGGGAAGGAGGGGGTGGATCTGGGCATCGTACCCCATGCCGCTCCAGCGCATGCCCCGCAAGGTCTCCCTGGGGATGGCGAGGGCCGGCTGGTACTCCCTCACCAGCGACACCTGAAGGGGCCCGTATTCGTTGAGCCGTGCCGCGGCAATCGAGCGGGCCGTCTCCGTCTCGTCGCGCAGGGCCACCTCGGTGCAGCGATCGATCAGGTTGCCGAAGATCCCCCGCCCTGTCGTGCATGCATTCGAAAACGATCCGATGTAGACGACGCCGCTGCCCCGCGGGACATGGAACCAGTATGTGCGGTCGAGATCGATCGACTTTTCGGACAGGTGGCCCCACCGGCCCAGCGTCGCAATCCGGATCGTGGCGGGCGGGTTCTGGTCCGCTCCCGCACGGGCGACAGACAGATAGTAACTTCCGGGTTTGAGGATAAGGTACGCCCAGCCTTCCTTTCGTTCCTTTTCGGAGGAAGAGGACAGGTAAATGACGGGCGCAAGGGGCTTGTCGTCTTCGTCGAGGCAGCCCGTCTCGAAACCGAAACCGTCCCTCGGGAAGGTGTCCAGCGTTTCGCGGGGTTTCGAGTCGTACACGGACTGGTGCCGGAACAGGACGATGGCTTTTTCGCCGGCTCGGACCGCCTGGCTGTCGGCAGCATCGGGAAGGCGCACGGAGTGGAGACATCCTGAAAGAAGGATGAGGGCGAAGAAAAGAAGGCAGCTGCTCGCGGCACGGTTCATCACGATGGGCCTGGTCTTCCCGGCCCGCCGGGTCCGGGCAGGATAAAACGTCTCAATCCACGAACATCTTTGCAAATGACAAATCCCCCTTACCTCCCCCTTTATAAAAGGGGGACAGAGGGGGATTTTTATACGAGCTCCTTCCGGCTGCTCACCAGCCTCTGCACGGCCGTGAAGTTGGTGAGAACGGCCAGGAGGACGATCGTCCCCTGCAGGGTGCAGTCCCCGCAGCCGGGAGCGACCAGGCTGTTGATCGGGGTATTGAGGACCGTCCCGGCGATCAGGAGGATGAGCCGCTCGGGCCGCTGCATGAGCCCCCGGAATTCCTTCTGCCCCAGGCCCTCCGCCCGCGCCTTCACGTAGCTCACCATGACGGAGCCCATGAGCGCCAGGGCCGTGACCCAGAACATCCAGCCGTCGCGGAAGTGAAAGAGAAAGCCGAAGAAGATGAAGAACTCGGCATAGCGGTCGAGGGTGGAGTCGAAAAGGGCGCCGAAGCGCGAGGCTTTGCCCGACAGGCGCGCCACGGTGCCGTCGATGGGATCCATGAGCGCCGAGAACCAGAGGAACATCCCCCCGAGGAAAATGAGCCCCATGGCGAAGAGGATGCCCGCCACGAGCGAGAAGCCGAGCCCCATGAGCGTGATGTGGTTGGGCGAAACGCCCGCCGCCACGAAGGGGCGGGCAACGGTTTCCATGACCGCGTAGTAGCGCTGCTGCGCCTTCTGTCGGAATCCCCCTTCCTCGTAGGGCATCTCGGTCTCTCCTTCCAGGCATGGCCGCCTCCGCAGCACGCCGGAAGTATAGGGAATCGGCGGAGCACTGTCCAGGGAAAAGGAAACGGCCGCACGCTCAGGGGGCAGCCTTGCGCTCCAGGGCCTCGAGCGTCGCGCGGGCCTCGTCCCGGCTTCCGAAGGGGCCCGCCATGACACGATACCACTCCTTGCGGGGGCCGACGTTCCTCTTCACGACTTCGGTCCTTGCCGGATCGGCGCCCACCTTCCTGGCGTATTCCCTTGCCTCCCGCTGCGTCATGAACGTGGCGGCGTGGACGTCGAAGGCCCCGTCCGGCCTCTTCGTGATCCTCGCCTTCTCCGCAGCCCCGGGCAGAAGGACCTGGCTGCCGGTCAGGATGAGATCCACGTCGGTGATCTCCGGGTTTGCCTCGAGGATGCGGTCCAGGACGATCGCCTCCGCCGAGCCGTAATGCCGGGTCGCGATGGAGGAGAGAGTCGCCCCCTCGGGGACCACGACCGTCTCGAGCGGCGTTCCCCTGTCGACGGTCTCCTGCGCGACCGGCCCCTTCGCCGGGGCCGGCGGGGCTGCGGGGGCGGGTGCAGGGGCCTTGGCCGTCGGGGCGGGTACCGGCGCTTCTGCGCGAGCCCGTGTCTTTGCTGCCGGGGTCGCGACGGGAGCCTTCACGGCGGTCGGCGTCGTGGCCTTCGACCCCCACTGCGCAACGCCTGCCGTCTGCTTCGCGTAATAGTACCACCCACCCAGCATCACAAAGGCCGCAACGGCGGTCAGGGCGGCATAGAGCCAGGGGGATCGCATGACCGGTCCCGCCGGGGACGCGGCAGCGGCCGGCGGGGTGGCGGGCCGGGCCAGGGGTGCCGCGGATCGCTGCGCATCCCGCACCGTCCGGGCTGACACGGGGTTTTCGGACCGTTCCGCCCCCAGGGCCAGGGCGCCGTCGCACAGGGCGTCGAGGTTGCCGGGGATCCCCGCCGCGGCCTTGCAGAGGGCCTCCATCGCCTCGGGCGCGAAGATCCCTGCTCCGCCGCCGGCCCTGGACAGCCGGTATTCGACGTACCGGCGCGACTCGTCCGGTCCGAACGGGACGAGCCGGTGCACGATCTGGATGCGCTGCCGGATCTGCCGCAGGTGCTTCGCGCCCAGCCTGCGGTCCAGTTCGGGCTCCGCGAGGATGACGATCTGGATCAGCTTGGTCCGGCTCGTCTCCAGGTTGGACATGAGCCGCAGCTCTTCGACGATCTCGTCCTTCATCCGGTGCGCGTCGTCGAGGAACAGCACGACGTTCTCGCCCTTCTCCAGGCACCGGATCAGGAACTCGTAGAGCTCGTGCAGCAGGGGACCCTTGCTGGATTCCGCCGTGCGGATCCCCAGCTTGCCCATCAGCTCCTTGAGCAGCATGTAATACCGGTCATGGGCGGACTCGATCAGCACGGCCCGCGTCCCCTCGTCGAGGCGGTTCATCGCCTGCCGGACCAGATGGGTCTTCCCCATGCCCCTGTCGCCGAAGATGACGGTGTAGCCCTTGCGTTCCCGGATCCCGTAGAGCACGGACGCCAGGGCTTCCTTGTGCGTCTCCGACGGGAACAGGGCCTCGCGGTCCGCGTCCTCGCCGAAGGGCATCCTGCTGAACCCGTAGTGTTGCGTGTAATCCATGTCGGTCGCTCCGCGTGCGGCACAAGAGGATGGGGTCCGCGAACCCGTCGCCCCATTAGCGGAAAATCCCGCCGCGAAGTCAACAAAAATAAACGTTAGACCTTCACGTGCAGCACGGGCAGGGGCAGGTGCTTTCGCTTCGTCTCGCCGAAGAAGGCCGTCTGCTCGCGCACGGTGGGCGTGCCGCGGCGGCCCTTGCCGAGCTTGTCGATGGGGTGGGCGGCGCCGAGGTGCAGGCAGTGCTTGCCGAACTTCTCGCGCATCTCGTCGACGGCCGCGTAGAGGTCGCGCACCTTGTCGGCCCGCAGGGGGCTCTCGAAGAGGGTGTACTGGACGTTTCGATCGGGCATGAGGTCCGCGAGGATCACGCCCGTGGCGCGGTAGAGGTCTTCCCTGCGGAAGAGCTCGTCGAAGAGCCCCCGCAGCACCTCGCAGAGTTCCAGCGGGTGCGCCGAGGGGCGGGAGAGCTTCACCTCGCTGCCGCGGTACTCGAAGTCGTTCATCTTGAGAAAGCCGATGAGCCTGCGCGGCGCGAGGTGGTAGCGCCGGGCCTTCATGCAGGCCGACTCGAGGTTGCGCAGCAGGTGCGCAAAGAGGTATTCGGGGTCGTTCGTGGGCGGCGCGAAGGTCTTGGTCTTGCTGATGGAGGCGTAGTCGCTCTTCTCCTCGGCCGCGACGGGGCAGACCGATTCGCCGCGCAGCTCGCGCCAGATCTCCTGCCCGGGCTTGGCAAACTTTTTCTTCACCACGGCCTCGGGGAGCCTCGCGAACTCCAGGGCCGTCCGAATCCCCATCTTCCAGAGATAGTTCGTCGTGGCGGGGCCGATCCCCCAGATCTTCTCGACGGGCAGCTCCCGGATGTACTCGGGGATCCGGCGGCCCGGGATCACGGTGAAGCCCGCGGGCTTGCGGTGCTTCGAGGCCACCTTGGCGAGCACCTTGGAAAGCGAGAGGCCCGCGGAGACGGTGATCCCCAGCTCGCGCTCCACCTCGCGCTTGATGTTGGAGGCAATCGTCTCGTAGGAGGCGTGGAAGGAGCGGCGCAGGCCCGTGAGGTCGGCGAAGGCCTCGTCGATGGAGTACTCCTCCACCTGGGGCGTGAAGCGCCGCACGATGTTGTACATGCGCCGCGAGAAGAGACTGTAGGTCTCGTAGTCCGAGGGCAGGACGATAAGCCCCGGGCAGATCCTCCTCGCCTCGTGCAGGGGCACGCCGCGCTTGATCCCCAGGGCCTTGGCGGCGTAGCTCGCGCAGGCCACGATCCCCCGCTCGCCCCCCGTGATGAGAGGCTTGCCCCGGAGCTCGGGGTGGATGGCCTCCTCGCAGGACGTGAAGAAGGCGTCGCCGTCGATGTGCAGGACGGCCTGCGGCCAGGAGCGGAGGTTGAGCATTAACTGGTCCATGGGAACCTTCGGGATTGAAGTGAGGGGCCAGGACAATCCACCCTCACCCCTGCCCTCTCCCGTCAAGGGAGAGGGAGATAAAGAGGACCTGTACCTCAATTTCCTCTCCCCTGGCGGGAGAGGATTAAGGTGAGGGGGACGATTCCCCTTCCTCTACTGCAGAGGGTCAGCTGAGGGCGTCGATGCGACATTTTTCCTGACGACTTCCAAGATACCCTCCATATTCTGGAACACCTCGTTGTCCCAGAATCTCAGGACGTTGTACCCTCGACCTTTGAGCCAGGCATCCCTTTCGGCATCCCGTGTCGTTGCCGCGGCATGTTGCCCGCCATCCAACTCGATGACGATCTTTTTCTCGAACGAAATGAAATCCACAATGTAGTCCCCGATGGGCACCTGCCGTCTGAACTTGGCATCGTCCAACTGCCTGGCCCGCAGATTTCTCCAGAGCAGCTCCTCTGCGCGGGTCTGCCGCTTTCTGAGGTTTCTGGCATTGATGGAAAGCCGAGATTTGTTCATGGTTCACCCTCACCCTTTCCCTCTCCCGTCAAGGGAGAGGGAATTTGAATATGAGCCTCTCCCGTCAAGGGAGAGGGAAATTTTGTAGTGCCTCTCCCATCAGGGGGAAAGGAAAATCATAAGGACTTCCAAGGCTGGTCAAAAAAGGTTAGATGCAAGGCGTGCGAGCCCGAGGAGTGAGGCGTACTTTGGGCGTACGCCGCAACAACGCAGGGCGAAGCACAACGCAGCAGATGACCTTTTTTCACCAGCCTTACAGGTGGTACTTCCGGACGACCGCACTCACGATCCCCGCGATCTTCATCTCCTCCCGCGCGCGGATGGGGGGATACTTCGGGTTGGCCGACTCGAGCACCACGGCGCCGCCCTTCGCCCGGGTGAAGTACTTCATGGTCCACTCGCCGTCCACCTGGGCCACGACCACGTCGCCCGCCCTGGGCTCCCGGCCCCGCTCGACGATGACGAGGTCCCCCGGCATGATCCCCTCGCCCGTCATGGAGTCGCCGCTTACCCGCAGCAGGAAGGACGCCTCGGGCTTCGTCACGAGGTACTCGTCGAGCGAGACGAGGTCCCGCAGCTCCTCCCCGGAGGGCGTCGGGAACCCGGCCTGCACGGCGCCCACGAGCGGCAGGGCGAAGCCCCTCCGCGCGGGCCGCAGGAGCCCCCTGCGGTCCTGCTCGAGGATGCCCTCCCTCAGGAGCTTGCGCATCCAGAAGTGGACGACGCTCTTCGAGCGCACCCCCAGCAGGGGGATCATCTCCGAGTAGGCCGGCATCCGCCGGTGGTCCCGGTAGAACCCCGCCAGCCTCCTCGACACGGTTTCGACGGTTCGCTTTTCCATCCCCAAAACTCGATTTTCTTAAACACTCTCTTTCTTGATTGTGCCCTCCCCTCCCTGGATGGGAGGGGCCGGGGGAGGGTGACTTACGATATGTCTCCGTATCTCAGCCAAAACCCCATCAAAATTCTCAAATATCTCATTGTTCCAGAACCTCAGCACTTCAAAGCCCTGCGTGCGAAGCCAGGCATCTCTCCCGGCATCACGCACATCCTCGGCGTGCTGGCCGCCATCCAGTTCGATGACAAGCTTTTTGTCAAAAGACGCGAAGTCCACAATGTACTTCCCGATAGGTTCCTGCCTTCTGAACTTGACCCCTTCCAACTGCTTGGCTTTCAGATGGCGCCACAAGCGTTTTTCCGCATCGGTCTGCCTGTTCCTGAGCTTCTTTGCGATCGTTGACGCTGAATTCATCAATTCCCCCTCTCCTTGATCCTCTCCCACCAGGGGAGAGGAGGAATAAAGGAAAATCCCTTGACATCGCCTGCCCATCAGGATATAGAACGATCGTTCTATTGTCAAGGGGATTTTGGCTCCCCGCGGCCGTTCCGGCAGGGCGGAAGGACATCAAAATCGTTGACATGATTGACGAAAGGCGATAGTGTGATCCCCTCGAAAGCAAGGAATAGCAAAGGCCCGGACGGGACCGGTCCTGTTCCTGCCGAGTGGCTGAAGGTCGAAGGGGAGGCCTCTCTGGGAAAGACGGTCGTCAAGCTCATCGCCACGGGACTCGGAAGCGGTTACTCGCCCTTCGCGCCCGGCACGGCGGGCACACTCGTCGCCATCCCCCTCTATCTGGCCCTTTCGTCTCTATCCTGGCCCTTTTACCTGGCAACGGTGTCGGCCCTCACCCTTCTTGCCGTCTACGCATCGGGTGAGGCGGAGAGGATCTTCGATCGGAAGGATTCCCCCCGGATCGTCATCGACGAGATCGTCGGACTGCTCTGGTCGCTTGCCTTTGTAGCCCCCACGGGCTGGCGGGTCGCGGCGGCCTTCTTTCTTTTCAGGATTTTCGACATCCTGAAACCACAGCCGGCAAAGTGGTGCCAGGACAGGCTTCCCGGGGGCTGGGGGGTTGTGGGAGACGACGTCATGGCGGGAATCTGGGCGAACGTGGTGCTTCTGCTTGCCTTGCGGTTCTTCGACTTCTGACGGGTGCCCGGAATGCGGATAGGGATTCTCACAATCGGCAACGAACTGACCAGCGGCCGCATCGCCGACACCAACACGTCCTACCTCGCCCGCGAGTTCCACGTGCGGGGCTGGGAGGTGCCCGTGTCGATGGCCGTGGGCGACTACGCCGAGGCGATCGGCGAGGCGCTGGACTTCATCCTGGAGCGCTCCGACGCCGTCGTCGTCACCGGGGGGCTGGGCCCCACGGCCGACGACATCACGACGGAGTGCCTCGCCAGGTACTGCGGCCTGCCGCTCTACACGGACGAGGCGGTCCTGCAGATCATCAAGGAACGCTTCGCCTCGCGCGGGCTGCGCTGGACCGACAACAACGCCAAGCAGGCCATGTTCCCGCAGGGGGCCGCGCCGCTGCGCAACCCCGTCGGGACGGCCTGGGGATACGTCCTGAAGCGGGGCGAAAAAGTCATCGTCGTCATCCCCGGCGTGCCCATGGAAGTGAACCGGATGACGCCGGAGGTGCTCGTCCCTCTCTTCGAGCAGAAGGCGGGCAAGACCTTCATCCTGACGAAGACGATCAAGCTCTTCGGCCTGGCCGAGGCGCTCATCGACAGCGCGCTGGCGGACCTGCCCCTGGCGGGCACCACGGTGAGCCTGGGCTTCTACCCTCGCTTCCCGGAGAACCACCTGGTGCTCACGGCCAGGAGCCCCGACCGCGCGAAGGCCGAGGCGGACATCGCCCTCATCCAGAAGGGCGTGGTGGAGCGCCTCAGGCGCAACATCTTCGGTTACGACGACGACACCCTCGAGGGGATGATCGGCGCCCTGCTCACACAGAAAAAGCTCACGATCGGCGTGGCCGAGTCGCTCACGGGAGGTCTCATCGCCGATAGGATCACCAACGTCCCCGGCAGCTCGGCCTGGTTCGAGCGCGGGGTGATCACCTACAGCAACCGCTCCAAGACGGAGCTGCTCGGCGTGCCCGGGGAGATCATCGGCGAGCACGGCGCCGTGAGCAGGGAAACGGCCGTCCTCATGGCCGAGGGCGTCCGCGAAAAGAGCGGCACCGACATCGGACTTGCGACGACAGGCATCGCCGGTCCCTCGGGCGGCACCGACGCAAAGCCCGTGGGCACCGTGTTCATCGCCGTCTCCGACGGCAAGCGGACCGTCTGCCGCGACTTCGCCTTCAAGTGGGATCGCAGGCGCATCAAGGAAATCACGACCCAGTGGGCTCTCGAGCTCACACGACGGTTCCTCGCGGAGGAAGACCATGTCCAGTGACAACACGATCCGGACCTTTCTGGCCATCGAGATCCCGAAGGAGATCCTCGAGCAGTTCGAGCGGGTGCAGTACCGTCTGGGACGCTCCATGACGGGGGTCATCCGCTGGGCAAAGCCGGGCAGCATCCACCTGACGCTGAAGTTCTTCGGGAACATCGCCGAGCGCGACATCCGCAACATCACCGACGCCCTGCAGGCAAAGGCGCCGGCCCTGGGCCCGGTGCCCGTCTCCATCGGCACCCTCGGCGTCTTTCCGAACCTGAGCCGGCCCCGCGTCCTCTGGGTGGGCATGACGGAAGGCGTAAAGGAACTGGCGGCCCTGCAGGCCCAGATCGAGACTGCCCTCGAGGCGCAGGGGTTCACCCGGGAGGAGCGTCCCTTCCGGCCGCACCTGACGATCGGCCGCATGAAGGCCGAGAGGCGCATCGACGGCCTCGACAAGGCCATCGAGGACCACAAGGGGTTTGCCGCGGGGGCGTTCACGGCAACGGAGATGATCCTGTTCCGCAGCGATTTGAAGCCCACGGGCCCGGTGTACACGCCCCTGGCGAAGTTCAAGCTGGGCCTGTAGAGACCCTCTTCCTTGATCTTCCTCTCCCCTCGCGGGAGAGGCCAAATTTCCCCTCTCCCTTGACGGGAGAGGGCAAGGGTGAGGGTGAAATAGGTACGAAGAACGTCCCCCTCCTCTTGCTCCTCCCTCCAGGGGAAGAGAATATCGGGGTCGGGTAGAGGGAAACCTGAGCAGTCGAGAATATCAAAACCTGAACGATCACAACCTCCAGGAGGGAATAGAGGAATGGCATCACACGAGCAGGATCGCGAGAAGGCAGTAGAGCTTGCCATCGCCCAGATCGAGCGCCAGTTCGGCAAGGGCTCCATCATGCGCCTGGGCGGCGAGGAGGTCATCGACGTGCCCGTGATCCCCACGGGCTCGCTGAGCCTCGACATGGCCCTCGGCGTGGGCGGCATCCCCCGCGGCCGCGTCATCGAGATCTACGGCCCCGAGGCGGGCGGCAAGACGACGCTGGCCCTCCACATCGTGGCCGAGGCCCAGAAGATGGGCGGCCTGGCTGCCTTCGTCGACGCGGAGCACGCTCTCGACGTGGGCTATGCCCGCAAGATCGGCGTCGACACGGACAACCTGCTCATCGCCCAGCCCGACACGGGCGAGCAAGCCCTCGAGATCGCCGAGACGCTCGTGCGCAGCGGCGCCCTCGACGTCCTGGTCATCGACTCCGTGGCGGCCCTCGTGCCCAAGGCCGAGTTGGAGGGCGACATGGGGGACGCCCAGATGGGCCTCCAGGCGCGCCTCATGTCCCAGGCCCTGCGCAAGCTCACAGGCACCATCAGCAAGTCCAGGACCTGCGTCATCTTCATCAACCAGCTGCGCATGAAGATCGGCATGTTCATGGGCAACCCCGAGACCACGACCGGCGGCAACGCCCTGAAGTTCTACGCCTCCATGCGCCTCGACATCCGCAGGATCACGGCCCTCAAGCAGGGCGAAAACGTAGTGGGCAACCGCGTCCGCGTCAAGGTCGTGAAGAACAAGGTCGCCCCGCCCTTCCGCGAGACCGAGTTCGACATCATCTTCGGCGAGGGCATCTCCAGGGAAGGCGACGTGCTCGACCTGGCCGTCAACAACAGCATCGTCGAGAGAAGCGGCACCTGGTACTCCTACAAGGGCGACCGCCTCGGCCAGGGCCGGGAGAACGTGCGGCTCGCGCTCAAGGACAACACCGAGCTGATGGCGAAAATCGAGGACGAGGTCCGGGAGAAGTTCGGGGTGAAAAAGCCCGAGAAACCGGCCCCCGCGGAGAAGCCGCCGGAGAAGGAAAAGAAGCGATAAATGGAGGACCACCTCCAGTACAAGAGGGCCAGGGAGCGGGCCCTGCGGCTGCTGGCCCTGAGGGGGCGCAGCCGGGCGGAGCTGCGGAAGAAACTCGGCGAGCGGGACTTCTCGAAATCCGTCATCGACAGGGTACTTGAAAATCTCGGCGAGCTGGGGTATCTCGACGACGAGGCCTTTGCGGTCAACCGGGCGCGGCACCTCGCCGTGAACCGCCTCTACGGCAACCGCAAGATCGAGGAGCAGCTGCGGGAAAAGGGCATCTCCCGCGAGGCGGCCAAAGAGGCCATCCGCGAGGTCCGCGAGGAGTTCCCCGAGAAGGAGGGGATCGCCCGCTACGCCGCCAAGAAGCTCCAGGGCCACAGCCCGGGCGGCCTCGACAAAAAGGAACGGCTGGCCCTTGCCCGGGCGCTCCAGGGCAAAGGCTACCATCTGGGATTGATTCTCGATTACCTGGGACCATACGAGGAGGGAACGGCATACGACGCCGAGTGAGAGCGGCGAGGACTTGCGCAATCGATTTCCTCTCCCCCGGCGTGAGAGGACCTACACACTTAATTTCCTCTCCCCTGGTGGGAGAGGATAAAGGTGAGGGGGAACACAGCCTTTCACCCTCACCCCTGCCCTCTCCCGTCAAGGGAGAGGGAAACCGAATAGACGATCATACCGCACAACACCAGGAGGGGCCCATAAATGAAATCC
>CAYZKT010000018.1:0-3203 GCA_964478885.1 uncultured Syntrophaceae bacterium | reverse complement strand
ACAGCCGCGCAAACCGGCTGGTGGACGCCGCCACCTCCTCCAGCGCCTCCCGCCAGGGGAGGAGAGCCGAAGGCTGGGAGAGGGGCACCGAAGAGACGATCATCCGGCACAACACCAGGAGGGGACCATACATGACATCCAGTGAGATCAGGGCGAAGTTTCTCGAGTACTTCCGGGAGAGAGGGCACGCCGTCATCGCAAGCTCCTCGCTCATCCCGAAGGACGACCCGACGCTGCTCTTCACCAACTCGGGGATGGTGCAGTTCAAGAACTGCTTCCTCGGGCTGGAGGACCGCGGCTACTACCGGGCCGCAAGCTCCCAGAAGTGCGTGCGCGCGGGCGGCAAGCACAACGACCTGGAGAACGTGGGATACACGGCGCGCCACCACACCTTCTTCGAGATGCTCGGCAACTTCTCCTTCGGCGACTACTTCAAGAAGGAATCCATCGCCTGGGGCTGGGACTTCCTCACCAATGTCATGGGCCTGCCCAAGGACCGGATGTGGATCACCATCTACAAGGACGACGACGAGGCCTTCGAGATCTGGAACAAGCAGGAGGGTGTGCCCGCCGAGCGCATCGTCCGCATGGGCATGGACAGCAACTTCTGGATGGTGGGCGAGACGGGCCCCTGCGGCCCCTGCTCGGAGATCCTCTACGACCAGGGCCCCGAGGTGGGCTGCGGCCGGCCCGAGTGCAACGTCGAGTGCTCCTGCGACAGGCACCTGGAGATCTGGAACCACGTCTTCACCCAGTTCGACCGCCAGCTCGACGGCAGCTTCGTTCCCCTGCCCAAGCCCAACATCGACACGGGCATGGGCCTCGAGCGCCTGGCGGCCATCGTGCAGGGCAAGAAGAGCAACTACGACACGGACCTCTTCACCCCCATCATCCTCTACATCGCGAAGCTCGCCGGCAAGAAGTACGGCGACAGCCCCGACAACGACGTCTCCATGCGCGTCATCGCCGATCACGCCCGGGCGGTCTTCTTCCTCATCGCCGACGGCATCCTGCCCTCCAACGAGGGCCGCGGCTACGTGCTGCGGCGCATCCTGCGCCGCGCCTGCCGGCACGGCAAGCTCCTGGGCTTCGACAAGCCCTTCCTGAATGACGTCGTCACCTCGGTGGTGGAGGTCATGAAGGACGCCTACCCCGAGATCGTCGACCGCATGGCCTTCGTCCAGAAGGTCATCTTCAACGAGGAGCAGCGCTTCCTCGAGACCCTCGACACGGGCCTGCGCATCCTCACCGACGAGGTGGCCAAGCTTATGGCGGCGGGCGGCAGCATCATCCCCGGCGAGGTGGTCTTCAAGCTCTACGACACCTACGGGTTCCCCTCGGACCTCACCGCCGACATCGTGAAAAAGGACAAGCTCACCCTCGACATGGAGGGCTTCGAGAAGCTCATGGAGGAGCAGCGCGAGAAGGCCCGCGAGAGCTGGAAGGGCAGCGGCGAGAGCGCCGTGGCCGACAGCTACAAGAAGCTCTCCCTGAAGGGCATCAAGAGCGAACTCGTCGGCTACGAGGAAGTCACCGAGGCCACCTCCTTCGTCACGGCCATCCTCAGGAAGGACGACGAGGTGGACGTCATCACCGAGGGCACCAACGCCGAGATCTTCACCGACCAGACGCCCTTCTACGGCGAGACGGGCGGCCAGGTGGGCGATACGGGCGTCATCGAGGGCGAGGGCTTCCTCTTCGAGGTCTGGGACACCCAGCGCCCCGACGAGAACCTGATCACCCACATCGGCAAGCTCAAGAAGGGCACCCTCAAGGTGAGCGACACGGTGCACATGAAGGTCGAGCGCAACACGAGGCGCGCCACCGAGGCCAACCACTCGGCCACGCACCTGCTGAATGCGGCCCTGCACGCCGTGCTGGGCGATCACGTCAAGCAGGCGGGCTCGCTCGTCAACCCCGAGCGGCTGCGCTTCGACTTCACCCACTTCTCCCGCATCGACGACCACGAGCTGGACCGCATCGAGACGATCGCCAACGAGTTCATCCAGGCCAACCTCCCCGTCAAGACGAGCGTCCTCGACAAGGAGCAGGCCATGAAGACGGGGGCGCACGCCGTCTTCGACGAGAAGTACGCCGACAAGGTCCGCGTCGTCCAGATGGGCAAGGTGAGCGCCGAGCTCTGCGGCGGCACCCACGTGACCCGCACGGGCAACATCGGCGTTCTCAAGATCCTGAGCGAGTCCGCCGTGGCGGCGGGCGTGCGGCGCATCGAGGCCGTCACGGGCCCCGAGGCCGTGAAGTTCATCAAGAAGGAAGACCACGAGCTGAAGAAGGTGGCCAACCTGCTGCGCACCAACCCCTTCGAGGTGGCCGAGCGCGTCGACAAGCTGATGAAGCACCAGCGCGACCTGGAGCGCGAGATCGAGGGCCTCAAGGGCAAGCTCGCCGCGAAGGAGTCGGGCGACATCATCAAGAAGGCCAAGAAGGTGGGCGAGGTGAAGCTGCTGGCCGAGCGGGTCGAGGTCTCCGACGTGAAGGCCCTGCGCGACTTCGGCGACAAGCTGCGCGACAAGCTGGGCTCGGGCATCCTGTGCCTGGGCAGCCAGGTGGGCGAGAAGGCGATGCTGCTGTGCATGGTCACGAAGGATTTGGCGGGCAAGTACAACGCCGGCGAGATCGTCAAGGAGATCGCCCCCATCGTGGGCGGCAGCGGCGGCGGGCGGCCCGACATGGCCCAGGCCGGCGGCACCCAGCCCGAGAACATCGACAAGGCCCTCAAGAAAGTGAAGGACCTTTTGAAGGACGAAAAAAAAGTAGCCAAGAAGGCAAAAAAATAGTAGGGAATAACCAGTTGTCGGTGCGAGGGGCTCAAACCCCGCATTAAGTCCTTTGTCATTGCGAGCGTAGCGAAGCAATCTCTGGACGGGACAGACCGATCAGACCAGAGAGCCCTGTCAAATGAAATGAACCCTCTGCCTCGACAGGAGAGGGTACGGGTGAGGGTGAGTACAGTCCCCTCCCCTTCATAACGAACCCAATTCCCCAACTCCATCTCTCCCTTTCATCTTTACCTTCGGGGGGCCCGCAAGGGTCCCCCGGGGGAGAGACGGCCTATGAAGACCCCTTCCCTTGTTCTCCTCCCCTGGTGGGAGGAGGAAGTGGAGGAGGGGGAATGTTCCCCTACCATATAGACTTCCTCTCCCCTCGCGGGAGAGCCCTTCGACAAACTCAGGGCCGTGAGC
>CAYZKT010000017.1:0-24044 GCA_964478885.1 uncultured Syntrophaceae bacterium | reverse complement strand
TTGATGAACTGCCCCTCGGGCTCGATCACGATGCAATCCGGGTGGTTGCCCCTGTCGATCTTGCGGCAGGACAGGCAGGCATCGCAGGCGTCGGCGCCCCCCGCTTCGCAGTTGAGGGCCTTGGCAAGGACGAGCGCGGCGGTGCGCTTCCCGACGCCCTCGGCCCCGTAGAAGAGAAAGGCGTGGGGGACACGCCGCTTCTCCACGGCGCGCTTCAGGACGTCGATGGGTCCATCCTGGCCGCAGAGGTCCGCAAACGACATGGTTCACACTCCCAGGAACGCCGAAAGAACGGATTGGACCGCCTCCCGCGTGGGCTCGATGCCCTGCGAGGCGTCGAGAACCCTGACCCGGCCCGGCTCCTGCCGGGCGATGGCGAGGTAGCCCTCGCGGATGCGCCGGTGAAAATCGAGGTGCTCCCGTTCGAAGCGGTCCTCGCGGAGACTGTCCTCGCGGCCGGCGATCCGCCGGAAGGCCCTTTCGAGGCCCTCCTCGACGGGCAGATCGAACAGGAGGGTGAGCTGCGGCACAAGCCCCCCGGAGGCGATGCGGCAGATTTCGCGCACGGGCTCCAGGGGCAGTCCCCGCCCGTAGGCCTGGTAGGCGATGGTGGCGTCGGAATAGCGGTCGCAGAGAACGATTTTGCCCGCCTCCAGGGCGGGGCGGATCACGGTGCCGGTGTGCTGCGCCCGGGCCGCGGCGAAGAGAAATACCTCGGTCTCGCCCGAAATGTCGAAGCCGCCGCGGTTGAGCAGCAGCTCGCGGATCCGGTCCCCCAGCGGCGTGCCGCCGGGCTCCTGGGTCATGACGACCGCGAGGCCTCTCTCCCTCAGGAATTCCCCCGCGAGCCGGATCTGGGTCGTTTTTCCGGACCCTTCGACGCCCTCAAAGGTGATGAACCTTCCCGCCATGACCGATCGGCTATCCTCCCAGGACGAACCGGGTTCTCCTTCCCGCCGGGGTGGCGGCCACAAAAAAGAAAGAGGGGAGCGGGTGCCCTTCCCCTCGTCTCGCAGCGGCCGGAACGGCAGGACTATTCCTCGTCACCGGGGCTGATCGCCTCGACGGGGCACACATCCGCACAGGCCCCGCAATTGGTGCAGAGGTTCGGATCGATGACGTACTTCTCGTCGCCCTCGCTGATCGCCTCGACGGGGCACTCTTCCTCGCAGCTCCCGCAGGCGATGCACTCATCGCTGATGACGTAGGCCATTTCCAGAAACTCCTTCGTGTAAATATTCGCTTGCCGGGTTGCGGGCCGCCGTCCTACACGGACTCGACGGCCTTCACCTCCGGGACGTTCATTTTCAGCAACCGCTCGATGCCCATCTTCAGGGTCATTTGGGACATGGGGCAGCCGTGGCAGCGGCCCGTGAGTTTCACCTTCACGATCCCGTCCTCGGTCACTTCCACAAGTTCCACATCTCCCCCGTCACGCTGGAGGCTGGGCCGGACCTGTTCGAGCGCCGCCTGGACTTTTTCTTTCATCATGACACTCCCGACGTCGTGCCGGGTTCCGAGTGCCGGGTTCAAGTCCCGGGACCGCCCAACGCGAGTCTTTCAAGGCTTAATATAATCACGGACGGATCCGTGTCTATTATGTCCGTCTTTTCTACCCCTGGACCCTGTACCCTGAACCCTGCGAAGCTTCGCCCCTAGTGCGGCATCCGGTCCACCATCTTGCGGATCATGGAGCGCCCCATGCCGGTGAGCTCCGGCTTCAGGAACCGGTACTCTTCCGTGACCTGGTGCCCGGCCTTCCACATGGTCTTGCCCGACCTCGTGTCCACGATCCGCATGGAGATGCCCACCCGGGCGATCTTGTCGCCGGCGAGCATGGTGTACTCCCACACGTCCACGGTGGGGATGAGGATGGCCTCGATCCCGCAGAGCTCGGCGATCACCTTGCAGAGTTCCGGGTCCGAGAAATTCAGCTCCCGGAGCTTCGCGAGATAGACGTCGACGGACTTGCGGAGATCCTCGTTCGCCTCGATCCGCTTGCGGATCTCCTCGCCGCCGATCACCGTGATGTACCACTTCGTCCCGACCAGGACCTCGGTGATGATGCCGTCGACCTTCCCCTGGGCATCCTTGTAGATCCCCACATCGGCGGGCAGCACCCCGATGCTCTTCGGGTGGAAGTCCTTCGCCTCCTCCGCCGTCTGGACGAACCGCAACCCCTCGCAACCGGCCAGGAGCCAGGCAGTCAAGACGGCCACGGCCGCCAGGGCCGCTGCGGAATTTCTTCTCAAGGCTCCCCCTGTCCTCACGCGAGCAACCGCAGGGCGGCAAGCCAGCCGACCGTGCATAACCCCGCGAGAACATAATTGGTTTCAAGCAGTCCGTTGATCACGGCCGCGGAAAGCGCCGTTTTTCTATCACAAAGCTCGAAACAAATCCACATGTAATATACGCAGGGGAACAGCGTGAAACTGAGCGATGTCGTCCACTTGAGGGGGTACGAGAGCACGAGCAGCAGGGCCAGGAACAGGGAGATCGCGTCGAGGAGTTTTCGGGTCCTGTTCTCGCCGATGACGACGGGGATCGTTTCGCGACCCAGCAGCCGGTCGCTCTGGATCTCGATGAGGTCCGAAAGGGACGACCGGACGAACACGATCGAGAAGATGAAGAGGGCCGCCACGACCATGTCCGCCGAGATGTCGAGCGGCCAGCCCACGTAGGGAATCACGGCGATGACGAGGGCCCACGCGGCGGCCATGAAGAAATTCTTCGTGCCCGGCAGGTCCCGGAGCCTCCGGAAGCGCCACCCCCTCGGGAAGACGCGCATGTTGTACAGGGCCCCCACGACGGAGACGCAGGAGAGCATGAGCCACGGAACGAACCCGATCATGTAGGCCAGCCCCAGGGAGAGGAGCATGCACAATAACGCTGCGACGACATAGACCCGGGTGTGCTTCGCGTAGGCCTCCTCCCGGAAGGTCCCCCGCAGACCGCTGACCTCCCGGTCCACGAAGCGGTTCAGGGTGTGGACGGAGAACACGTAGGAGGACGCCATGAGAAGCTGCAGGATGCTGAAGGAGACCCCCTGGAGGTACTGCGCCGCCAGGGCCAGGCAGGCCGCGCCGAGGGCGGAGTAGATGTCGGTGCGCACGGAGGCGAGCCACAGTGTGAAGAACCAGCCCCGCGCGTCGGCCCCCAGCCGTGCGTTCTGGATCGTGTCGACGGCGCGCTCGATGATCCAGTTCGGCGTCGAGGCCCCGGCGGAGATCCCGATGCGGTTGTACCGGTCGAGCGCCATGCCCCGGATCTCTTCGGCCGTCTCTACGTGGAAGGTCGGGGTGCCCATGGACTCCGAAATCTGGGCCAGGCGCTGGGTGTTGGCGCTGTTGCGCCCCCCGATGATGAAGACGGCGTCCATGGCGCAGGCGAGTTCCTGGATCTCGGCCTGGCGTTTCTCCGTGGAGTCGCAGATCGTGTCGAAGACCACCGTCTCGGGAACGCGGCCCCGGATCTTCTCGACGATGGCCCGGTACGCGTCGGGGCTCTGCGTGGTCTGGGCGACGACGCAGACCTTCTCCATCGCCGGCAGTCGCCCTGCATCCTCGAGTTTGCTGACGACGATGCCGCGGCCGGCGGCGTATCCCAGCAGGCCGTTCACCTCGGGGTGCTCGGCGTCTCCCACGATGACGATCCGGTAGTCCTGCGCGGCGTGCTTCTTGATCACCGACTGGACGCGCCCCACCTTCGGACACGTAGCGTCGACGATCATGACCCCCTTTTTCTTCAGCGTTTCCCGCTCCTGGGGCGAGATGCCGTGGGCGCGGATGATGACGGTCGTGCCCTCCTCGATTGCGTCGAGGCCCTGCACGGGGATGATGCCGCGCTTCCGCAGAAGCTCCACCGTCTGGGGGTTGTGGATCAGGGGCCCGTAGGTGTAAATCTTCCGATCGCCCTTGTGCTGGGCGAGGTCGAGGACCATGTCGACGGCCCGGCGCACACCCATGCAGAAGCCCGCCGTTTCGGCCAGCCGGATCTCGATGTTCTTGACGAACCGTTTGATCATGGAAAAACAGGGTACAGGGTCAAGGGTTCAGGGTTCAGGGTACAGGGAAAAACAAGGTGTCGGGTTCGGGTTCTTGCCGTTGCCTTTTCCGCTCTTCCGATCTTCCTCTCTTCCTAACTTCCTTCTTTCTTGACTGCCCAGATGAAGAATTCTTTGTTCCCCTCGGGCCCCGTGATCGGGGACTCGCAGGTCCCCTTGACCGTCAGGCCCAACTCGGCAAAAAAGGCCGCAAGCTCCCCCATCACGCGGAGGTGAAGCGCCGGGTCCCGGACGACGCCCTTCTTGCCCACTTCGCCCTTTCCCACCTCGAACTGCGGCTTGACGAGAGCCAGGATCGTCCCCCCTTCCCGGACAAACTGCAGCGTCGGCGGGACGACGTGCCGAAGGGAGATGAAGGACGTGTCGATCGTCGCGAGATCGACGGGCTCCTCGACCCCCACGCCCTGGAAATGGCGGATGTTGGTCCGCTCGAAGAGCACGACGCGGGGGTCGTTGCGCAGCGTCCAGGCGATCTGCCCGTAGCCCACGTCCACGGCATAGACCTTCCGGGCCCCCTCCTGCAGCAGGCAGTCCGTGAAACCGCCCGTCGAGGCGCCCACGTCAAGGGCCGTGAGACCGTCGACGCGGATCCCGAAGGCATCCAGGGCCCCCTTGAGCTTCACGCCGCCGCGGCTCACGTAGGGGTGATCCTCGCCGCGGACCCGGACGTCCGCGTCCCCGGCAATCAGCGCGCCGGCCTTGTCGATGGGCTGCTCGTTGACGAGCACCGCCCCTGCCAGGATGAGGGCCCTTGCCCGCTCCCGGGACGCAGCGAGGCCCCGGTCCACGAGAAGCACGTCGAGCCTGGTTTTGGGGGATCGTTCTTTCATGAAATGGCTGACGGCGGGTGAGCAGCCCGGCAAGAACATGTCTGGATTTGTCATCCCCGCGGAAGCGGGGATCCAGTGTGCTGATGGATTCCTGGTCAAGCCAGGAATGACAGGCTTGACACCCTTCGCCGCTGAAATAACAGCTTCGTCTTTACGTGGCCCGCACCTCCCGCAGCGCCGGCTTTACCGGTCCCGCGAGCTTCCGCGCCGCATCGAGGATCCCCTCCGCGTCGATCCCGTACTTCCGGCGCATCTCCGCCTGGGTGCCGTGCTCGACGAACTCGTCGGGGATGCCCAGGCGTTTCACGCCGATGCCGCAGAGGCCCTTCATCTCGAGCAACTCGAGCACCGCACTCCCGAAGCCGCCCGCCAGGACGTTTTCCTCCACGGTGAGGACTTTGCCCGTCGCCGAGGCCACGCGGGCCAAGAGATCCCCGTCCAGGGGCTTGACGAAGCGGCAGTTGACGACGGTGGCGTCGATCCCGTCTTCGCGCAGGCGCCTGGCGGCATCCAGGGCCGGCTGCACGGTGTAGCCGATGGCGAAGATGGCCAGGTCCGCGCCTTCCAGGAGGATTTCGGCCTTGCCGATTTCCAGGGTCCCGGGGGTTTCGTCCAGAGGGACGCCCAGCCCCCGGCCGCGGGGGTATCGCACCGATGCGGGCCTGCCGCACTCGACGGCCGTCTTGAGCATGTGCTGCAGTTCGTTTTCGTCCCTCGGCGCCATGACGACGATGTTCGGGATGGCCCGCAGGTACGAGAAGTCGAACACGCCGTTGTGCGTAGCGCCGTCGTCGCCCGCGATGCCGCCGCGGTCCATGGCCAGGACCACGGGGAGCCTCTGGAGGCAGACGTCGTGCAGCACCTGGTCGTAGGCGCGCTGCATGAAGGTGGAGTAGATCGCCACGACGGGGACGATCCCCTCCGTCGCCATCCCCGCGGCGAAGGTCACGCCGTGCTGCTCGGCGATCCCCACGTCGAAGAACCGCTCGGGGAATTCCTTCGCGAAGGCGTCGAGCCCGGTGCCGCTGCACATGGCCGCCGTGATGGCCACGACCTTCGGGTTTTCCCGGGCGAGCTTGATCATCGTCCGTCCGAAGACCTCCGTGTAGGTCGGGGGGCCGCCCGGGTCGGCGGCGAGGTCGCCCGTGCGGGCGTTGAAGGGGCCGATGCCGTGGAACTTCGTGGGCTCCAGCTCGGCAAAGGGGTACCCCTTGCCCTTTTTCGTCAGCACGTGGACCAGCACGGGGCGGTTGTGCTCCTTGACATTGCGCAGCATCGGGATGAGGTGGTCGAGGCGATGGCCCTCCAGGGGACCCACGTACTCGAAGCCCAGCTCCTCGAAGAGGGCCCCGGGGGTCAGGAAGGACTTGAGTGCCTCCTCGGCCTGGCGGGAGAGCTTGACCATCTGCTCGCCCACGTTGGGGATGCCCCGGAGAAACTGCTTCACGTCGTTGCGAAGCCGGGTGACGCGTCGGCCCGTCATGATCTGGTTGAGGTAGGCCGAGAGGGCGCCCACGTTGGGCGAGATCGACATCTCGTTGTCGTTGAGGATGATGATGAGGTCCTTCTTGCGGTCGCCCGCCCAGTTGAGGCCCTCGAAGGCCATGCCCGCCGTCATGGACCCGTCGCCGATGACGGCGACGATTTTGTAATTCTCGCCGTTGAGGCAGCGGGCCTCGGCGATCCCCGCCGACGCCGAGATCGAGGTGCTGCTGTGGCCCACGCTGAAGACGTCGTAGACGCTCTCCTCGCGCCGCGGGAAGCCGCAGACGCCGCCGCTCTTGCGCAGCGAGTGGAACGCTTCGCGCCGGCCCGTGATCAGCTTGTGGGCGTAGGCCTGGTGGCCCACATCCCAGACGATCTTGTCCCGGGGCGCATCGAAGACGTAATGGAGGGCGAGGGTCAGCTCCACGGCGCCCAGCGAGGGGGCCAGATGGCCTCCGTTAGCGGAGCAGGTCGAGATGATGACCTTTCGGATCTCCTCCGCGAGGGTTTCGAGCTCGTCCTGGCGGAGCAGCTTGATGTCGGCCGGCGAATTGATTCGTTCGAGCATGCCTTGGTTACCCTGTCCTCTATGCCTCTGGAGCCGGGCCATTCACGTCCTGCGCTCCACGATGAACTGCGCGATCCTCCGGAGCGGCTCGGCCCGCTCGTCGAATGCGCGGAGATCCTCGACGGCCTTTTCCACGAGCTCCGCGGCCACGCGCTTCGAGGTCTCCACGCCGACGAGGGCCGGGTAGGTGAGCTTCCCGCGGGACCGGTCGCTGCCGGTCCCCTTGCCCAGGGCCTTCGCGTCGCCTTCGACGTTCAGGATGTCGTCGGCGATCTGGAACGCAAGCCCCACGTGGCGGCCGTACTCCGTCAGCGCGTCGAGCGCATCGGCGTCCGCCCCGCCGAGAAGAGCCCCGGCCCTCAGCGACACCGTGATGAGGGCGCCCGTCTTGCGCGTGTGGATGAAGCTGAGCGTCTTCTCGTCGGTCGCCTTGCCCTCCGATTCGATGTCCACTACCTGGCCGCCCACCATGCCGAACCAGCCCGCCGCGAGCGCGACCTCCTGGATCACCTGGAGCAGCGTCTCCGCCCTGACGGCCCCCACGGGGGTGCGCCCCGCGATGAGCCGGAAGGCGTCCGTGAGCAGGGCGTCGCCCGCCAGGATGGCGACGGCCTCGCCGAAGACCTTGTGGCTCGTCGGCTTGCCGCGCCGCGTGTCGTCATCGTCCATGGCCGGGAGATCGTCGTGGATGAGGGAGTAGGTGTGGATGAGCTCGAGCGCGCAGGCCGCAGGCATGACGGCGTCGATCGGCCCGCCGACGGCCTCGGCGGCGCCGATGCAGAGGATCGGGCGAATGCGCTTCCCCCCGGCAAACACACTGTATCGGGCGGACTTGAAGATCACGGGAGGCTCGGTCGACTCCGCGGGCAGGTAAAGCTCGAGGGCCTGATCCACGAGGGTCTTCCGCGACTCGAGGTACTCGTCCAGGGATATCAGGTTACTGGTCATCTCCTTCCGGTTCGAGCTTGAAGGGCCTGACGTCCGTTGCGCCCTCCTTTTTCAGAAGGACCTCGATCCTTCGTTCGGCCTCGTCGAGTTTCCTGGCGCAGAGCCTGGAGAGGCGGATACCCTCCTCGAAGGAGGCCAGGGATTCGTCCAGCGTCAGCTCGCCCTGCTCCATCTTCCGGACGATCTCCTCGAGCTTCGCCAGGGCGTCCTCGAACTTGGCCTCCGCCATCCCGTCATTCTTCTTCGATCGTGGTGACGACGGCATTGAACCGACCTTTCGCAACATTTATGCCAACGGGATCCCCCGCTGCAAGATCCTTCGCGTTTCGGATGACCCGGCCTTCCGGCACCGTCCGAACAATGGCGTACCCCCGGGCCAGCACGGAAAGCGGGCTCAGGCTGTCCAGCAGGGCCGTGTGGCCCGCCAGCCTCGCCCTGAGGGTTTCCACCTGGCGGAAGATACCCGTTACCATGCCTTTTCTCATATTATCAAGCATAAAGGTAAAGTTTGCGAGCCTCACCGCGGGGCTCAGGTACTGCAGGTGCGTCTCGAAGTGGCGAAGCCTCTCGCGATCGGCGCGCACGCGGCGCGCAATCGCGGCTGCCAGGTTGTTGAACCGCTCGTCGAGCCCGAGCCGCAGATCGACGAGGCGCCGCCTCGGGTCCCGGACCCGTTCTGCCAGCTTCTCCAGCCGCTCCCGTCGGATCTTCAGGAAACGCTCCCCGGCGTGGGCGGCCCGGGCGCTCAGCGTCCGGACCTGCTGGACGAGGTCGCCGCGCCTGGGAACGACCAGCTCGGCCGCCGCCGACGGGGTGGGTGCCCGCATATCGGCGACGAAATCGGCGATGGTGAAATCGATCTCGTGACCCACGGCGGAGACGACAGGAACGCTCGAGGCGAAGATGGCCCGTGCCACGCCCTCGTCATTGAAGGCCATCAGGTCTTCCAACGATCCCCCTCCGCGTGCCACGATGATCACGTCGATGCCGGAGATCTCATTCAGATGGTGCAGGGCCTCAACGATCTCGGCGGGGGCCTCGGCCCCCTGCACCCGAACGGGGGCGATGAGGATGTTTACGGAGGGAAAACGCCGTTTCGTGACATTGAGGATGTCCCGGATGACGGCGCCCGAGGGCGACGTGACAATCCCGATCCGCGAGGGCAGGAAGGGCAGCGGCTTCTTGTGGACCGGGTCGAAGAGCCCCTCGGTCTGCAGCTTGGCCTTGAGCTGTTCGAAGGCGATCTGCAGGGCGCCCGCGCCCCTGGGCTCGGCGTAGTCGAGGATGAGCTGGTACTCGCCGCGGGGCCGGTAGACGTTCATCCGCGCCCGGCAGAGGATGTGCATCCCGTCCTCGAGGTCGAACTTGAGCGCGCGGGCGACGGGCCGGAACAGCACCGCCCGGACCTGGCTCTCTTCGTCCTTGAGCGTGAAGTAGAGATGGCCCGAGGCGGGCCGGCGGAGGTTTGAGATCTCCCCCTCGACCCAGAGCTGATCGAAGGTGGCCTCCAGGACGTCCTGGACCTGCCGGGTGAGCTCCGTGACGGTGAGAACCTCGCGGCTGGAGAAGAGATCCATGCCCTGTCCCTAACAGAGCGCCCCGCCCGATGCAAGTAAAACGAATGGGGTCAGGCCTGATTATTGACATTTCCCCTGTTCAGGTTGTATTTATCCCGCATGGCAAGAAAACCCCGCATCGAATTCGAAGGTGCCCTCTATCATGTCATCGCCCGCGGCAACCGGAAGGAAAACATCTTTCGTTTCAGGGGCGATTACGAACGGTACCTCGACCTTCTCCTGCGGTACAAAGAACGATACCACTACCTGCTGTACGCATTTGTCCTGATGCCCAATCATCTCCACTTGCTCATGCAGACAGCGGACATGAGCCTCTCGAAGATCATGCAAGGCCTGCAGCAAAGTTACACAGCTTACTTTAACCTGAAATATGCAGCGGTGGGACATCTCTTTCAAGGTCGCTTCAAGGCCATCCTCTGCGACCAGGATGCTTATCTGCTGACGCTCGTCAAGTACATCCACCTCAACCCGGTGCGAGCCGAGATCGCCGCGAGCGTCGATGATTATCCGTGGTCCAGTCATCATGCATACCTTCACAAGGAGCAAAACGCTGACCTTGTCAACGCTGATTTCGTATTGAATCTCTTTGATCCCAAGAAGACCTTTGCCGTCAGACGTTACCAGGACTTTATGAACGATGAGCTCTGCGCGGACAGGGAAGAGATTTACGGAACGATCGACCAGCGGTTCTTGGGTGATGATCAGTTCGTAAATGCAATCGTGGACAAGACAAGATCAGATATCAAGGACAAGAGAAAACCCAGACGACATCCCCTTGAGAAAATCATGGCTGTCGTTGAGTCCATCACGGGCATTTCCCGGGAAGATATGCGGTCAAAGGGCAAGCTGCGTGAAATTTCAAAAGCTCGAACGATCTTTTCCTGGGTTGCTCTGAATTTTTCATACAAAGTGAAAGAGATTGCGGAGTTCCTGGGAAAAGATCCCTCTGCCGTTTCAAGATATCCGACAGATAGGGAAAGCGCGAAAGGCGAAGCGGAGAACGTGATAAAAGTGTTGGAAACGGAAAATGTCAATAAACAGGCCAGACCCCTTATCCATTTTGACTTTTTGGGGGCCTTGGGGTAATTAGGAACCAACATCACCAAAGGGGAAACGATTCTTTCATGGCAAAGAAAATCAGCAATACCAAGCGCGACTACCTGAAATCGAAGGTCGAGCACATCGACATCACGAAGATCGACGCCGTCGACATCGTGAAGTCCATGAAGAAGATGTCCTTCTCGGCGCGCGACCTCGCCTCGGCGGCCGAGATGTACGACCGGATGCTCGCCGACCGCGACTGCGTCATCTTCCTCACCCTCGCCGGCAGCACAAGCGCCGCGGGCTGCATGCAGATCTACGCCGACCTGGTGAAGTACAACATGGTGGACGCCGTCGTGGCCACGGGGGCCTCCATCGTGGACATGGACTTCTTCGAGGCCCTGGGATTCCGGCACTACCAGGGAACGCCCCACGTCGACGACAATGAACTGCGCAGGCTCTACATCGACCGCATCTACGACACCTACATCGACGAGGAGCAGCTCCAGCACTGCGACAAGACCGTCTCGCAGATCGCCGACGCGCTTTCGCCACGGCCCTACTCGTCTCGCGAGTTCATCAGGGAAATGGGGAAATACCTGACGAAAAAGGCCAAAAAGGAGGGCTCCCTCGTCCAGACGGCCTATGAGCACGACGTGCCCATCTTCTGCCCCGCCTTCTCGGATTCCAGCGCGGGCTTCGGCCTGGTGCTCCACCAGCACAGGCGCCCGAAGAACCACGTCTCCATCGACTCGGTGAAGGACTTCCGGGAGCTGACGGAGATCAAGATCGCGGCGCCCACCTCGGGCCTTCTCATGATCGGCGGCGGCGTGCCCAAGAACTTCGTCCAGGACACGGTCATCTGCGCCGAGATCCTGGGCAAGGACGTCCCCATGCACCAGTACGCCGTCCAGATCACCGTGGCCGACGTGCGCGACGGGGCCTGCTCGAGCTCGACGCTCAAGGAGGCCGCCTCGTGGGGCAAGGTGGACACCGTCTCGGAGCAGATGGTCTTTGCCGAGGCGACGATGGCCCTGCCGCTGCTGGCCAGCTACGCGTACCACAGGGGAAGCTGGAAAAAACGGAAGAAGTGGAATTTCGCGAAGATGTACAAGGATTGATCTTCCGCCTCTCACGCAAGATGCACATCCCGAAAGGCCGGCGCCGAAGCGCCGGCCTTTCCGTTTCGGCGGTCCAAACAGGGCCGTCCCATTCTGGAACATGCCTCGAGAAGCCCACCACGGCTGCCTTGCAGGGCAGCCAGGCCATTTTGGCCTCGTTTCGAGAGGCCCCTCACGCCGCTCCCGCCGCGCCCGAAAATACGTAACTTATTGTAACCATTTAAATATTTTTAGAAGCCCCTCCTGATTTTTTCATGGCATGTCCGGTGCTCCTGCAGGGTGCCAGAATCAACCCAAGGAGGTTCGTCATGAAGGGGACGACGAAAGAAAAGGGAAAGAAAAGGCTAGTGAGCACCTGGCTCTGTGCGATCGCGATGATTGCGATGCTGATTACCGGGGGGCCGGCCCGGGCGGACGACCCGCTGAGCGAGGAGGGACTCTTCACGGCCGTCGCCCCCGACGCCATGATCGTCCTCGACCTCTCGGGGAGCATGAAGTGGAACCCGCCCGGGGACCACGATGCGTGGAATTCCCCGACCAGGCAGTACAGCAATCCCGCCTGCTCGGGTCCCTTCTACGACGACCAGAGCGTGCCGGGATACACGACCTACTGCTCGCGCTTCGAGATCGCCCGGAAAACCCTCTTCACCATCCTGGACGACAACCGCGACGGGACGATCAACACCGATGACGAGACGAGCATGAACATTCGCTTCGGGCTGGGCAAGTTCCAGGGGAGCGCCTACGCGAAGCTGCGCGACATCGCCACGAAGTATTCCCAGATCTACTGCGGCAGCACGACTTCGTGCACCGTGAACCAGACCTCAGTGGACACGTCGAGCATCAACTACTGGATGACCTACTCCAACGTCGTCGGGGCCACCCCGCTGGTCTCTGCCCTTTCGGGCGTGAAGAACTACCTCGACACGAACAAGACGGCCGATGCATACCGCAGCTGCCGCCAGAAGTTCGTCATCCTCGTCTCCGACGGGGCCGACACGATGAGCTGCGGCGGCTCGGGCTACGACACCCAGTCCGACCAGTACAAGCGCAGGCGCGAGTCGGTCCTGGCCGCCAAGGCCCTGGCCGAGGCGGGCTACAAGGTCTTCATTATCGGCATGGGGAGCAACATGCCCGACACCCTGAAGAACTCCCTCAACTGGATGGCCTACTGGGGCGGCACGGACAACCCCCTGGTCCCGAACGCCGGCTCCCTGTCGGGCTTCGACCCCTCCCTGGTCAGCAGCTGTGGCGGCTCCTCCACGACGGGCACCTGCGACGGGACGAGCGACCAGTGCTTCGCCGTCGCCAACGACCCCGGGACGGCGGCTCTTTCCGGTTACGCCTTCATCGCCAACAACGCCGCGGAACTCGAGGCGGCCTTCCGTCAGGCCGTCAATCACATCCGGGAAGCGACGTACTCCTTCACGCAGGCCTCGGTGGCCTCCACGCGGCTCATCGACGAGAACTACCTCTACGAGGCGACCTTCCAGCCCGCCAACGGGGAGCCCTTCTGGCAGGGCCACATCCAGAAGTACAACATCAACACGGACGGCAGCATCGGGAGCGTCGCCTGGGACGCCGGCTCGGTTCTCCAGTCGACGGCGGCCTCCGCGCGCAACATCTACGCCTACAAGGCCGGCTCGCTGACCGCCTTCACCGCGTCGAACATCACGAGCGCGAACCTCAGCGTGGCCGATGACACGAGGCGCAACGAGGTGGTGGGGTTCATCCGGGGAGAGAGCGCCTACAACCCCGACAACTGGAAGCTGGGCGACACGTTCCGCTCCAACCCGATCACGGTGGGCACGCCGGCGCAGTACTTCCGGGACACCCGGGACACGGCCAACGCCTTCGCGACCTTCCGCACCGCTAATGTCCGCACGACGGCCAACGGCAAGCGCATCGTCGTGGCCGGCGCCAACGACGGCCAGCTCCACGCCTTCCGCACCAGCGACGGCGCCGAGCTCTGGAGCTTCATCGCCCCCAACCTCCTGAGCAAGCTCAAGGACATCGCCCACACCTCGCACCCCACGGGCCTGACCCACCAGTACTACGTGGACGGCCCCATCTCGGTGGCCGACGTGTGGCTGGGAAGCGGCGACGGGACCACGAAGAGCGCCTCGGACTGGAAAACCCTGCTGGTCTTCGCCCAGGGCAGGGGCGCCACGCAGACCCTCTGGAGCGCATCGACCCACTGCGACAGCGGATTCAGCAACGTCTACTCCGTCGACACCCCCTACTACTGCGGCTACCACGCCCTGGACATCACCAACACGGCCTCCCCCGCCTACAGGTGGCGCATCAGCCCGTCGGCAAGCCAGGCGCCCTATTTCGGCGACCCGTGGAGCAAGATGATGGTGCACCGCGTGAAGGTCGGCGGCCAGGAGAAATGGGTCGGCTTCATCGGCGGCGGCCACAACTACTCGAGCTGCAGCGGGACGGGCTGCGACACCCGCGGGAAAGGCTTCTTCGTGATCGAACTGTCCACCGGCAACGTCCTGTGGAGCTATACCCTGGCGGACAACGCAAACCTGGCCTACGCGATTCCCGGGAGCCCCACGATGATCGACTCCGACAACGACGGCTTCATCGACGCGGCCTACGTCGGCGATTTGGGCGGCAATCTCTGGCGCTTCAAGTTCTGCTTCAATGCCGACGGATCGTCCTGCTCCACCGCCAACTGGAGCGGCTCGCGGCTCTTCGCGCGGGAGGCCGGCATCGGGCCCGTCTACGACGCCCCGACGGCGACCCGCGACGGCAGCGGCAACATCTGGCTCTACTGGGGCACCGGCGACAAGGCCGAGCCCATCGTCGTGGGGACCACCACGGACCGGCTCTTCGGCGTGAAGGACAAAACGCTTTCCGGCACGCTCCAGTTGAGCTCCCTCGAGAACATCACGGCCGGCACCTACACCGACAACACAACGAAGAACGGCTGGACCATCACCCTCTCGGGGGCGGGCGAGAAGTGCCTCTCCGACCCCTCCATCTTCGGGGGCCAGGTCTACTTCACCACCTACACCCCCGCCAGCGGCACGGTCGATCCCTGCAGCCAGGCGGGCACGGCAAAGCTCTACGCCGTGTCGTACATCAGCGGCGCCGGTTCCCTGTCGGGCGGCAGCCGGAGCATGACGCTCGGCGTGGGCATCCCCACGGCGCCCGTGCTGTCCATGAACCCCTTCAGCAGCACACCGGATCTCTACGTGACCATCAGCGGCGGCGCGGGGATCGGCTCGAACACCCAGAAGGCACCCGTCACCCCGCCCACGATCGCCAGCCGGACCAACATCCTGCACTGGAGGGACCGGCGGGTGCAGTAGCCCCGGCAACACGCCGCGCGCAAGAGGGCCGCCCCGTCGACGGGGCGGCCCTCACCCTTGCGTAACCCGTTTTGCTTCAGGGTGTTCCCGACTCCAGCGCAGCGATGTGCGCCCTGAGCTTTTCCGGCACGGCCGCCTTCCGATTCTGCCGGTAATCGAAACAGACGAGCGTCCCCTCCCCCTCGGCTGCCAGGCGGCCCAGCCTGTGGCTGAAGACGGCATAGCGCATGACGAAACGGTCCTCGCCGACGCTCGCCACACGCGCCCCGATCGAGACCCTGTCCGGGTAGGACAGGGCCGCCCGGAAACGGCAGGTCGTCTCGGCCAGGATCGGGCCCACGGGGTCCCTCTGCAGGAACGCCGGCACATCGAGCCTCTCGAAGTAGGCGATGCGGGCCGTCTCGAAATAGCGGAAATAGACGATGTTGTTGACGTGGCCGAAGGCGTCCATCTCGCCCCAGACCACGGGAACCTCCACGACGACGGGATATCCTTCTAATATTTTGTTCATCGGGCTTCCTCCTCGCAAGCGGAGTCGGCTCCATCGTAACAGATCGCCCGGCCCGGCTCAATCACGGTTTCCCCGGGCGCGCCCTCGCGGGAGGGGATCTTCGTGCCGTCTCGCAAGGGGCAGAAGGAGGCGATGGAAGGCAGGACGAAACCCGGGGCGGAACGCCCCGGGAAAGGCGCCGGTCCCCGGGCTGCGGGGAAAAATCGGGATTACAGCACGCAGAAGAACCGATCCACGTGCTCATGGATCCACAGCGAGGCCTGGACGCGGCTCCGCACGTTGATCTTCCGGAAGATGTTGTAGAGGTGCGTTCGGACCGTGTGGCCGCTGATGTTGAGATGGGCGGCGATATCGCTGTTGTGGAGGCCGCCCGCCATCAGGAACAGGATGTGGAACTCCCTCGGGCTCAGGGGGTGTCCCTCGGCAGGCTCCACGGGGCTCCCCGGCCTCATGAAGCCGACGGGAGGCTCCCCGGGCGCCGGCCGGCGATCGGCAAACAGGCCCAGGAGGGCGTGGAGGAACCTCTCCGCGGAATCGAAGCGGTAGAAAAATCCGCATCGGCAGCCCGGGACGGTCTTGTCTGCCCCGTTTCCGTTGGGACCTTCCTTGAACAGGACGGAGAACAGCCCGGCGGGCAGTATGCCGTTTGTGCCGCCGTTCACCTGCGGGGCCGCCGCCCGGAGGCCAGGGTCGAGGGCATCGACGAGAAACAGGAGGCTCCCCGGGGGGTGGGGCCCGCGCCCCAGGGTCTCCATGCGCTCGAAGGAGACCGCCTCGCATTGCGTTTCCGCCTCCCTTGCGAGAAGGCGCGCGAGCGCCTCATTGTCCAGCCGGCGCGAGCCGGCGATGTAGATCGCTTTGCCCCCGAGTACCCTGTCGGATCCGTTCATGTGCCTACCCTCACTTACCGTCGTCCTGCCGGATCGCCTGGCGGATTGCGTTGAACAGTTCGGGGATCAGGAAGGGCTTCTGCAGAAATCCCTTGCACCCCTGCGCGAGGAGATCGCGGATCTCGTCGGGCAGGCTGTAGCCGCTGACGATGAGCACTGGAACCTTCGGGTCCATGCCCCTCAATTCCCGGTAGGTCTCCGCTCCCCCCATGCCGGGCATGATCATGTCCAGCATCACGAGGCTGATGTCGCCTCTCCATGCCTCGTAGATCTCGAGAGCCTCCCGGCCGTTGAACGCGGTCAGCACCTGGTAGCCGGCCGACTCCAGGATCTCCCGGATCACGCCGGTCAGCACCTCGTCGTCGTCCACCAGGAGGATCGTCCCCCCCGACGAGCCGGCCTCGCGCCGCACCGGGGTCTCGCGCGCCGGCGTCTCGGCGGCGGGAAGAAGGATATGAACGGCCGATGAGGATTCCTCGCCGCCGGTGAGGGTCATCACGCCGCCGTGCCCCTGCACGATGCACTGCGCGTAGGTCATGCTCAGGCTGTCCCGCAGGCCGGCATCGTTCATCATGGCCGAAAGTCGAAGGGCTCTCGGCCGCTCTGCGGGCGCCGGCGGCAGCGTGCTCGGCGACAGGCTGACCTTGACGTACCTGCCCGGTTTGACCCGGTACAGGGTGGATTCCGGCGCGAAGAGACAGGCGTTCTCGGCCTCGATGTGGAACTCGGGGCTCGTCGGGGACACCTGCTGCAGGTGGAAATACAGGTGGATGAGCATCTTCTCGAGCTGGATCCGCTCGACCTCGACGGCCCAGAGCTTCTCATCGAGCCTGCGCCGCACGGTGATCCCGCCCCGTGTATTGGCGAAGATGGTGGAAGTCTTGCGTATGATTTCCTTCAGATCGACGGGCCGGGCCTCGTTCAGCCGGCCGCCGGTAAAGCTCTGGATCTTTTGCAGCAGTTCCCGGGCCGAACGGGACTCCTGCTCGATGGCCTGGAGCTGCTTGACCGCGGGGGTGTTCTGCCCCTGCATCGTCTCCAGCAGGGCCTGGAGGCCGTCGGCGATCCCGTTGAGGATGAGGGCCAGGCCGCCGGTGAGGATGCTGACCGAATCGATCTTGGTGTACTGCAACTCCGATTCGATGCGGCCCCGCTCGGCCACGTTTTCGTAGGTCGTGAGCACACGGCCGTCGGCGAGGGCCACAAAGTGGACCTGGCAGAGGCGGCGGCCGCCCCGCTTGGTCTGGACGGCAATCACGGTTTCCCGGTGAAGCCCTTGCGCGCGCGGGGTGCGGGCGTGAAAAAGCTGTTCGAGCATGCCGTTCGAAACGGGCTTGTGCGCGAACTTCTCGAACCAGGACCGGATGTCGGGGATCTCTTCGATCCCGTAGCCGAACATCTCCCGGAATCGCCCGTTGACATAGTCCACGGTGTAGTCCGGCCGCGCGGTCAGGACGCCGAAGGGCATCTGCTCCATGAACGCACGGCACGGGTCATGCCGGGAAGGCGCATCCGAGGCCGCGGGCCTTTCCCCGGGCGGGCCTGCCTCCGCCTCCCGGTCCCTCGGCCCGCTGTTCTCCGGCTGGGGCCGTTCCGCGGTGCGATCGGGATCCTGTACCGGGAAATCTCTATCCGACATGGCGTCACCTCGACTGTGTGGTTGCCGCCTGGTAGAGCACCGGTCGTACCAAACTCGTACGCGACAATTTAGCGTTCGATATCGGATAGTTGAAAAAACATGCCCGCTGCATGGCAAGGAGTGGACAAGGGGGGTCTATGCCGGAATGGCCCTGTCATGGGAGAAATGCCGAATCTTTTCAGGGAGAAAGGGAAGGTGTGCCACTATGGGATGGGCCGTCGCGAGCAGCCCGCCGGGACAGGCGGAAAATGCGCGACGGAGCGACGGGGTCTGCGCATGCCTCGGGCAGGCCACGGCGACCTGCCCGGATCTTTGAGTCACGACCTCCGGGCTCAGTCCACCCCGTAGGAGGCAAGCTTTCGCCTCAGTGTGTTGAGGCCGATCCCGAGGAGCCTGGCCGTCCTGAGCTTGTTGCGGGTCGTTCCCTCGTAGGCCTGGAGGATGTGGACCCGTTCGGCCTCGGCCAGGGGGACGATCGGGCCGGCGTTGCCCGTCTGCACGGCCGCCTTCGGCCTCGATTTCCGGATGTACTCCGGGAGGTGCCGTGCCGCGATCGGTTTTTTCTGGGACAGGTTGCCGGAGGACTGGATGATCGAGCGCAACTCCCGGATGTTCCCGGGGTAGTCGTACCCCAGGAGGACATCCAGCGCGTCCTCCTCTACGTCCTGGCCCGTGAGTTCCCCGCGGAACTCCCGGAGGAAAACGTTGATCAGCAGCGGGATGTCCTCCCTGCGCTCCCGCAGGGGGATCATGAAGAGCCAGGCCCCCTTGAGCCGGTAGTAGAGGTCCTTCCGGAACCCTCCCTTGGCCAGCAGCTTGTCCAGATCGGCGTTGGTGGCCGCGATGAAGCGCACGTCCACCTTCCGTGCCGTGCTGGTGCCGAGCTTGATGATCTCCCCCTCCTGGAGGGCGCGCAGGAGCTTTCCCTGGAAATCGAGGGGAAGGTCCCCGACCTCGTCCATGAAGAGGGTGCCCCGGTTGGAAGACTCGAGGTAGCCCGCGCGGTCCTTCTCCGCCCCCGTGAAGGCGCCCTTCGTATGGCCGAAGAACTCGGCATCGAAGAGGCTTCCCGTCAGGGAGGCCATGTTGATCGAGGTGAACGGGAACGACGCCCGGGGGCTCGAGCGATGGATCGCCTTGGCGAGCAGCTCCTTGCCGGTGCCGCTCTCGCCGGTGATGAGAACGGGCACGTCGCTGGCGGCGTGCAGCTCGGCCTCCTTGAGCAGGCGGAGCATCTTCTCCGACCGGGTGACGATCGGCGCGAAGGCGTCCTTGTGCTTGATCTGGGGAAGGCTGCCGGTCTTGCCGACGGAGAGGACCTCCAGCAGGCGGCGCCTCTCCATCGCGCGCCGGATCTTCGAGACCAGCTCGTCGCGGGAGACGGGCTTGGTGAGATAATCGTAGGCGCCCTTCTGCAGGCACTCGACGGCGGTGCGGGCGTCGTTGACGGCGGTCACCATGATGCACTCCGTGTCGGGGCTGGCGCTTTTGATGGTCTCGAGCAACTGGACCCCGTTGATCCAGGGCATGGTGATGTCGATGAGCGCGACGGCGTAACGGTCGCCCTGCTGCACGGAGGATGCCGCAACGCGGGGATCGCTCTCCGCGCGGACATCCCGGATGCCCGCGCTGATCAGGCCCCGCTTGACGCTGTCGAGAAAATCCATTTCGTCATCGATGACAAGAACCGTTTCGCTCATGAGTCGACTCCCTCTTTCTCGGATGCTTGCTCCCGGCGACCGGGATCGTTCAGGTCGGGCAGCACGACGCGGAAGCGCGTGCCCGCGCCGATTTCGCTCTCTACGGCAATGGACCCCTTGACGGACTCGATCAGGTTTTTCGAGATGTAGAGTCCCAGGCCCGTGCCCAGCCCCTCCTCCTTCGTCGTGAAGAAAGGGTCGAAAATGCGTGACGCCGTCTTGCCGTCCATCCCGCAGCCGTTGTCCTCGACCTCCAGGATCAGCCCTTCCCCGTTCGCCCCCCGCCCCACCGCAAGCCGGATGCGGGAGTCGGGCTTGTCCGACGCCTGGGCGGCGTTGATCAGCAGGTTGATCAGGGTCTGCTCGATGGCGTCGGGGTCGGTGACCATCTCGGGCATGTCGGGCTGCACCCGCACGTCGAAGGTCTTCACCGTCTTGCGGATCTGCGTGTGGCAGATGGCGATGGCCCGTTCCACGACCGCTGTGGGCAGGATCGGCCGGGCGCCTTTCTCGTCCTTCTTGCGCGAGAATTCCTTCAGCTTCGCGACGGTGGCGTTGATCCGCGTGGAGCCGTGCTCGATGTTCTCGAGCAGCTTCAGCACGTCCGTGCGGAAATCCGCGTAGGGCATCCCCTGGACCTCGTAGTGGGGGGTCCGGGCGCCGTGCTCGTCAAGAACGGGCAGGATGTCCTGAATGTAATCGCGCAGGATCGGCATGTTGAAGCTGATGAAATTGTTCGGGTTGTTGATCTCGTGGACGATCCCGGAGATCAGGAGCCCCAGGGAGGCGAGCTTTTCGCTCTGGATCAGCTCCCGCTCCATCAGCCGCTGCCGTGTCCGGTCGGTGACCCGGATGATGGCCATGCGCTGCCCCTCTTCGCCGGCCAGCACGGGATAGACGAACACCTCCTCGTACCGGGCGGATTCCCCCCTCGTGGCCAGTTCGTGACGCGCCGGCTCCCGCTCGCCGATGACGGCCCGGACGAGGTTCGTTTCCTCCGCGCCGTACCGCGCCCGGAAGAAATCGAGGCAGGAAGTGCCGATCAGTTCCCGGTACAGCGATGCGCCGAAGAACTGCAGGGCCGCCCGGTTGAGCATGATCACCGTCATGTCCTCGCGGACCATGGCCAGCGGGTCGGAGATACCGTCGAAGACGGACCGGAGCGTGTTTCGGCTCTCCCGGATCTGCTGCTCCGACTGGATGCGCTCCGTGATGTCCCGGCACACGCCCTGGTGCTCGATGAGATCTCCCGAGCCGTCGTAGATGGCCCGGTTGGTCCAGTGCAGCCAGCGGACCGTGCCGTCGGGCATCTCGATGCGGAACTCCATGTTGAAAACGGGCCGATCCGGGGCAAGCTCCCCGTATGCGGTCCAGAGCCTTTTCCGGTCCTCGCGCGGGATCGCCGGCAGGTAGCGCGACCCGACAACCTCTTCCCGGACCTTGCCGAAATAGCGGCAGAAGGCCTCGTTGACGAAGGAGATCGTCCCGTCCGGGCGGAAGCGGCAGATGATCTCCGTCTGGTCTTCCACGATGGCCCGGTAGATCTCCTCGCTCTTGACGAGGGCCTCCTCGGTCTTTCGGTGCTCCTCGAGCTCGATCTTGAGCAGCATGTTGGCGACGTCGAGCTCCCGGGTCTGCTCGGCAACCTGCTTCTCGAGGTCCTTCTTGGCGAAGAGCAGGATGCGGGCGGCCTTCTTCTGGGCCGTGATGTCCAGGGCCGTGAAAACGATCCCCTCGGAAACATCGGTCGAGTTGATCGGGGCGGCGTTCACCTGCACGTCGACGATGGATCCGTCTCCGCGCTTCCAGCGCGTCTCAATGGATCCTTTGCCCCGGGCGGCGATCTCGTCATACAGGTTTCGGCCCGCCCGCTCGAATTCCTCGTCATCCGGGTATAGAATGCGGGTGCTCTTGCCCCGGAGCGAATGGCCGTCGTAGCCCGTCAGGACGGTCATGCCCTCATTGACCCATCCGAGGATTCGATCCTGGACCAAGCCCACGCCGACAGGGGCCGTTCGGAGAATGCTCCCCAGCAGGGCCTCGTTCTTGCGCAGGGCCTCCTGGACTCGCTTCAGCTCCGTAATGTCCGTTACCACCCCTGTGGAGCCGACGATCCGCCCGTCACGGACGAGCGGCCTCGCCATGAGCAGGCCGGGAAATCTCGTACCGTCTTTTCGCAGAAAGGTGTATTCGATATAGGTCACCGTATTGCCCTGCCGCACAGCCTGTGCCCGCTTCAGCGCAATCTCATGCTCTTCGGGCGCAATGACCTGAAGGAAATGCATGCCGGCCCGGACGCCTTCCTCCCCGTAGCCGAATATTTTCATGGCCATGCTGTTGGAATAGGTGAACATCCCGTCGAAATTCGCCTCGTAGACGCCCACGGGCAAGTGATCGGCCAGCTCGCGGTAGCGCAACTCGCTCGCCCGCAGGGCCTCCTCGGCCCTTTTCTGCTCGGTCACGTCGAGGGCCGTCACAACGACCCCCTTCGCCGGGTCCTCGGGGAAGATGGCCGACATGCTCAGCAGCACGTCGATCTTCGAGCCGTCCTTTCTCGTCCAGCGGGCCTCCGTCGTCCCGATCCCGCCCTGTTCGATCCCGCGGTAGAAATCCTCCCCCACGCGGAGAAACTCCTCGTCGTTGTCGTACAGCACCCGGGTGGAGTTGCCTTCCAGCTGTTCCCGGCCGTACCCGGTCATCCGCCGGTATCGCTCGTTGACCCACTTCAGGGTCCGCCCCACGCCGAAGGAGATCCCGATCGGGGCCGCCTGCAGGATGCTCCGCAGCATGGCCTCGTTTTCCCGCAGGGCGCTCTGCGCCTTCTTGAGGGCGCTGATGTCCGTGCAGACCCCCCGGGACCCCGTTACCCGGCCGTCCGTGATCATGGGCCGCGACGTGACGAGGCCCGTGAACCGGCTCCCGTCCTTTCTCGTGAAGGTGTACTCCTGCACGACGAGGGCTCTCTCCTCGCGGACCCGTCGGGCATTGGCCAGGGCCGTCGCATGATCCTCGGGGGTGACGACCTGGAGGAAATTGATGCCCCCCGACGACGCCAGATCGACGGTCTCGAGGCCGAACATCGCCCAGGCCGTCTTGTTCGCATAGACGACATTCCCCTTCAGGTCCGACTCGTAAACGCCTACGGGGATCGTGTCGGCCAGCTCCCGGTAGCGCTCCTCGCTTGCTCGCAGGGCCTCCTCGGCGCGGATGCGCTCGGTGATGTCGCGGATGATCCCCCCGACGCCCACGCGATCCCCGGAAAAATGGACGGGGAACTTCATGACCTCGAACGTCCGCCCCTTTTCCCGCTCGTGAAAGGAAAGCGCCCTCCCCGCCTCGATGACCCTCCGGTCCGATTGACGGCTTCGCTCGGCCACCGCCGGCGGCAGCAACTCCGCGTCGGTCTTGCCGAGGATGTCCTCCGCGGCGCGCCCGGTGTACTGGCGGACGGCGCGGTTCAGGAGAATGTTGCGGCCCTTCTCGTCCTTCAGGAAGATGTAGTCCTTCGACGAATCCACGAAGGTCCGGAAGAGCTCCTCGCTGCGGCGGATCTTGTCCGCTGCCTGCCGCTGCTCCGTCACGTCACGCACGATGCCGCCGAGGCCGACCCGGCCGCCCTCGAGTTCTACGGGGAATTTCGTCACCTCCATGAATCGATCCATGAAGACGATATCGTGAGTCACTGATTCGACGCCACGGGCGATGGCTGCCTGGTCCCCGTCTATGAACGCCTTCGCCTGCTCTTCGGGGAACAGCTCGACATCCGTCTTTCCCACGACGTCCGCCTCCCGGGCCTGGCCCAGGGAGAGGCAGGCTTTGTTGGCCACAAGATACCGGAAGTTCTCGTCCTTGAGAAAAATGACATCCCGGGAAGAGTCGATGAATTGCCTCAGCCTTTTTTCACTCAGCTGCCGGGCCTCTTCCGCATTTCTGCGATCCGTGATGTCCTTGGAATACTCGATGACGCCCTTGAGCCGGCCCGTGCCGAGGTCGACCCAGGGGTAGCTGAACACCTCGACCCAACCCTTGCACTCCCCGCCGGGACCCACGATGGGGTGGATTCCGGATGCGGATTTCCCCGTCTGCACGGTCATCAGGCTCTGACAGTTCTCGCACGGCTCCGTCCGGCCGTAATAGGCCTCGTAGCACTTTCGGCCAACAAGGGTCCCGACATGGGGAAATCGTTTTTCCACCGTCTGGTTGACGCGCAGGATGGTCATATCGGGCGCCGCGACCATGATGCCGTCCTGAATGGCGTCGAAGACCCCGGCGAGGAACCGCTCCTGGTCGAGAAGGACCGCGTGGGCCGCCTCCAGGGCTCTTTCCTTCTCCTCCCTTTCGACGGCGG
>CAYZKT010000016.1:17087-24437 GCA_964478885.1 uncultured Syntrophaceae bacterium | reverse complement strand
TCTGCGGCGCCGGGGCTCCCGGCGACCGGCTGCACTCGATGTCGCGGATCAACTGTTCCAACTCGCCGCGGTCGAACCGGTAGGCCGTGCGGCAGAACTCGCAGGTCACCTCGGCCTCGCCTGTTTCCTCCATGATATGCCTGAGCTCTCCGCAGCCCAGCGAGATGAGCACACGCTCGATACGGCCGCGGCTGCACGTGCACCGGAAGGAGAGTCCCTTCTTCTCCAGGGTCTTGCAGGGTATGCCCTCGAAGATCAGGCCGAGGAGATCCTCGGGGGTTTTGCCTTCCCTCAGGGCGTCGGTCACGGATCGGATCTTGCGGATGTTGCCGATGAGATGGCTGATCGTCGTCTCCTCCGAGGGGGGCAGGGACTGGACGAGAAACCCGCCCGACGCCGATACGGCCCCGTCGGTCTCGACGAAGACCCCCAGTCCCACGGCCGACGGGATCTGCTCGGACTCGGCAAAGTAGTAGGCGATGTCCTCGGCGATCTCGCCCGTGCGGAGCTTCACGATGCCCTGGTAGGGCTCATCGAGGCCCACGTCCTTGAAGACGGTCAGATGCCCCTCCGTTCCCAGGACCCCGGCGACGTGCAGCTTCCCGTCCTTGATCATCACGTCCACGTCGGGTACGCCCACGAACCCCCGGACGGTCCCCTCGCTGTCTGCCTCGACGAGGATCTTCTTCAGGGGACCGTTTCCCTCGAACTTGAGTCCGACGCTCAGGCCCGGTTTTGCCAGCGCCCCCAGGAGAAGCCCCCCGGTGAGCGCCCTGCCCAGAGCCGCCGAGGCCGTCGGCGTCGTCCCGTGGAGCCGGCAGGCCAGGCTCACCAGTTCCGTCGTCCGGCAGGCCAGGCCGATGACGTTTGCCTTGTCGCTCAGTACGCGGATGAGATAGTCGGACATGATCCAGTAGCAATTCGGGTAAGAGTTTGAGGGAACAGAATATCTTTCAATCCCCGACGGCACCTTTCATATCATGCCGTGAGGGGAAAAGAAAGAAGGCGGGAGGAGCGGACGGGAACACCCCGGTAAAGTTGCACAGGTTGCATTGGTTGTGGTCTACGCATTTCTTCTTACTTATCAATGAGTTTTCTTGCCTTTTCTGTTGACACGCACCTCCTTTTCCAGTAGCGTTCAGCCGTCGCAACCGACTCGGGTTGTGCCCCTTGTCATTGGCCTCCATCGAGACGCATCACGGCCGAAACGTGCACCGGTGCAGCACGGGCCGAGACCATAAACTCACCGTGCATAAGCGGTGAGGCGGGTGAGGGCAGAAAAACCCCTGCCGGGATCGGCCGGGATGCTCCCCCGCACAGAACCTGACGACACAATCCTTTCATAAAAAACCTGTACTGAAAAAGCGCGAACCGGCAGGGAGAGGGTTCCCTGCAGCCGCCGGCGGACGTTTTGTTCCCGCTATCGACCGTGCTCTTGAGCCGACAACCGGATCATCGAGCGGATCCGGTCCCGAACCCGCAACCGCACCGAGGAGGTGGCCGCCATGTGTCTCAGGAAGCATTCTGCCCCGTTCTTTGTCTGCCTCATCCTGATCCTCTTGATCCCCACCTTGTTCGACGCCGTCGTCTGCGCCGATCCGGGCAAGCGTGCCCACAGCAAAGCGATCATCGTGCAGCCGGGCCAGGAGGCCATCGTCACCGACATCGCGTCCGGACCCTCGCCGCAGGAGGCGGAGGCCACCGCCCTTGACGCAGCGAAGGGGAAAAGCCGCGTCCTCAGCAACGGCACGGTCCGAGCCGACGCATGGGCCGACACGGCAGCCACTGCCAAAGGGGCGCTTGTCGGGGCCCGGTCCGTCGTGATCAACGGCAGCGGCCGGAATGACATCCTTGTCAACACCGGGACCCTTTCCTCGGCGGCGGATTCCACCGTCACCTCCTTTACCCTCTTCGTCAATGTCGACGGGTTCACCCTCCCCTTCATGAGAAAATTCCCCCCCGTCACAGGGGGCTCCCTGGCGGAATCCTTCGCCGCGGGGATCCTGGGCGGCAACGGGAAAGATTCCATCGAGCACTCGGGAATCATGACCGTCGAGGCGACCTCGACGGCGGCAGCGGGAAACATCCAGGTCAATCTATCCGGCAGGAATGAAAAAGTCTTCTCCAAGGCAATCCCGGCTGTCTGGGCCGTCAAGCCTCCCGTCATGAAGGCCGACGCTCCCGGCAAGGCCGTTTCCGAGGCCGTCGGCATCGACGGCGGACCGGGCAACGACAGCATCCGAAGCATAAGCCCGATGACGGTGGCGTCCTCGGCCGTCTCGGGGGCCGGCTCGCTCAACATGAACCTCGGCAACGACGCGCGCGTGAACCTTTCGGCCGAGGCTTCCGCCGCGGCGACGGGAAGCCGGGGCAACGAAGGCGATGACGCGATCACGAACCAGGGAACGATGAGGATCGAGGCTTCGGCCGTGGCCGGGGCGGGCGCCGTCACGGCAGCCTATCCCACCGACAGGGGGATCTACGGTCTGCCCGTGCAGCCCCCTGCAAAAGGCAAGGTGCAGAGCCCCTATTTCAAGGTCCAGGCAGACCTCTCGGGGAGGGCAAGCGCCGAGGCCGCCGGCCTGAGCGGCAATGCGGGGGACGATCGCATCCTCAACAGCGCGCCCGTGGATGTGGCGGCCGCGGCCGTCACGGGGGCCGGTTCCGTCTCCGTGGGGGTCGGGACTGGCGCCGAGGCAAACGTCTCGGCCGAGGCGGTCTCGAGTGCACGCGGGATTCAAGGCGGCGAGGGCAACGACACAATCCGCAATGAAGGGGCCCTGTCTGTCGACGCCTCCTCGATTGCCGGCGCCGGCAGCATCGGCGTGGGCGTCTCGGGCGGCAATGAAGGCAAGGCGGCGGCGAAGGCCGATGCCTCGGGGACGGTAGCGGCCGAGGCCGTGGGGATTTCGGGCGACAGCGGCCGTGATGCCGTCGTCAATAACGCTCCCCTCACCGTGAGGACCTCCTCCACGGTGGGCGCCGGTTCCATCGCCGTGGGGGTTGCGGCGGGCGCCGAGGCGGACGTGTCGGCCGAGGCGACGGCCGGGGCCGCGGGGATTGACGGCGGTGCAGACAGCGACACGATTCGCAACGAGGGGACCCTGAGGGTCCAGGCCTCCGCCATTGCCGTGGCCGGCAGCATCGGCGTGGCCGTCTCGGGCGGCAATGAAGGCGAATCGGCCCCGGTGAAGGCCGACGCCTCGGCAAAGGCAGCTGCGTCAGCGCTCGGCATCGGGGGTGCAGCGGGAGACGACGCCATCGTCAACATCGCACCCGTCACGGTGACGGCATCGGCTTCGACGTGGGCCGGGTCCATCTCCGTAGGGGTCGGGACAGGAGCCGAGGCGGACGTGTCGGCGGAATCCAGGGCAAGGGCAGCGGGCATCCGCGGCGGCGAGGGCAACGACGCGATCCGCAACGAGGGAACGCTGACGGTTACGGCCGATGCGGCCGTCGGTGCCGGAAGCATCAGCGTGGGAGTCGCCGGTGACGAAGGCGGATCGGCAGATGCAAAAGGCAATGCCTCGGGAACTGCCAGGGCGGATGCCGTGGGGATCGCAGGCGGCAGCGGCCATGACGCCATCTTCAACATCGCGCCCATGACCGTGAAGGCTTCTTCCACGGTAGGCGCCGGATCGATCTCCGTCAGCGTGGGCGGCGATGTCGAAGGCAGCGCGTCCGCCTCGGCGACGGCGGGGGCGAGCGGGATTCGCGGCGGCCACAAGGGCGACGAAATTTTAAACCAGGGGACACTGACCGTCCAGGCGGCATCGATCGCCGTTGCCGGCAGCATCGGCGTGGGGACCGACGGCGGAGACGATGGGCAGAACGGGTCTGCCCCGGAGCCGCCGTCCCTGGAGACCTCCTCGGTAAAAGCCGAGGCCAAGGCCGTCTCGGGGGCCCTGGCCGTCGGCATCGACGGGGGCGAGGGGGACAACCGGATCACCAGCACCGCGCCGATGACGGTGACATCAAAGGCCACAACGGTGGCCGGCAGCATCGGCGTGAAAGTCTCCGGCCTCGGTGGCGGGGACGACGGTGGAGGAGTCCCCTCCGGCGGCGGGCAGGAGCAGCCGGAGATGCCGGAACTTTCCCTGTCTTCGGTGACAACCGATGCGTCGGCAAAGGCGGAAGCCCGCGCCGCGGGCATCCGGGCCGGGGGCGGAGCCGACACGATCGCAAACGGCGGCGACCTCACCGTCGATGCGTCCTCGACGGCCGTAGCGGCCGGCGTTTCCGTCAACGTGGCCAACGTGGACAAGGGGCTGAGCGGTTCGGCGGCGCTCGCCGACGCCGCTGCCGCGGCCCTTTCCTCCGCCGCGGGGATCGACGGGGGGGACGGGGACAACCGGATCTCCAATACAGCTTCCCTCGGCACGAAGGCCTCTGCCACTTCTGTCGGGGTGGGGATCAGTGTCGATGTCGGCATCTCGGAAAAGGGCGCAACGCTCGGGGCGGCCATCGCCGACAGCAGCACGACGGCTGAGGCCCTCGCCTCGGGCATCCGCAGCGGCGAGGGGCAGGACCGCGTCACCAACACGGGGACGATCGCCCCCGAGGCCACGGCCGGCGCGACGGCCGTGAGCGTGGGGTTGACCGTGACGAACGCCGAGAAGGGACTGGCCGCATCGGCCGCGCTCGCCGATGCCGACGCCTCGGCGAAGGCCGCAGCGCGAGGGATCGAGACCGGGGCGGGCGATGACGTCATCCGAAACGCCGGCTCCGTCTCGCCGAAGGCGAAGGCGGGCACCACGGCCGTCGGCGTCGACCTCGGGGTCGGCGTCACCGAGCAGGGCGTCTCGCTGGGCGCCTCGCTCGCGGAGAGCAACGCGTCTTCCGCGGCTGCTGCCGTGGGGATCGACAGCGGCAAGGGCAACGACCGGGTGTCCAACACCGGGCAGATCGCACTCGACTCCCAGTCCGACGCGACGGCGGTGAGTGTCGGCCTGTCGGTCACCTATGCCAAGCAGGGGGTGGGCGCATCGGTTGCCGTTGTCGACGCCCGATCCGCGGCCGATGCGACGGCCCGGGGGATCGAGGCAGGGGAAGGCAATGACGCGATCGCCAACGAGGGAACGATTCAGGGAATCGCGAAAGCGGACACGACGTCCGTGGGAGTTTCCGTGGGCGTCGGGATCGCAAAGCAGGGCCTCGCGGCGGGTGTCGGGCTCTCCGACACGTCGACCGTCGCCAGGGCGCTCTCGGTCGGCATCGACGGCGGCGGCGGGGAGGATCGGATCGTCAACAGGGGGACCATCAACCTGGGCCTGGAATCCGGGTTCGGTTCCGTCGCCAACGCCGACGCCGTCAGCGTCGGCGTGACGGTGGCCGGCGCCTCGCAGGGCCTTGCGGGAGCGGCGGCCCTGTCCAAGTCCAGCGCGACGGGCATCGCAGAGACCACGGGAATCGCCGGGGGCGAGGGCCGCGACAAAATCCTCAACCTCGGCACGATCGGCGCCGGGGCGAAGGCGGACGTGGATTCGACCAACGTGGCCGTGACGGCAACAATCGCCAAGGAAGGCCTGGCCGGAGGCGCGGCGCTTTCCGACACCTCGGCCCTGGCGGCGGCAACGGCCGCGGGCATCGACGGGGCGGCGGGGGACGACGGCATCCTGAATGCCGGGGAGATCAAGTCCGGGGCCCAATCCCTGGCCGACACCGTCAGCGTCACCGTGAACCTCAACGGGACGAAGACGGGCCTGGCCGGCGGCGCGGCGCTTTCCGACACCTCGGCCCTGGCGACCGCCTCGGCCCGGGGGATCGAGGGGGCCGCGGGCCATGACCGGATTGTCAACGAGAGCATCGTCGAGGCGAATGCGGATGCCCGCACGGACACGACGAGCGTCACGGTGACGATCGCCGGCGCCCTGACGGGCGTCGCCGGCGGGGCGGCGCTCTCGGACTCCGCGTCGGCCTCCGTGGCCGACGCTGCAGGCCTCTCGGGAGGCGCTGGACATGACTGGATCCTCAACACGGGCAATGTCGTCTCTGGCGCGTACGCCGATTCGGACGCAACGGCCGTGACCGTGGGACTGACGCTCGCAAAGACAGGTGTCGCCGCCGGGGCGGCCCTCTCCGACGCCTCGTCGTCGAGCCTGTCCGCCGCCAGGGGCATCGACGGCGGCGACGGCGATGACCGAATCACCAACCAGGGACCCGTCGAGGCCAAAGCGGAGTCCTATGCAGACACCGTCAGTGTGACCGTCGGCATCAACGGGAGCCTGACCGGCGTTGCCGGAGGGGCGGCTCTTTCCGATGCCGCGACGGAAGCGGCGGCCGACGCCGCGGGGATATCCGGCGGAAACGGCAATGACGAGATTACGAATGCCGCCTCCGTTGCGTCACAGGCCGTCTCGAGCGTCGACACGACGGCCGTGACCGTGACGCTGAGCGTGTCGAAGGAAGGCGTATCGGCAGGGGCGGCTCTTTCCGATGCCGAGTCGGCAGCGACGTCTGCCTCCCGGGGCATCGACGGCGGCGACGGCGACGACCGGATCCGAAACGACGGGGAGGTCACTGCAAGCGCGAACGCAACCGCCGACACCACCAGCGTCGTGGTGCAGGTCGCCGGCTCGCTCTACGGGGCTGCCGGCGGGGTGGCCATGTCGGATTCCTCCGCCGCCGCCCTGGCCCAGGCCACGGGCATCGCGGGCGGGGCGGGCAACGACGCCATCCTCAACACCGCCAGGGTTGCGGCCGGGTCGACAGCCGACGTGGACGCAAAGAGCATCGCGGTGACGGCGTCCGGTTCCATCGGCCTGGCGGGCGGCGCCGCGTTTTCCGACGCCTCCGTAGACTCGCGGGCCCTGTCCCGGGGGATAGAGGGCGGGGACGGCAGCGACGGGATCGACAACTCGGGGGAGGTCGTCTCCGCGGCCACGGCGACCGGCAAAGCGACGAGCGTCTCCGTCGACGTGGCCCTGGGGGCGGGTGGAGGCGCGTCCTTCTCCGACTCCTCCGCCGTGGTGAGCGCCGATGCGGCGGGCATCGATGGGGGCGGGGGTCACGACCGGATCGTCAGCAGCGGCCCGGTCACGGCGACGGCAGCAACCGATGCGGACGTCTCGTCCGTGTCCGTGCAGGTCGGGGCGGCTCTTTCCGCCGGGGCATCCTTCGGGGACGCCTCCGTCATGTCGACGACGGCGGCACGGGCGATCGGCGGCGGGGACGGAAACGACGGGATCCGGAACGAAGGGACCCTCCTGGCCGGGGCGATGTCCCGGGTCGACGCGGACTCGGTCACCGTCAACGTCGGCGCCGGGTGGGCGGAGGCGAAGGCAGCGATCGCCTCGCTGACGACGGCCTCGGGGATCGAGGGCGGCAAGGGCGACGACACGATCGTGAACA
>CAYZKT010000016.1:8107-17077 GCA_964478885.1 uncultured Syntrophaceae bacterium | reverse complement strand
CGCAGTCGTCCATGCTGGCGACGACCCGGGCGACGGGCATCGACGGCGGGGACGGAAACGACAAGATCTGCAACGAGGGGCTCCTGAACGTCCGCGCGAACTCGATCAGCACCGTTTCCGCGGATTCCGTCATCGTCTTCGGGACCTCCAGCGGGGCGGTGCTGGCCGGGGCGGTTGCCGAGGCCCGGGGCATCACAGGCGGGGCCGGTGACGATGCCGTCGCGAATGCCGCGGCGATCACCGCGAACTCCGCCGCTACCGTGAACCTCGACAATTCCGCCTTTAGCTTCGGGGGCACCGGGAACACGGGGGGCCTGCTGGCAGGCACCGCGCGGTCCACGGGGATTTCCGGCGGAGAGGGCTCGGACTTCATCCGCAACGACGGCAGCCTGTCCCTGACGGCAACGGCGGCCCTCACGAGCACGTCCAGTGCAGACGTCGCCTTCGGGTCCTCGGGTGCCGGTTCCACGTCGGGCGCCGTCGCAGAGGCGGCGGGCATCTCCGGCGGGACCAGCAATGACGCCATCGTGAACACCGGGGCGATCACCGCGAACACTGCCGCATCCGTGCTCCTCGACAGTTCCTCCTTCAGCTTCGGAGGCACCGGGGACACGGGGGGCCAGCTGACGGCCACCGCCCGGTCCACGGGGATTTCCGGCGGAGAGGGCTCGGACTTCATCCGCAACGACGGCGACCTGTCCCTGACGGCAACGGCGGCTCTCACGAGCAGGGCCAACGCAGATGTCGCCTTCGGGTCCTCGGGCGCCGGTTCCGCGTCGGGCGCCGTCACCGAGGCGACGGGCATCTCGGGGGGCACGGGGGACGACCGGATCGAGAACAACGCGTCCATCCGGGTCACGCCATCATCGACCCTGACGGTGACGAGTTCCTCCTTCAGCTTCGGGGGGACCGGCACGTCGGGGACCACGCTCGCGGCAACGACTTCCGCGACGGGAATCTCGGGGGGAGACGGCGCGGATCTCATCCTGAACCGGGGCCCCATCACGCTCCAGGCAGGCTCAACCCTGACAACCGGGAGCAGCTCCGATGCGGCCTTCGGCACCTCCTCGGGAACCGTGATATCCGGGGGCGTCTCGCAGGCCGTCGGCATTGACGGCGGGGCGGGGGACGACAAAATTTTCAACGCGGGGGCCCTCGTTGTCGGATCTTCCTCGGCCCTGAATCTGAAGGCATCCGGCTTCACCTTCGGGGGCACCAGCGGGGCGCAGGAAGCCCTGACGGCCGATTCGCGATCCGTGGGAATCTCCGGCGGGGCCGGGGCCAACCGGACTTACAACGAAGGGGCTCTGACGGTCACCGCCTCGTCGAACCTGACGGCAAAGGCCGACGTCGACGCCGCCTTTGGCGCGACCGTGACCTACGGCACCACGTCTGCAGACTCGAAGGCGACGGGAATCTCCGGCGGAGAGAAAGGGGACTGCGTCGAGAACGTCTCCGAGCTGACCGTCACGGCCCTGTCCGGCGCGGAGATCGGGAAATCCACCTATGTCTTCGGCGGCACCGCCAGCTCGAACGGCCAGGCGGCGACAACCGCCAGGGCCGAGGGCATCGCAGCCGGAGACGGCGACAACCGGATCCTGAACGGCCTCGAGGGAACGGTCAATGTGAAGGCCGAAGCCGCAGCCAGGCAGAGCGGCTCTTCGACCGTGACCTTCGGCCCGCCCGCCGCGGGGGCCGATGCCAAGGCTGCGGCCTTCGCCACGGGCATCACCGGCGGCGGCGGGAACGACTGGATCGTAAACCTCGGCATCGTCGAAGTGAACGCCTACGCAAAGGCGGAAGGCGAGGCCTCAGCAGGGGCCTTCCTGGGATCCCCCAGGGCGATCGTCAACGCCGGGGCCGATGCGACGGCCACGGGGATCGATGTCGGCGCCGGGAACAACGTGATCGTCAACGACGGTCAGCTGACCGTCACGGCGGAAACGGAGGCAACAGGCCGCGCCTGGGCCGAAGAAGACGCAGGGGACCTGGCCACCGAGGAAGCCAGGGCCACCGCAAAGGCGGTCTCCACGGCCTGGGGCATCACGGCCGGCAACGGCGACAACCTCATCGTGAACAACGGCACCATCACCGTGACGGCCGCCGCGAAGCCGACGGCCGTCGCCGAGACGGAAGACAACGACGTGGAGAGGCGGTCCCCGTCGGGCGCCGCGCAGGCCTGGGGGATCCAGACGGGCAGCGGCAACGACGGGATCGTCATCGGCGAGCAGGGCTCCCTGCAGGTCAATGCCCTCGGGAAGACCGCAACGGTCCTGACGGGCTTGAGCGCCGTCGGGATCGACGCCGGGGCGGGCCACAACCGCATCATCCTCCTCGGCTCGGCCTCCGTAACCGCCAGCCAGGGCGACGCGGTAGGCCTCATCGCCGCGGGCAACGTGAGCGCCCTGGGCATCCAGGCGGCAGCGGGCAATGACAGCATCGCCATCGCGAATACGGGGACCCTGACCGTCGGCGCCCTGGCGACGGGCGGCGTGCTGTTCGGCGGCAGCGGCGTGACATCCGCCGCCGGGATCGATGCGGGCCACGGCGACAACGTCATCCTCTCGGACGGCGCGATCGGCGTCCGGTCTATCGCTTTCTCGGGAAGCCTGGGTGGAGCTGAAGCGACGGCTTCCGGAATCCGAACCGGAGACGGGTCGGACCGGATCGAGAACCGCGGCACCCTCTCGGTCTTCACGGAGGCCACGACGGCGTTAGGTTCCTCCGATGCCACGGCCACTGGCATCGATGCGGGCCACGGCGACAACGTCATCCGCAACGACGGCACGATCGACGTGACGGCCCGGGCGGCGGTGGTCATCGGATCGGCCAGGGCCCGGGCCTACGGGATTCTCACAGGCGACGGCAACGACACCGTCACCAACGCGGGGAGCATCCGGACCTCCCAGACCGGAATCGCGACGGGGGTCTCGATCGAGACACCCGGCGTCGCCATCGGCACCGGCGGGGGCAGCGACCGGGTCACCCTGGAGGCCGGCTCTGTTACGAGAGGCATCATCGACCTCGGCAGCGGCGACGACGCGATCGTTTTCAACGGCAGCCTGGCGGTCACGGGCAACGTGACCGGCGGGGCCGGCAGCGACACCCTGGTGTTCTCGGGCGACGGGGCCCTGGGTGCCCCGCTCTCCGGGTTCGAGACGGCCGTCAAGGACGGCACGGGGACTTACGCCGTGAATTCTCTTGCGCAGCTGAAGCGCCTGGAGATGACCGGCGGCTCGCTGGCCGTCGCGCACAGCTACCAGATGCCCGCGGACGGCGTCTTTCAGGCCCGCGTGAACAGCGACGGCAGCCACGGCCGTCTCGCCGTCAACGGCGCCGCCGGGCTCGACGGGGGTCTGAACGTGGTACGCGGCAAGGGGTTCTACGCCGACGGCACGAAGTACCCGATCCTCACGGCGAACACGGTGAACGGCTGGTTCATGAGCGAGACCCTGCCGGCGCCCGTTCCGCTTCTCTCTTTCAGCGTCGCGGGGTTCAGCGATCGCGTGGAGGTCGAGGCCCACGCGAAGAGCTGCACCACCGTGGCGACCAACCCCGTCCAGATGCGGATCGCCCAGATGCTGGACAAGGCAGCGGTCAATGCGACGGGCAAGGCCGCGGAGATCCTCGGGGAGTTCCAGGCGCTTCCCGCCCTGGACTTCCAGAAGGCGTTCACGAGTCTCGATCCCAACACCTATGACCGGTTCCGGAAGGCGTCGCTTGCGGCCTCCCGGGAGACCATCCGGAGCCTCCACAACCGGATGACGGCGCTGCGCCTGAGCGGTTCTCGCTACGGCGCGGCCGCACAGACGCGGGCGTTCGCCAACACGCTGTCCCTGTTCAAGGCGGGGGCCGACGCGGGGATGCAGCCGGACCAGGCCTGGCAGCTTGGCCGCCTCTCTTCGGCCGAGACGCAGGACGGAGGCTGGATGAGCGCCTTCGGCCAGCGGGCCGGCTTCGCCGGTGCGGGGGGACAGGCGGGGTATGACTACCGCATGAACGGGACGGTCATCGGCTACGATCAGCTGCACGGGGACGGTCTCATCACGGGCTTCAGCAGCGGGTTCAGCCGAGGCAGCGTGGGCATCGAGGACCGCATGGCAGCGGGCAGCCTGGGCGGGGCCTCCAGCTCCATCTACGGCAGCTGGTCCTCCGGCGAGACCTACCTGGAAAGCGCGTTGTCCCTCACCCGGAACCACTACGAGAACCGCCGCAGCATTGTCGTGGGATCCCTCGCGCAATCGGCGGGGGCGGATCGCGAGGGGAACCTCTTCACGGCATACCTCTCGGGCGGGCGATACATCGACGTGAACCGTTGGGTGGTCGAGCCCTACGTTTCCGTGCTCTTCACCCAGTCCTACGAAGAGGGGTTCCAGGAGTCCGGCGACGGGCTGAGCCTGCGAATTCACGACGACCGGACCCGGTCGCTTGTCTCCGATGCGGGCCTGCGCATCGCCCGATCCTACGAGGCGCCCTTCGGACACCTGATCCCCGAAGCGGGGGTTGCCTGGGCCTGTGACTTCCGGCTCGATGACCGCAGGGTCAACGCGTCGCTGGCCGGCGTGGAGGGCTCGGAGTTCTCGATGCCCGGGGAGCAGACGGGACGCCATGGGGCGCGCTTCGAGACCGGCCTGTCCTGGCTGGGCGAGGGGGGCTTCTCGGCATCGCTCAAGTACACGGGCGAGTTCCGCAGCGGCGCCGACGACCAGGGGGTTTTCGGCTACCTGAGATACGAGTTCTAGCAAAAAGGGGGCCCTGCAGCCCTGGAACCGGATGCAGGGGGCCCCTTTTGCTTCGCGTTTCCGCTGGAATTCATCCCGGAGCCTGTCGCACTGCCCTGCGAAGGCCTCTTTTTCGACCGCCGGGATTTTTTGTCCCTTCTGGAAGGTCAACCGCGCCGTCTCGGAAGCCCGGTGCGGCTGAACGAGCAGGCCCGGCAACGCAGAGAAGCGCCTCCGGGAGGCGCGGAAAATCCGAATTGCCGGACCGGTGATTTCATGCTATTCAGCGAATATAACTTCTCTGGGAGGGGCAAGCGATGAAAGCAACGAACCTTTTCGCCGTGGTCCTGGCGGTCGTCTTCGGGCTGAGCATGGTTGCCTGCTGCGGGCCCGACAATACGACGGAAATCAAGAAAACGGAGATTATCAACCAGCCGACCGTCGGGCAGCAGCTCGAGGATCTGGAAAAGGCCTACAAAAACGGCGCGATCACCAAGGAAGAGTACGAGAAGACCAAGAAGGGCATCCTGGATAAGGCCGCTCCGGCCGAGAAGAAATAAGCACGTTTCCCGTCGACCGATCGTGACGGGGCGGTGGGGTTTATGCCTCAAACGATGGATTTGCGGCGAGTTCTCATCGTAGCGACGATGCTCGCCGCGTTCTGTTTGGCTGGGCCCGTCCCGTACTCCTGCGGTTCTGATTTCATGATGAAAGGTCCCGGGGAGGCCGTGCGCGACCCGGAGGGAAACGAGGAACGGGAAACCTCCAGCGTGCGACTGGCCATGCTGGGGCTGATCGGGATCTACCAGCGATTCGTGTCGCCCATCGGCGGGGTCGACCGCTGCGGGTTCCGCCCGAGCTGCTCCAACTACGGCCGAAAGGCCATCCGGGACCAGGGCCCCGTCCTGGGGGTCATCCTGATCGGGGACCGGCAGATCCGGTGCAACGTCTTCGAGCGGCCGGGCTACACGCGGCTGCCGAACGGCAAGCTCTACGATCCCGTATCGGACAACCTTCTCTTCGAACCATGAAAGCACGTTTCCTGCGCCTGCCGATCGTCCTTATTCTGCTCCTGGCCCTTGCCCCCGGCGCCTTTCTTTGCGCAGAGGACGGGGCCGTCCTGCTCACGGGGGATGTTCAGCTGAAAATCGCCGACGCCTTCATGGAGGAGAGCGAGTACTACCGGGCCGTCACGGAATACAAAAAGTTCCTGATCCTGTTCCCCGATTCCGCAAGGGCGGATTACGCCTCCTTCGCAATCGGGCTGGCCCACTTCAAGGGTGAGGAATTCGGTACGGCCGCCCGGAACTTCTCCGCCCTTCGGCAGAAATTCCCTGCCAGCGGATACGCCGTCGAGGCGGCGTATCTCGAAGGGGTCAGCCACTGGAGGCAGAAGAACTACGACAAGGCTCGGGCAACGCTGCAGACCCTGGCCGATGAGCACCCCGCTACGGTCTATGCACCCCGGTCGCTTGTGGTGATCAGTCTTGCGGCGCTCGATGAAGACAAGGCAGAGCAGGGCCGCCGGGTGCTGCAACGGGTTCTGGACCGGTACCCGGACTACGCGGGCAGGGAGAGCGTCCGGGAGGCGGCAGCGCTGATCGACCGCTACCGGGATCTCCCCGAGAAGTCGCCGGTCCTGGCCGGCATTCTTTCGGCCGTCCTGCCCGGGTCGGGTTACATCTACGCCGAACACTACGGGGACGGCATCACGGCCTTTCTCGTCAACGGCCTCTTCATCGCGGGCACTGCGGCAGCGATCCATCAGGAGAATTATGCCGTCGCCGGCATCGTCGGGGGCGTCGGGGTCCCCTTCTACCTGGGAAACATCTACGGGTCGGCCAATGCGGCCCGGAAATGGAACCGCCGCATCCGAAACGAGATCACCCGGGAAATCCGCTCGATGATCGACCCTCTCCTCTGAGGCACCGCCCTCTTCGCAGCCCCACCCGGGAACCCGCCCCGCAGGACCGCTCCAGAACAGACTGCGCCGTTTCGGCACAACCGCCTAACCCCCTGGATATCCTCAACGATCCACGCACCGCGGCCCAACTTGGGACAACGGGCCCGAAGCGGGGACCGCCAACACCCGCCCGAAATTCCCTTACTTGACCGATATCGTTGCGGATTCGTCGACGCCTCCGCGGCGGCACACAGGTTGCCCCTGGCAGGCAGGCACAAGCGTAACGACCGGGAGAACCACGCCCGACCGAAACCCTGGGGAGGTGTCACGATGCAACAGGAAGTTTCCATGGTCTATCTGAACGAAAACCTGCCGTTTCCCCGATATTTCACGCCGTCCGATCTTCGATCGCTGGTCGGGGAAGAGCATTGCCCGACCCGAGAGCTGATCGTGCTGGAGAAGGCCGGCAACGCGGTCACGGTCATCATGAGCGAGGAGAACCCCCCCTGCGTGAGCGAGTTGCGGAGGGCGATCCTGAAAGGCAAGAAAGTCTCGGTGAAGGTCGCCGAGGAGCGGGAACTGCACCGGCTCTTCACGCGAATCTGCCGGTTCTTCGGTTTCACCCCGCAGCAATGACGGAACCCGGGAGGATGCGACCCATGACCTTCGAACAGATTTTCGTCATCCGCGATGAAATCCTGCGAGTCACCGACAGCCGGGATCTGAAGGGGGATCTGAGCCGCGAGATCGCCCGGATCACTGCCCCGCTCGATGACGGCAGAACGGCGGTGTCCCTGCGGCGTGAAATCGTCGAACTCATCGGATTCATCGAAGAAACGAAAGTCCGGTTTCTTCGCGGGGAGCTTCGCGCCAAGGACCTCTACCGTGAGGTCGATTTCGGGCTCAACCAGTTCAACATGCGCTACCGGGGCTTCGACTGCAGGGAAAACCGGGTCTTTCACTCCTACTTCTCGACGGGCGCGGGACCGGAATGACGGCTGAAAGAGGGGCCTCGCCCGGCCGGCAAGGGAGGAGCGGATCAGGGCATGGTGGACATCAGCACGATCTGGTAGCACACGACACCGCCGTAAAGCGCGACGGCCACGCCCAGCGCGGCCCTGGCGGCTCGGAACTTGCTCAGCAGACACAGGGTGAGCGCGCAGAGCCCGATGACGGAAAGCTTCCAGACGATGAAGTGATTCCCGAACGCGTCGAGGGCCCATGCCGCGACCGGATTGAGCTCCGTGCCCCCGCAATCCAGGATGATGTGGGTGAACAGGGCGTCGAACACGTTCAGCACGACGAGCGCCAGCAATACGCCGAACAGCCGGTGGCCGTAGCGGTCGACATATCCGCCCCGCAGGCGGTCCTCTTTCCTTCGGAACCCGCTTCGCCTGCCGCGGAACAGCGAGTAACGGCTCAGCATGGGGGTGGGCTTTCTGCGACGATCGGGGCCGACTCTCTTCTCCATGTCCGTTGACTCCATCCGAGGCTTAAACGCCACTATACCCCGGGACGGCCGGTTTTCCCATACGAAGAACGTCTGATTTTCGCGTTGTCGACATCGGCGGCGGGGCCCCTGCAGGCGCATCGGGAGGGGCATGCGCCGGAGGGGCAGGACCTGGCGCGGTCCCGCCCCCCGGTGCGAAAGGCAAGAAGGAACGTTGCGCGGGCCTACCTGAACGACAGGCTCGTGTGGAGAATCCGCTCGTTCTGGATGCTGATATGCCCCTTGAAATTCGTCTTCGGCACGGTCACGGTATAGGTGGCAGGCGTGTATCTCGTCTTCCACACAATGACGGTGTACTTTCCGCCCGGCAGGTTCGCCGTGAATTTCCCCTTGTCATTCGTCACGGCTTTGGCGGCCACCTTTCCGCGGATGGTGTCCGCCCCGGAGCCGCCGACATCTAGCTGCACGTCCTTTCCGATGATGACCTGCGCACCGGCCAAGGGGACTTCTTTCGGAAGGGACATCTGGCTTCCCTTCTTGCTCGTAGTGACGGCGCCGCTCAGCGTTGCGGCAACGGCGCTGCCGGCCACAAGCAGGACGAGTGAAAGAGAGAGACTCAGAACGATCGACTTGCGAGACATGAAAAACCTCCTCAGTGGAATGTGTGATTCGAACTCCGTCCCTGCCTTTGCAAACGGAATACCAATCTCCCGGGCGTTACCGACGACCGGGCGAAAAAACGCGGCAGGCGACGCCGGTCATTTTCCGGACGCGCGCGCCGGCAATCCGGTCCGGGGTGGAGGAAAATAAACGATAAATCCCAAAAAGGTTTTTAACCCAACGGGCGGGGGGTTAAATAAAAACCCCCATAACCCACAACGGGGGGTCCCCATAAC
>CAYZKT010000016.1:0-8097 GCA_964478885.1 uncultured Syntrophaceae bacterium | reverse complement strand
AGGTATGTATCCGCTCGGGCGCGGCGGTGACTGAAGAACCCCCGTATCCGCAACGGCGGCTGCGCCGATCGACCCGCATTGACCCATTCAGCGACATTTCCTTTAAGTTCGGCCCCCTTTCTTCCGAAAACAAGACCTAGAGATGTCACGGTCCGGGATCGGATTCGGACGCCGGGATATTTCGCATGCACGATCGAGGGCTGTGAACGGCAAACCGCCCGAAAGGGCGGGGCGCAAAGTCTCCGGTCGGCGACCGGGGAACGGACAGGGCAGCAGGATTGCCGGCCTTGAGCTTCCATGGTCGCCTTCCGGTGGCCACGACGAGACGGAGCCGTTCATTCCGGCCTTCCGCCGCGTCGGACCCGGCGGGACCCCGCACAGCCGGGTTCCTGGCGCGTGAGTTCCCCGGGCAGCCCGGGCAGTCGAGACGGAAGAAGGGACATGGAAAACGGGCGGCGAACGATCTTGAGCGGGAGCGGATTCACCCTCATCGAGCTGGTGCTCGCGCTCCTTTTTTTCGCCATCGTGACGGCCATCGCCCTGCCCTCCTTCCGGGGGTACATCGAAAACACGAAACTCAAGGCGGCCGCCCGCCAGATCGTGTCGGACATGGCCGAGGCACAGCAGCGGGCCAAGGCGGAAAACGCCCAGTACCGGATCACCCTGGGCCTCGATCCGGCGAACACGTATGCCGTGGAACGCGTGACGGCCCCGGCCGAAACACAGACGAAGACCCTGGCCGAGCACGGGAGCGGCATCCGGATCGCGGCGACCACGTTCACCTCAAACGAGGTGAATTTCCTGGCCCGGGGGATTCTGAGCGAGGACAACCGGACCATCACGCTGAGAAACAGCAGGAACTCGACGGCGCAGATCACCTCGAACCTGGCAGGCAGGACCCATGTCCAGTACACGATGCAATGAAAAAGGGATCACGATCATCGAGGTCGTGATCACGCTTTTCCTGACGGCCGTCGGCATCATGGCGCTGCTGTCCATGCAGCCCATCTCCTGGCAGACGGCGGGGCGATCGGACTTCATGGGACGGGCGGCGGGAATCCTGCAGAGCGAGCTGGAGAGGAACGAGATCCGGATCATGAACCCCGCGAACACCGTGACGACGGGAACGACGACCCGGACGATCTACCCCAGCAACCTCAGCAGCGGCACGACGCCGCAGAAGGGCGACGTGACCTACACGGCGGCGACAACGATCTCGTCGCTCGGGTCCACGGCGTGGCGGGTGGACGTGAGGGTCACCTGGCCCGGCAACAACCGGGGCATCGCCGAATCGATGACGGTGACCCGGCAGGAGACGTTCCGGCAATGACGAAGAAGATCTCCGGCGAGAGCGGTTTCACGCTCGTCGAGTGCATCATCGCCGTCGCGGTGGGGATGGCGATCCTCGCCGCCGTGTACACGGCGGTGTGGTCGGGACAGCGCTCCACCACGGGCATCGACCGCAAGGTCACGACGGGGCAGGACGCGCGGGCGGCCCTGGAGGTGATGGCCATGGAGCTGCGCATGGCCTCCTACAACCCCAATTACTCCAACGTGACCAACCCCTGGACGGACATCTCCAGCTGCAACGCGGGCGACGCGGCGCGCCGCGGCATCCAGGACGCGGCGGCCGGCACGATCCAGATCCAGATGGACCTCAACGGAAACGGCTCCTGCGGGGATGCCGCCAACGAGATCATCGTGTATACCCTGGACACGGCGAACCAGCGCATCACGAGGCAGACCTGGACCTGTTCGGGCGCGCCGGCAACCCCCGGCGCCCAGTCGTTCCTCGGGGGGGCGGCCGGAGAGGTGAAGGCGGTCCGGGTGGTCAACGGGGACACGGCGACCCCGCTGCTTCGCTTCTTCAACAGCGCGGGCACGGACATCACGAGCAGCCTGCCCGGCGCGATCGGCCAGATCCGGCGGATCGAGATCACCCTCGTCGTGGACAGCGAGGACACCGACCCCTCCCTGGGCGGCTCGCAACGGCGCAGGATGATCTACTCGACCGGCGTGGTTCCCCGTAACCACGGCATCCAGTTCTGAAAAGGTTTGGACGGAATGAAATCCCTGGCGCGCAAAAACGGATTCGCCCTCATCGCGGCCCTGCTGGCCAACCTGATCCTGCTGGCCGTGGGGATCCTGGCAGTGAACCTCTCAAGCGGGGACATCCGGGTCAGCATGCGGGCCGTGGGCGACAAGAAGGCCCTGAACGCGGCCGAGACGGGCGTGCACGAGCTCACGAGGATCTTCGACCCCGCCACGGCCTTCAGCGGCACGGTGTTCCCCGTGAACTTCCAGGCCCTCAGCGGCGGGCAGGACGCGACGACGCAGTACTCGATCGCCCAGCCGGCGGTGCCCCAGACGGGCTCGTCGACCCTTCAGCTCAACGGGTACGCCATCGGAGGAGCGCAGATGTGGGGGCAGTCCCGCTACAGCGCCGCCGTGACGGGAAGGAACACGGCATACAACACGAGCGTAACCGTCGACGTGGAAGTCGGGTACGGGCCCGTCGAGATCTCCACCATGTCCCGATAGGAGCGTTTTATGACCTTGCGAACCCGTTTTGCGGCAACCCTGCTCGCGATCGCGTGCCTTGTCAGTCCCGTGAGCGGCCACGGGGGGGATGAAACGGCGCTGTTCAACTCGATCCAGCCCGACGTGCTGATCATGCTCGACCTCTCGGGCAGCATGAAGCGCAATCCGGCGGGGGTGTTCCAGACCTACGGCAACGAGGACTGCTCGATCGTCGACGGGATGGGGTGGACCGATTGCCGCCGTTACATCATCGCCAAGCGGGCCGTCTTCAACCTGCTGGACGACAACCGCGACAACAAGATCGACTCGAGCGACGAGACGAGCCTCAACGTCCGCGTGGGCTACATCGCCTACTACCTGGCCCTGGACTTCGTAACGGAGGTGACGGGGATCCGCAGGGAGATCGGCACGCCCTACGCCGACCTGTACTGCAACTCCAACGGAAACGGAACGGCCTGCACGAAGACCAAGGAGGACACGGCGTGCACCACCATGGCCTCGGCCGGCCTGCCCATGAGCTTTTACTGCGAGAAGACGGCTTCCGACACCCCCATGAACAGCGCGCTGCGGGACGCGAAGACCTACCTCGACGCACACAAGGCCGCCGACCCGGCGAAGGACTGCCGGCAGAAGTTCGTCATCCTCATCTCCGACGGCGGCGACACCCACTCCTGCGATTACGGGGACGGCACGGCCCCCACGCAGTACAAGCAGAGGAGGCTCTCCGTCCTGCGGGCCAAGGCCCTGAAGGACGCGGGATACAAGGTTTTCGTCGTGGGCTTCGGCTCCAACGCGCCGTCCCACGAGAAGTACACCCTCGAGTGGATGGCGTATCACGCGGGCACTGACAACCCCCTGGCGGCAAACGTGGGCAGCACCGCGGCCCTGAACCTCGCCGCTTTCTCGCCGGACCCCTGCTCTGTCAACGAGACCCAGCTCACGGGGGCCTGCGATTGGACGGGGTACTGCTTCGCCGTCAACAACGACCCGGGCTATATCCCCCTGCAGGGCTACGCCTTCATGGCCAACAACGGCGGCGAGCTGCAGACGGCCCTCAAACAGGCCCTGAACCTGATCCGCGAATCGAGCCAGTCCTTCGCGACGGCCTCCGTCGCCTCGGCGAGGGCCTCCGACGAGAACTACCTCTACGAGGCCTCTTTTCAGCCCGTGGGGACGGACCCCATGTGGACCGGGCACCTGACCAAGTACTCCCTCAATGCCGACGGTACCGTGGGCGCGGCCCTCTGGGACGCCGGATCCGTCCTCAAGGCCGCGACGGCGGCAAGCCGGAGCATCTACACCTACAAAGGGTCGAGCACGCTCGCGGCGTTCACCACGTCCAACATCGCTGCGGCGGATTTGGGGGTGACGACCACGGGCGAGCGCGACGGAATCGTCGGCTACGTCCGGGGGGAGAGCGCCTACAACATCGAAAACTGGAAGCTGGGAGACATCTTCCGCTCTTCGCCCGTGACGGTGGGAACCCCGACCCCGTACTTCCGGGACAACTTCGACCCCCGGAACCCGACGGCCTACGACGATTTCCGAACGGCCAACGTGCGGACGACGGCCAACGGCAAGCGGATCGTCGTGGCGGGGGCCAACGACGGCCAGCTCCACGCGTTCCGGACCAGCGACGGGGCCGAGGTCTGGAGCTTCATCCCGCCCAACTTCCTGCACAAGCTCAAGAACATCGCCCACAACGTGCACCCGACGGGGCTCTCGCACCAGTACTTCGTCGACGGTCCCATCTCGGTGGCCGAGGTGTGGCTGCCGTCGGTGCCCCCCGTCGTCCCGGGAGGGGTGAAGCTCCTGTCGGAGTGGAGGACGCTGCTGATCCTCGCCGAGGGCCGGGGAGCCATGAGCTACCTCTGGAGTTCCTCGAACACCTGCACCTCCGGCTTCGACAGCAACTACTCGACGAGTTACCCGTACTACTGCGGCTACCACGCCCTGGACGTCACGAACACCACGGCAGCCCCCGTCTACAAGTGGCGACTCAACCCCACGGCGGCCCAGGCGCCCTACCTGGGAGAGCCCTGGAGCAAGATCTACGTCGGCCGCGTGAAGATCAACGGTATCGAGAAGTGGGTCGGATTCATGGGGGGAGGCCAGAACCTGTCTTCCTGCACGGGCACGGACTGCGACAAGCGGGGGAAGGGCTTCTTTGTCGTCGACCTGGTCGACGGGAGCATCCTCTGGAGCTACACGCATGCAGGCGATGCCAACATGGCCTATGCCCTTCCGGGCTCGCCTGCCATGATCGACACGGACAACGACGGTTTCATCGACCGGGTCTACATCGGCGATTTGGGCGGCACGCTGTGGCGATTCAAGTTCTGCTCCTACGCCAGCGGCTCCTCCTGCAACACGGCGAACTGGGCGGGCGGGAGGCTTTTCGCCGGCACGACGGGCGCCGTCTACGCCATCCCCTCGGCGGCCCGGGACGCGAGGGGGAACCTCTGGGTCTTCTGGGGCACGGGGGACCGCGTCGACGTGACGGGGACCACGGTTGCAAACAAGTTCTATGCGGTCAAGGACGCCGACGCCGCAGCGCCGCGGGCGCTGGCCGACCTGATCAACATCACTTCGTCGACTTACACGGACAGCGACACCCGGAAGGGCTGGTACGTCAGCCTGGCGGGCACGGGGGAAAAAGTGCTGTCCGACTCGGCGGTCTTCGGCGGGGTGGTCTACTTCACCTCCTTCACGCCGACCTCGGGGGCCGCGAGCACCTGCAGCTCCGGCGGGACGGGCCTTCTCTACGGCATCGACTTCGTCGGCGGCACGGGGATCATGACCGGCTCGGCGAAAAGCATGAGCCTCGGGGCGGGCGTGCCTTCGGCGCCGATGATCTCCTACAACCCCAGCACGAAGTCGCCCGACCTGTTCGTCACGGCGAGCAGCGCCACGGGCGGCGTGCACTCGCGCCGCATCGGGATCAACCCGCCGGCCATGACGAACCGGGCCAACGTCCTGCTGTGGCGCGACCGGCGGATCCAATAGCCGGATCGAGGGCTCCGCGGGGAACGTTCCAGGTGGCGAGACTCGGCAGTGGGCCGATGTCCTTGGGATGAAGGGCAGCCGGCCCCTTCCCGTTTTTCAGGGGAAGATCTTCCCGGGGTTGAGGATGTTCAGGGGGTCGAAGAGCCGCTTGATCCGCTTCTGAAGGTCGATCATCTCGGGACTCATGACGATGGGCATGTAGGGGGCCCGCTTGGAGCCGATCCCGTGCTCGCCGCTGATGGTCCCCCCGAGGCCGCGGACGCTCCCGTAGAGCTCCGTCAGGATCTGCGGCAGCCTTTCTTTCCAGGTCTCCAGGGGGGTTTCGGGTTTCTTGACCGGCGTGGCATGCAGGTTGCCGTCCCCCGCGTGACCGTAGCACGGGATCAGGACGTCGTGCTTCAGCGCCAGGCGCTCCAGCTCCCGGATCAGGTCGGGGATCCGCGCCGTGGGGACGACGATGTCCTCGAGGCTCTGCACGGGACAGAGGGTCTTGAAGGCCTCGGCGAGGTTCACGCGGGGGGCCCACATCTTCCGCTCCGTCGCGGGGGTGTTGCCCACGTAGACGTCAAGGGCGCCTTCCTCGAGGAACAGCTCCCCGATCCGCTCGATCTCCTCATCGACCTTCGCGCGGCTCGAGCCGTCGAGCTCGACGAGCAGCATGGCGCCGATGCCCGGCCTCGGCGGGGCTTCCCCCAGGAACCTGTACACGGTCTCCACGGAGAGGCGGTCCATGAACTCGATGGACGTCGGCAGGATGCCCGCACGGGCGACAACTCGGGGGAAGGCCTCGACGGCTTCGGAGGCGCTCCCGAAGGGGATGAGAAGGACCGCCGCGGCGGCCGGCCGGGGAAGCAGTCGCAGGACAATCTTCGTGAAGACGGCCAGCGTCCCCTCCGAGCCGACCAGCAGGTGGATGAGGTCGTAGCCTGTGACGTCCTTGACCCGCTTCCCGCCCATCTCCACGATCTCGCCCGTGGGAAGGACGGCCTCCATGCCCAGGACGTGGTGCCCCGTGACGCCGTACTTGATCGCGCGGCCGCCCCCGGCGTTCTCCGCCAGATTGCCCCCGATGAAGCAGGACTCGAAGCTCATGGGGTATCCCGCGTAGAAGAGGCCGAACTCCTGAACCGCCTTGCCGATCTCGCTGGTCACGACGCCGGGCTCCACGACGGCCGCCATGTTCTCCCGGTCGATCTCGAGAATCCGGTTCATTCTCTCGAGGGAAAGGACAACGCCCCCGAAGAGGGGCACAGCCCCGCAGGAAAGTCCCGTCCCGCCGCCCCGCGGGGTCACGGGCACCCGGTGCCGGTTGGCGATCTTCAGGATCGCAGAGACCTCTCGGGCCGTGACGGGCTTGACGACGGCCTCGGGCATGCGGGCGTATTCGGGACCCGCGACCTCGTCGTGCGAGTAGCCCCGCAGGCGCTCCTCGTCGCCGACAATGAGGTTTTTCTCCCCGACGACGGATTGCAACTCCGCCGCGATCTCCGGCGTCACCGGCCGATACGCCGTCATCTCTTCCATCGCCCTGCCCTCCTTCGCCCCCGAAGGGCCTCTGTCCTATTACCATCTTTCCGGCCCGAATTCCCGCCCTTTTGCGGCGGGAGGGTGGCACCGGTCCTGCATGAAACGCGGCAAAGCCCCATAACCCCGCCCGCGAGGTACCCGATGGCTTATTCCCTGTCGCGATGCACCGTCCTGTTTATCCTGCTCTCCCTGTTTGCCCTGGCAACCTTTTCCCCTGCGGGTCCCGCGGACGCCCAGGAGATCGACGATCTGACCCGCACGGGCCGTGCCGATTACGCCGCCTGCCGGCACAGGCTGGCCCAGATGATCGACGAGGCCCGGTACTACAACAGAATGAAGGCGGATCTTCCCGGCATGGAGAAGCAGGCCGCCGAGTTGCAGGCGAGGCTGGACGCCCTGAATCCGAAGCACCGGGAGACCTCGCAGAAGCTCGCCGCGCTGGAATCGGAGCACAAAGCCCTCACGGCCGATCTGCTGAAGGCCGAGACGGACTGCCGGGAGGCCTGGCTCCCCTCGCTGTCCGGCGCCTGCAGCCGCCGTGACCGGATGACCCGTAGGCTTCACGAGGAGTTGCCCCCCGAACTTGCGCGCCTGAGGGCCGAGCTTCCCCCCCTGGCGCAGGAGCGGCAGGAGGCGGAGAACACGCTGTCGGTGCTGCAGATGAATCTGCAATCCCGGCAAAACTACATCGCCCGGGCGTCCCGGCCCTCGGAGAGGCAGATCGCGGAGCAGGAAGCTCTCTGCCGGAGCATGGAACCCTCAATGGGCATCGATCCCAATGCGCCCCGATCGGCGATGGAAATTGCCGCCTCGGCCCCGGAGGGAATCGTCGGTGACGAGATCGCCCTGCACGCCCGGCTCTCCTCGCCGGTCCCGGAAGCGCAACACGGGTTCGTATGGAGCCTCAACGGCAGGGTCTTCGGGGGCAATGGGGATCGCGTCACGGCGGCGATTCCCGGCGAGGGGACCAGCACGGTGCGGGTCGTCGCCTGGAGATGGACGGGCGGGCAGTGGGTCAAGGCC
>CAYZKT010000015.1:0-25172 GCA_964478885.1 uncultured Syntrophaceae bacterium | reverse complement strand
CCATGCGGTGACCGGAGACGTTGATGACGTCGTCGATGCGGCCCGTGATCTGGTAATAGCCGTCCTTGTCCCTGCGCGCGCCGTCGCCGGTCACGTAGTAGCCGGGGAACTGCTCGAAGTAGGTCTCCTGGAAGCGCTTGGGGTCGCCGTAGACGCCCCGCATGATGCCGGGCCAGGGCCTCTTGATGCACAGCGCGCCGCTGGCCTCCGTCTCGGGGATCTCCTTGCCCTCGTCATCGAGCAGCACGGGCCATACGCCCATGAAGGGCAGCGTCGCCATGCCGGGCTTGATGTCGATCGCCCCGGGCAGCGGGGTGATCAGGATGCCGCCCGTCTCGGTCTGCCACCAGGTGTCCACGATGGGGCACTCGCCGCGGCCGATCAGGTTGTAGTACCAGTTCCAAGCCTCGGGGTTGATGGGCTCGCCGACGGTGCCGAGGATGCGCAGCGAGGAGATGTCGGCCTTCTTCACCCACTCGTTGCCTTCCTTCGCGATGGCGCGGATGGCCGTGGGGGCCGTGTAGAAGATGTTGACCTTGTACTTCTCGACGACCTTCCAGAAGCGGCTCATGTCGGGGTAGTTGGGCACGCCCTCGAACATGACCGACGTGGCGCCGTTGCACAGAGGCCCGTAGACGATGTAGCTGTGGCCCGTGACCCAGCCGATGTCGGCGGTGCACCAGTAGATGTCCTCTTCATGGTAGTCGAAGATGATCTTGTGGGTGTAGGCGACGTAGACGAGGTAGCCGCCGGTGGTGTGCATGACGCCCTTGGGCTTCCCGGTGGAGCCGGAGGTGTAGAGGATGAAGAGGGGATCTTCGGCATCCATCCACTCGGGGGCGCAGTCGGCGCTGGCCTTGGCCATGGCCTCTTCGTACCAGATGTCCTTGGGGCCCATGGAGGTCTTGATCTTGTCGCCCACGCGCTTCACGATGATGACCTTCTCGACCGACGGGCTGTCCTTGACGGCGTCATCGGCGTTGGTCTTCTGGGGAACGGCCTTGGCGCCGCGGAACGTGCCGTCGCAGGTCACGAGGATCTTCGAGGTGCTGTCCTGGAGGCGGTCCCTGAGGGCGTCGGAGCTGAACCCGCCGAACACGACGCTGTGGATCGCGCCGATGCGGGTACAGGCCAGCAGGCCGATTGCGAGCTCGGGGATCATGGGCAGGTAGAAGCAGACCCTGTCGCCCTTCTTCACGCCGAGGCCCTTCAGCACGTTGGCGAACTTGCAGACTTCCGCGTGGAGCTGCTTGTAGGTCAGGGCCTTGTCGTCGCCGGGCTCGTTGCCCTCGAACTGGATGGCGACCTTGTTTCCGCGGGTCTTCAGGTGCCTGTCGAGGCAGTTGTAGGATACGTTGAGTTTGCCGCCCTCGAAGAACTTGACGTAGATGGGCCCCTTCTTGATGTCGAAATTGTAGTCCATGACCTTGTCCCACTTCTTGAACCACTCGACATACTCGCTGGCCACTTCGGACCAGAACCCGTTGGGGTCTTCGATGGAGCGCTTCCAAAGCTTGTCGTAGGCCGCTCTCCCGGCTACCCAGGCCGACTTCTTCAGCTTCTCCGGAATCGGATACACATCTTTCAATTGTACATCTGCCATCTCCACTCCACCTCCATATGAACGTTATTTTCGGTGATATTCCAGGGAGAACCTTCCCGGTATCGAAACACCCTGCCCACAGGCCGGGTCCTCTGGCCGGTTGAGCGCCCGGAAGAAGCCCCGCGCCCGCGCGTGGCGGGCTGGAGATCCGGCAGAAGCGCCACCGGGTTGGCGAGTGCGCCCTCCCGAATGGAAAAGGCGCATGAAGTCACTCCCTTGTACCCCTCTCTGAAAAGCCGACGCACTATAAGTTGAAGGTCCTTTTTTGTCAAGAAAAAAGTGGGTTATTTAACAGGATTTTACGGTCAAAACCGTTGCAAAAATACCTCGGACATGGACGCGTGTGTTTTTTTGAACACACCCGGGACGATTCGCCGGGAAGAACGCTGGACCAAAAGAATACGTTTACATGTCAATATATTTCATAAATTCTATTACTTACAATCACAACGCCGCCCCGGGCCCTCTATGGTATGGGAATTGCTCAAGGATCGGGGCATCCGTTCGGAAACGGAGCGGGAACATTGCGTGTCCTGCGCCTGCAGGAACGCCACAGGCCTCGGTCTCGAGGTGTGGGAAGCCAAAAAATGCTTGACAGGGGTTCCCGCCGATGCTAGTTCTTGACGCTAATAAAACAGGGGGGGCACTGTGCCCCGAGAAAGGGGGTGAGGGGCAGCGGTTTCGGTGTCGGGAAGGAGGGCGAATCCGTCCCGAACCCGGCGGCTGAAAGGCCGCAAGATCCGAAGGATGTCCGCCGGGTCAGCCCGGGGGGCGTTCACCAATCTCAAATTCAATGAGGAGGAGAAAATGAAGAAGCTTTTAATCGGTTTCCTCGCTGTCGGCCTGATCATGGGCTTCGCCATGACGGCCTCTGCCCAGCCGAACATCAAGGCCAACGGGCAGCTCTACATGTACGGCACCTACGCCGACAATCCGTCCCTTCTGAAGGACGGCAGCTCCCGCGCCAACATCGCGAACCGCCTGAGAATGCAGTTCACGATCCAGGTGCAGGAAGGCCTTAAGCTCACGACCCGCTTCGACGCCATGGAACGGGTGTGGGGTGAGAACCCTGCAGCCGCGGCCCCCAGCCCCACCTCGTCGACGGCGACCTCGGCTGCGATCGCGACGGAGCGCAACATCTCCTGGGAACGCGCCTACGTGACCTTCAACGCCCTGTACGGCGTGTTTGATGTGGGTTACCAGCAGTCCCGCGCCTGGGGCACCTGCGCGTTCTGCGACGACTTCGACTCCGACGCCGGGATTCATTACCGCTACATGATGGGCCCCTGGACCTTCGGTCTGGAGTACGAGAAGAGAGCTGGCGGCGAAGCGATTCTGCCCGCCGGTGTCACGGCTGCATCCGGTGAAGGCTCCCGCCAGGGCGGCTACACCGTCGGCGGCACGGACAACGACCACGACGTGTACAACCTCTACGCTATCTACCGCTGGGCCACGGGCCAGGCGGGTCTCCGCTACCAGTTCGACCGGAACGCCACGGACGGCGCGACGGCGTCTCCCGAGTGGACCTATTCTTTCCATGAACTCGCTCCCTACATGCAGTGGGCGGCGGGCCCCTTCTCCATCGAGGCCGAGCTCCGCTACATCTGGGGCGAAGTTGACTTCGACACGGGCACGGACGTCGACCGCAAGGGCTGGTCGCTGTACCTGAATCCCAAGTACACGATGGGCGCCTTCTACGGCGGCCTCGAGTTCGCCATGGTCACCGGCGACGATCCCAGCACGACCGACAAGTTCGAGGCGGGCGTGCAGGGCGGCCAGGCCTGGGATCCGCTCCTCATGTACGGCAACTACTGGTTCAACAAGCACCAGGGCACCTTCGGCACGACCCGCGATAACTCGGGTACGGTCATTGGTACTGCCGGCAACGCGTCGAACGGCAACGAGATCAACCTGATCATGTTCAAGCCCTACGTCGGCTGGAAGGTCAATCCCCAGCTGGAAGTGGTGGCCCAGTTCGCGTGGCTGAAGGCCGACGAGAAGCCGACCGGTTTCGTGGATGACGACTACGGTCGTGAATTCGACATCTATGCGGCCTACAAGCTGTACAACAACCTGACCTACACGGTGGGCTTCGGCTACTTCTGGACCGGCGATTACTTCAAGGGTACCGTTGCGACGACCAACGTGGACGACACCTTCCTGCTCATGAACGCCCTGAACTTCGCGTTCTAAGCGATCACGATCTGAAGCTGTCAGCAGTAAAAACCCCGGAGGGCTTTCGCCCTCCGGGGTTTTCATTTCGGAGATGAATTACCCCGCAGCAACGTGCGACAGGCTCACGACAGGCGCTGCGGGGTGTCGAAGAATGTCATGCCCGTGCAAACGGGCATCCAGGATGGATTCCCTCTTTCGAATGACAAAATCGGAATTGCGACCAGTCTCTTTTGAAAGGGTAAAGAGGGGGATTTCTTCCCATCAAATCGGCTTGACAAGACACCGGGGCTGAGACATATTCACGGAAAAGCAGGCATTGGGCCGAAGGCTTACGGCAAGAATGGCTTTGATTCCTTCTTCCTTAAGCCCTGAGCCCTTCGCCTTAAGCCAAAATGCCGGAGGCGTTTTATGCCTTTATACGATTACGAATGCGTCAAGTGCGCCCACGTCTTCGAGGTCTTCCACAAGTTGAGCGATGAGGGCACGGACTACCCGTGCCCGAAGTGCGGCGCCGCGAAGTCGCGCAAGCTCGTGTCCCAGTTCAAAACCGACGCGTGGTCCAAGTTCCTCGACACGATGGAACGAAAGGTCAACCCGCACAAATTTAAGTGAGACCTTCGGTCTCACGGGTCTCGGGTTTAGGGTATCGGGTATAGGGACAATATGAGTTCAATCCCCTTCCTTCCCTAGACCCTATACCCTAGTCCCGATAACCCTTTGCAGTGCGTTGGCAGAACGTGTCCGCATGGTAATTTGGAGGCTGTCGCATCAATAAGATTTATGGCAATGTGGCCGGCCTCAAGTCCGGCCAGATCCGGCGCATCCAGCAGCTCTACCGCCGCAAAATCCCGACCGACAGGGTCCTCACCCTCGAGCTTGCCCGGCACCTCTGCGAGATCTCCCGGGAAACCAACCGCCAGATCGGCGTCCTGATCAGCCGCAAGGGCGACATTCATTTCGTCGTCGTGGGGGACCACCGCCAGATCATGATCCCCAGCCTCGACGAGTTCCGCTCCGGCGAGAGCAGACTCAAGGGGCTCCGGCTCGTCCACACCCACCTCAACGGGGAGGCGCTTACCCGCGACGACCTCACGGACCTCGCCCTGCTGCGGCTCGATTACATCAGCGCCGTGACGGTGGAGGAGGACGGCCAGCCCGGCAGGACCCACTCGGCGCACCTGCTTCCTGAGAACCCCGACGGACGCTACTGGCTCCAAGCAGAGCCCCTGCACCCCGCACGGATGGACCTCGACTTCGCGGGCTTCATCCAGGACCTGGAGGACCAGATCGCCCGCAGGCAGCGCACCCGCAGGGTCGCCTCGCAGGAGCGGGCCATCCTCATCCGCGTCGAGACGGACCCCCGAAGCCGCGCCAACACGCTTCCCGAGCTGAAGGAACTGGCCGAGTCGTGCGGCGTGGAGGTCTTCGATGCGATCACCCAGCACCGACAGGAGATCGACCCGAAGTACCTCATGGGAAAGGGCCGCCTTTCGGACGCGGTCATCCGGGCCCTGCAGATCGGCGCGAACCTGCTCATCTTCGACCATGAGTTGACGCCCGCGCAGGTCCGCTCCATCACGGACTTCACGGAGCTGAAGGTCATCGACCGCACCCAGGTCATCCTCGACATCTTCGCCCAGAGGGCCCACAGCCGCGACGGCAAGATCCAGGTGGAGCTCGCCCAGCTCAAGTACCTGCTCCCCCGCCTCATCGAGAAGAACACGGCCATGTCGCGCCTTACGGGCGGGATCGGCGGCACCGGGCCCGGCGAGACGAAGCTCGAGATCAACCGCCGGCGCGTGCGGGACAGGATCCACCGGCTCGAAGGGGCCCTGAAGGGCATCCAGCGGGGCCGCAACACCCGCAGGGCGGGCCGCGAGAAGGCCGGGCTCCCGGTCATCTCCATTGTGGGCTACACCAACGCGGGGAAGTCCACGCTGCTCAACGCGCTGACGCAGAGCGACGTCCTGGCCGAGGACCGGCTCTTCGCCACCCTCGACCCGAAGAGCTCGCGGCTCCGCTTCCCCCGCGACACCGAAGCCGTCATCACCGACACGGTCGGCTTCATCCGAAACCTGCCGAAGGAGCTCTTCGCCGCGTTCAGGGCCACGCTCGAGGAGCTCCACGAAGCCGACGTGCTGCTGCACCTCATCGACGTGAGCAACCCCGATTTCGAGGAGCACATCGTCGCCGTGGAAAAGATCCTCGCCGAGCTCGACATTGCGACCAAGCCGACGATCCGGGTCTTCAACAAGGAAGACCGCGTGGCCGACAGGGAACTGCTCGCCGCCCTGTGCAAACGGTTCGACGCCATCGCCATATCGGCCCGTGACCCATCGACCTTCGGGGTCCTCCTGGACCGGCTGGAATGGCTCATCCGGAACCGCGAGACGCAGGCCCCGACCCCGGTCGGGGAAGAGCCTCCGCCCGAAACGGAGTCCCCCGCCGCAGAGCGGTGAGCCTCGAAAAAACCCTTGACGGGACGGGCCGTCCGATCCTAGATAACGGGCTATCGCGCGTGCCGGCGCAGACCTCGAAAGGCCCATCCCTCATGGCTGAACGGAGCAGGATTCACACCAACGCCCTCATCGCGATCGCCCTTGCGGCGCTGACGGCGGCGCTCTACGCGCAGGTCGCGACCTTCGACTACGTCAATTACGACGATCCGTTCTACGTCCAGGACAATCTCATCGTGCAGCGCGGCCTGACGGGGTACGGCGTGACGTGGGCCTTCACGACGACGACCCTGGGGAACTGGCACCCGCTGACGTGGCTCTCCTACATGCTCGACTGCCAGCTGTTCGGAGCCGGGCCCGGCGCCCACCATCTCGTAAACGTGCTCTTTCACACGCTCAGCGCGGTCCTTCTCTTCCTCGCCCTGGAGCGCATGACGCGGGCGCCGTGGCGCTGCGCCTTCGTCGCCGCCCTGTTCGCCCTGCACCCCCTGCACGTGGAGTCCGTCGCCTGGATCGCCGAGCGCAAGGACGTGCTCAGTTCCTTTTTCTGGATGCTGACCCTGTGGGCCTACGCCCTCTACGCGGAGCGGCCGGGGCCGAAGCGATACCTCCTCGTTCTCGCCTTCTTCCTGGCGGGCCTGATGGCCAAATCGATGCTTGTCACCGTGCCCGTCATCCTGCTGCTGATGGACGGGTGGCCGCTGGGGAGGTTCGCCGCCGCCCGGCCTGCGGCGCCCGCGCCGGAGACTGCGGCAGGGCACGCGGACCCGAAAGGGAAAAAAGACCGCAGGCGAAAAGAAGAGCGGAAACGGCCGGCAACACGACCCGGGGCCGGGAAAGGGCCGCTTCCGTTTCTGCCTCTCCTGACGGAGAAGGTCCCCCTGGCGATCCTGTCGATCGCGGCCGGCGTGATCGCGCTCGTCACGCAGCAGAAAAGCGGGGCCGTGGTTTCGCTCACGCAGCTGTCCCTCGCAGAACGGATCGGGAATGCGCTCGTGTCCTATGTCCTGTACCTGTGGAAGGCGATCTGGCCTTCGGGGCTTGCCGTCTTCTACCCCCTGCAACCCTGGCCCCCTGCGGCCGTCATGGCCGCCGCCCTGTTTCTGGCCGCCCTGTCGGCCGGGGTAATCCGGTGGGGACGCAGATTCCCCTACCTGGTCTTCGGCTGGGCCTGGTACCTCGTGACGCTTCTGCCCGTGATCGGCCTTATCAAGGTGGGGGATGCGGCCATGGCGGACCGCTATACCTATATCCCCCTGATCGGCCCCTTCGTCGCCCTCGCCTGGGGGGCCTGCAACCTGGCGGCGCGCCTTCGGCTGCCTGCGGCCGTTGTGCCCGCGGCGGCCTGCGGGGCCCTGGTTGCGTGCGCGATCGTCACGCACGGCCAGATCGCCCACTGGCGGGACAGCCATGCGCTCTTCACCCGCGCGCTGGCCGTCACGGAACAGAACTTCCTGGCCCACAACAACCTCGCCGTCGCCCTCATCGTGGACGGACGGATCGAGGAAGCCCTGGCCCACATCGAACAGGCGCTCGACATCCAGCCCCGCTACGCCGGGGCCCATTTCAACCGGGGCATCGCGCTTGCCCGGCTGGGCAGGGGCGACGAGGCCCTGCCGTCCTACCTCAAGGCCCTGGAGATCAACCCCGCGTTCCCCGATGCGAACTACACCGTTGCGGGCGTATACCTGTCGAAGGGGGATGTGGACCGCGCCATCGCGTATTTCGAGCGGGCGACCCGGACCCCCGAGCCCCAGCCGAAGGCGTATGCGGGGCTCGCAGAGGCGTACACCCTGAAGGGCAGGATGGACGAGGCCCTGTCCTACAGCCTGTCGGCCCTCGAATGGCAGCCCGCGGACGCGAAACTGCACTACAACATCGGCAGCCTCTACATCTACAAGGGCCGGATCGACGAGGCCATCGCGCATTTCCAGGAGGCCGTCCGGCTCGAGCCCGATTACTCCAGGGCCCGTAACAACCTCGGGAGCGCGCTGATGCTGCGCAACCGCATCGACGAGGCGATCGATCACTTCCGGGAGGCCGTCCGCCTCGACCCGGCATACGGAATGGCCCGCGAGAACCTGAAAGACGCGCTGGCACAAAAGAAGAAGTCAGGAAGATGAGAAGTTGAGAAGTTAAGAAAAAAAGAGGGCATCGGTGCTAAATGTGACCGATGCCCTCTTTGTGTCTTGCTGTCTCTTGTCTTTACTGTACCCGGTACCCTGTCCCCTGTACCCTGTCTTCACATGATCCCCTTGTACCATCCCCCGTCGATCTGGATGGCTGCACCGGTGATGTAGCCCGCCTGCTGCGACGCAAGGTAGACGACGAGGCTGGCGAATTCCTCGGGCGTGCCGATCCGCTTCATGGGGATCTCCGAGGCCCATTTCTCCACGACGGCCTCGGGGGTCGTCCCCTGCTTCTCGGCGAGAACCTTCGACAGGTTGCGGACGCGGTCCGTCATGGTGTACCCCGGGCAGACGCTGTTGACGGTGATGTTGAAGGAGGCCAGCTCGTTCGAGAGCGACTTGGCGAAACCGATGACGCCCGAGCGCACCGTGTTGGACAGGATGAGACCGTCGATGGGCTGCTTGACGGCAATCGAGGTCATGTTGATGATCCGCCCCCAGCGCTTCTCCTTCATGATGGGAACGGCCTCGCGCGTCATGACGATCGTGGAGAGCAGGTTGAGGCGGCACCCCCGCAGCCACAGCTCGTCGTCGATCTCGAGAAAGCTCATCGAGGGCGGCCCCCCGGCGTTGTTCACCAGGATGTCCACCGTCCCGAAGCGGGCCGCCGACTTGCGCACGAAGTTTTTCGCCTGCTCCAGATCCGATACGTCGGCCGGGATGGCGAAGACCTCGCCGCCCGCCGCCTTCCCGATCGCCTCGGCCGCCGCCGGCAGATGGGGGTCATCGAGCGCGCAGATGGCGACCTTCGCGCCCTCGCGGGCAAAATCCAGCGCCACGGCAAGCCCCAGCCCCTGGCTCCCCCCGGCCACCAACGCCACCTTACCCTTCAATCCGAGATCCATCTTGTCGCCCTCCTTGTCGGTCTCTCTGGTCTGTCTGGTCCTTCTCTCCGGTCTGCCCGGATGGGGTTACAGGGGCCAGGGTTCAGGGAAGGAAGAAGATTTTTCTTCGACCCTGTACCCGGTCCCCTGTACCCTGTCATTTCGATTCCGCCGCCTTCTTCTTGTACTCCTCCCAGCGGTCGTCCACCCAGGCCTGCAGCTGGTTGAGCTGCTCGATGCTCATCTTCTTGAAACGGCCCTGCTTCTCGACGTAGTGCACCACGGGCAGCTTGTTGCCCTTCTCGGCGAGCGTGCGGCTGCGCCCCGTGAACCGGAACTTGCCGTTCTCCACCTCGAAAAGAACGCACAGGCCCGTGTCGACGGCAAGCCGCCCGACGCGGATCGTGTCTTTCGTGGGGTACTGCCATCCGGGGGGGCAGGGCGTGTGGATGTGGATGAACCGCGTCCCCTTGATGCGCTTGGCCCGGACGAACTTGTCGTAGAGGTCGATGGGGTACGCCGGAGTCGTCGTGGCGATGTAGGGAATCTGGTGGGCCTCCATGATCTTGAGGAAGTCCTTTTTGTGCTGCTGTTTCGTGAGAACGGGGGTCGTTGTCGTGAGGGCACCCATGGGGGTTGCGCTCGAGCGCTGGGTGCCCGTGTTCATGTAGCCCTCGTTGTCGTAGGCCACGTAAATGAAGTCCGTTCCCCGCTCCGCGGCGCCCGACAGGGCCTGGATGCCCATGTCGAAAGTGCCGCCGTCGCCGGCAAAGGCCACGACGGTCGTCTCCGTCCGGTTCAGGGCGGCAAGCCCCGCCGCGATGCCCGAGGCCGAGGCGGCGGTGCTCGCAAAGGTATTGTTCACGCTGGGAACGAGGACCGGCGTCAGGGGGTAGAGCCCGTGGAGCACGCAGAGGCAGCAGGCGGGAAGAGTCACGATCGTGTCTTCCCGGAGCGCCTTCAGGGCGAACCGGTAGGCGATGGAGAGCCCGCAGCCCTGGCAGGCCCTCGTGCCGGGCAGGACGTATTCTTTCTCGTGGATCTTGAAGAGATTCTGGGGCATAGCTCTACTCCGTGTAGCAGTTCAGCCAGGTGGTTTTCAGCTCCCGTTCGCCCGACGCGATCCGGGCGAGCGACGACTTGACGGCCTCGGCCAGTTCCCTTGCCTTCACGTCGCGGCCCCCGAGGCCCGCCACGTAGTCGTGAATGACGGCGCTCACGCCGCTGCCGTAGAATGCGGCCTTGAGATCGGAACACAGCCCCCCCTCGTAGCCGTAGCTGATGCTCTTCTCGAAGAGGATGATGGCCTTCGCGCCCCGGTAAGCCTCTACGGCCTCTTGAACCGGGAAGGGCCGGTAAACGCGGATCCCCACGACCCCGGCCTTGATTCCCTCTTCGCGCAGTGCATCGGCGGCCACCGTCGCCTCGGCGGCAAGCGAACCCATGCTCGAGAGGATCACGTCGGCGTCCTCCGTCCGGTGTGTCCAGAGCATCCCGCCGTGGTCGCGTCCGAAGGCCTCCGCAAAACGGCGGTTCACCTCACGGATCGTCTCCGGGGTCCGGTCGAGGGCGTTCTGCAGCTTGTAGCGCATCTCCATGTACCCGTCGCATACGATCCCCTCGGCATCGGGACGCCGGTTGGGCAGGAGGACCGAGTTGATCGTCATCGGGTTTTCGGCATCGAGAATCGTGTGGGGCTTGTAGGGGGGCAGGAACTTCCGGACGGCCGCCGGGCCCGGGGGGATCACCGGCATCATCGTATGGGAGAGCACGAAACCGTCGAAGCAGACCATGACGGGCACGTAGACCGTCTCGGCAATCTTGTAGGCCTGGATCACCGTGTCGAGGATCTCCTGGTTGTCGCGGCAGTAGATCTGGATCCAACCCGTGTCGCGCTGGGCCAGCGAGTCCTGCTGGTCGTTGAAGATCGACCAGGGGGCGCCCACGCCTCGGTTGACGCAGCACATGACGATAGGAAGCCTCGAGCCCGCCGCCCAGTGCAGCTGTTCGTGCATGTACAACAGGCCGTTCGAACTGGTCGCCGTGAAGACCCGGGCTCCCACGGTGGAGGCACCGATGCAGACCGTCATGGCCGAGTGCTCGCCTTCCACCCGGACGTACTCGGCGCGCAGCTGGCCGCTCTCCACGTACTGGGAGAGCATTTCGGCCAGTTGCGACTGGGGGGTGATCGGGTAGGCGGCGACGACCTGAACGTCGCAGAGCCTTGCCGCCAGCGCCGCCGCCTGGTTTCCGGTGATGATGCGCGCGTCAGTCATTGCACTGGTCCTCCCTCACCATGCTGATGGCCCGGGACGGGCACTCTTCGGCGCAGATCCCGCAGCCCTTGCAGTACTCGAGGTCGATCTCGACGGGGATTCCCGCCTTGACCACCGCTTCGGGACAGTAGAGCCAGCACAGGTAACAGGCGGCCTTCTTCTTGACGAAGGGCGTGCACTTGCTGTGGTCGATAACGGGCCTCAGGTCGCGCCAGTCGCCGGTCCTGCCCGCCTCGCCGACGGTGGGCTTGCACATGGCCGAAATGTTCTCGTCTCGTTTCTTCATCGCTGCTGCCTTTCTCCCCTGCCTTTATCCTTTGACCTTTATCCTTGAGACTTCTTCAGGATCGTTCCCTCGTATGCGGCGCGAACCGTCTCGAAGTTCTGCGAGGCGGCCGCCGCGGGAAGCTTGCTGCGAAGGGCCTTCTCGACGTTTCCCAGGGAGACGATTCCCGTGGCTTTCGCGAAGGCGCCCAGCATCGGGGTATTGATCAACGGGGCCCCTTCCTTCGCGAGGCGAACCTTCAGGGCGATTCCCGTGGCGTCGACGGTGGCCACGTCGAAATCGCCGTTGATGCCCGCCTCCTCGGGCTTTCTGCACGTGTTGATGATGACGATCCCGCCCTTCCGGATCCGCCCCTTGACATCGACGACGCCGAGCAGCGTTTCGTCCAGCACGATGGCGATGTCGGCCATCTCCACCTGGGAGAACATCCGGATGGGCTCCTTCGAGATGCGCGTCGAGGCCGTCACGGGCGCCCCGCGTCGCTCGGGGCCGAAGGTCGGCGCCGATGTGACGCCCATGAACCCTTCCAGGTATGCCGACTCCGCCAGGATCTGGGCTGCCACCACGGCGCCCTGCCCGCCTCGCCCGAACCAGATGACCTCTTTCATGGTTTCCCCCGTGTCGTTTGTTGCCGGAAGGCACAAAAAAAGGCCATGTGCTCTCGCCCATGGCCTTTAGAATTTCGTCTTCGATTCCCTAAATTCTAAAAACGGCGGGCGATCGGGTTATCCGCAGAAGCAGGAGCAGAGCGAGGCACAACAGCTCGGACAGGCTCAGCAACTCTCTTCTCGCACCGATCGTCGTCATTTCCAGTGACTTCCTCACAAAGTAGACCCTAGATATAGGAAAGGACCCGGCTTGTCAATAAGAAAAACAGGCTAAAGGCTTATGGCTAAAGGCGAAGGGTGGAAGAAAAGAAAATCAGGCAGTATCCCTTCTTTCCCTTAGCCCTTAGCCATTCGCCTTACGCCCCAAGGTCTTTATGATCATCCCCGCGTAGCGCTCCGCGGCTCCGCGGCTCGAGAGGACCAGCCGCTGGCCTTCCGCGCCCCGTCGGCCGCGCTCAGCGGGATCGGACAGGATCTTCTTCATCCCGTTGAGCAGTTCCCTCTCGTCGCGCACGCAGATGCCCGCCCCGGCTTCCTCCAGAAGGGTTTTTTCGCCCATGAAGTCCTCCATGGAAGGCCCGTAGAATACGACTTTCCCCCATGCGGCCGGTTCAAGGATGTTCTGGCCCCCCTTCGGCACGAGGCTCCCCCCGCAGAAAACGGCGGTGGCGAGGCTGTAGAGGCCGAAAAGCTCCCCGATCACGTCGACGACGACGACCTCGTCCCGCGGCACCCTGCCCGCGCGGATCTCGCTCATGAGGATGCAGGCGTGCCCCTCCTGTGCGGCCAGGTCGCGCACCGCCGGCCCCCGCTCGGGGTGACGGGGCACGAGGATGAGCCGCAGCCCGGGCCGCTCGCGCAACAGCTCGCGGTATATTCTCAGGACAATCGATTCTTCCCCCTCGTGGGTGCTGCCTGCCACGAAAACCGGGGTGTCGGCCGTCACCTTCAGCCGGGCGGCTTTTTCGGACCAGGCCTCGCCGCTGACCCGCGAGGCGAGGCTGTCGTACTTGGCGTTGCCCATGACGCGCACCTTCTGAGGAGGCGCCCCGATCGCGCGGATGCGATCGGCGTCCACCGCGGAGATCACGCCGATCTCCCGGACCGATGCGAGGACCTCCCTCCAGAAGAAGGACGTCCGCGAGTAGCGCCGGAACGACCGGGGCGAGATCCGGCCGTTGACCAGGACGGCGGGGATTTCGCGCTTCGCACAGACCCTCAGGAAATTGGGCCACAGCTCCGTTTCCGTCAGGACGACGACATCGGGGTCGATCGTGCCAATGACGCGCTTGACGATCCAGGGGAGATCGAGCGGGAAATACATCCGGACGGTGGCCTGGGGGACGAGCCCGCGCGCCATGGCCTGGCCCGTCTCCGTGCCCGTCGAGAGGATGATGCAGGCCCCGGGGAGCTTCCCTCTCAGGACGGCAACGATGGGCGCCGCCGCCGTGACCTCGCCCACGGAGACGGCGTGGACCCAGATTCTCGGCCGGCCTTCGAGAGCGGACGTTGTCTCCACGGGGATGACGCCCAGTTTCTGCCCGATGCTCCGGCGATACTTCCCCGCCACGAGGATCTTGAACGCGTAATACGGCGCGACGAGCACGAGACCTGCGATCAGGGTGAGGTTGTACAGTACGTTGAGCACGGACCGACGATAATGCGGTTTCAATACGCTGTCAAGTTCTGTCCATGTAAACGAGGGAAAAGCTCATGCGTTCATGGCATAGGGCATATGGCAAAAGGCAAAGGAGGAGAAACTCACTGTTGTTTTCTGCCCCATGCCTTGAGCCTTATGCCTTAAGCCATCATTCATTGACATCGGCTGGGGTTTGTTGTAGGTTGGGCTGGGCCTGTCAAAGGGCCCGAAATTACGAAAGAATAGCCATCACAACAAGAGGAACTCACATGACGTCCAGAAAAGTATCGATCGGCATCACGGTCTTCCTGATCATTGCAGCCGTGCTGGTTTCCTGTGCCCGATACCAGCGCCAGGTCGTGCCCTTCAAGATGCCGCAAGCCTATCCCAATGCCACCGCAGTCGGAGGCGCCATCGTGGCCTCGAAGGCATGGGACAACCCGGAAGAGGCGCAAAATGCCTTCGGTTTCGACATCCGGCCCGACATCCTCCCCGTCCAGGTCGTCTTCGACAACAAGGGAACCCACCCCCTCGAGATCGTCGCCGAGCAGACGATCCTCGTCGACGTGGAGAACAATGCCTGGCAGGTCCTCGACGCCAGGCTCGCCTATGACCGCATCGCGAAGAAAACGGAATTCGGCGAAGTCGCCCCCGGCGCTGCCAAGTACGGCGCCCTTGGCGCCGTGGCGGGTGGGATCATCGGCGCGGCCATCGGGATCGTGAGCGGCCAGGGGGTCGGCGACGCCGCCATGAAGGGCGCAGCGGCAGGCGCGGCAACGGGAGCCGTACTGGGAGGCACCCAGGGCATGAGCGACGGCGACGTGCAGCGCCAGATCCGGGAGGACCTCCGGACGCGCTCCCTCGAGCGGAGAGCCGTGGCATCCCAGGAACTGGCCCACGGGTTCGTCTTCTTCCCGGGCGAGGCCAAGAAGGCCCAGGAACTGAGGCTGAGGCTGCGGGAGGCGGACACGGGGAGGGTCTATCCGCCCGTTGTCCTGCGCTACTAAAATACAGGCATATGGCTAAGGGCTTATGGCTTATGGCAAAAAAGGAAGGGTTCGTTGAATCCAACCCGTCTTTTTCCTTGCCGCCTTTAGCCTTATACCTTACGCCTTAAGCCTGCCCTGAGGATGTTATGATGAAGAAGCAGATCGCACCGTCCATTCTTTCCGCCGATTTCAGCCGGCTGGGGGAAGAGATCAAGGCCGTGGAAAAAGCCGGCGCCGACCTCATCCACGTGGACATCATGGACGGCCACTACGTGCCGAACCTCACGATCGGCCCCGGCGTCGTGTCGTCCCTGAGAAAGACGACCCCCCTGCCCTTCGACGTCCATCTCATGATCGAGGACCCGGACCGTTACATCGACGTCTTCGCCGATGCGGGCAGCAACATTCTCACCGTTCACGCCGAGGCGGTTGTCCACCTGCACCGGACGGTGCACTATATCAAAGGCAAGGGGATCCGGGCGGGCGTGTCCCTGAACCCCTCGACACCGCTGTCCTGTATCGAGGAGATCCTGCCGGACATCGACCTGCTGCTCATCATGACGGTGAATCCGGGGTTCGGCGGGCAGAAATTCATCGCGGGCATGCTGCCCAAGATCCGCAAGGCCAGGGAACTGGCGCAAGCACGCGGACTGGGACTGGCCATCGAGGTGGACGGGGGGGTCACACCGGACAATATCGGGACTCTTGCCGAGGCGGGCGCGGACATTTTCGTGGCCGGCGCCGCCATCTTCGGCAGCCCTTCGTACAGCGATACGATTACACGGATGAAGGGGATTCTTACCAAGTATTAGAGATGCGCCCACGAACGTGAGAGGGTAAGAAGGTAAGAGGGTGAGAAAGAGGAATGGCTGTTCTTCTTCCATTCGTTCTCACCTTCTCACTTTCTTACCCTCCCACCTTCTTCTCATCAAGGGACAGCTCGGCCTGTTCCGGTTTCCTGGGTGCAGCGGCTTCCTGGCTGTAGGTCAGGAGATTCTCCGCCTTGGAATCCCTGCGCTTGATGGCCTTGAGAAATCGCGCCACCAGGATTTCCGTCAGTTCCCCGGGCGAGTGGTGAGGCATCCCGTCCGCGGGGACCTTTCCGCCGGCCAGCATCTCGTGACCGCCCCCGGTCCCGAGGCCCGCCACCATCTTCTGGGCGATCCGGTCGGCCGATCCGCGCCGCTTCTTCGTCCGCAGCGAGAAATAGACATCGCCGACGAACTCCCCCACGGACAGGACCCACTTGACCCCCTCGGTGCGGACGATGAGATCGGCCATTTCCGCGATGATCTCCAGGTGTTCGACGTGGCCAAGGTTCAGCGTGACAACGTCCCTGTAGAGCCGGGCATTGCTGATGGCCTTCTCGAGCATGCTCAGGTAGTCCCGCGGGACGTCCGGGTGTTCGATCTGCGAGAGCACCCGCCAGAGAACCCTCTGGTAGAAGTGCATGCAGGCGTCGACGTCCTTGGTGTTCACCCCGCGGCCCAGGTCCCGCGTGTCGGACCGGATTCCGTAGAGGAGCGCCGTGGCCACCTTGCGGTCCATTTCCGTGATGCCCGCATCCCGCAGGTACTCGGCCAGGATGGTCGACGTGCTCCCGTAATCGGTCCGGATGTCGTAATACTTTGCCAGTCGGGTGCGAGCCCGGACGGGAACGTGATGGTCGATGACGATGTCGGGGATGATGGAGCGCGGCAGGGAGTTGTTCCCGGCCCCGGGCTGCGTGTCCACGAGGGCGACGACCCTGAAGTTGTTGAGATTGATCTCGGAAAGGGTCCGCAGGTCGATCTTGAGGTGGCGGATCATGGCCCGGTTCTCGGCGCGTCCCACCACCCCGCTGGAGGCGATGATCGCGCCAACTTTCCACTTCGACTGCAGGAGGTACTTGAGGGCGAATGCGGCGGCCAGAGCATCGGGGTCGGGGTGATTGTGGGTCACAATCAGGACTTTCCGCTTGCCCCGGATGATCTCGTGGAGCCTGTCGAGACGGGTCTGATTGTTCGAGCCGTTCTGAGCCATGATGTCAGGGTGCTGCCAAAACGTCACCGCACCGGTCGGCCAATCCAGGAGTTTTTCTCCCACGGAGAGAGGGTCCCGAACGAGACGCTGTCCCCGGTCCCCGTTCCGCCATGCCGAACCCCTCGAATCGCCCGGCACCGGACCTGCCGGCCCGGGACGCTGAGGCGTAGGGGCGATTATAAGACTTTGCCGGGGAATGTCCACAACTATTTTACAGGCCCCTTGGGCGGAAAAACCCGAAATTCAGGCCCCTTGAAGACGCCGATCAAGTGGGATATTATGAAAAAGGCATAAGGCGGAGGGCAATCACGAACCGGTCATGCCCTTGACCTTTGGCCCTGAGCCTGTTGTTCGTGCATTTTTTTGCCCTAAGCACCTAAGCCTTTAGCCCTGAACCTGTTGTTATATGCACCTCATCATCGACGGCTACAATGTGATCCGGCAATCGGACGTGCTGAGAAGCCACGAGCGACAGGGCCTGGAAGCGGGCCGCAGGGCCTTGATCCACCTGCTGGCGGGCTACAGGAGGGTCATGGGGCACCGCATCACCGTCGTCTTCGACGGCTGGCTCGGGGGCCCTCCCCAGGAGGAGCGGGACCGGGAGGCGGGTATCGACATCATCTACTCCCGGCGCGGGGAAAAGGCCGACGAAGTCATCAAGAGACTGGCAAGGCAACATGCCGAGGAGTCGATGGTGGTCACTTCGGACCGTTCCGTTATGGATGCCGCCACCCGCGCGGGCGTCACGGCCGTCACCTCCCGGGAGTTCGAGGAGCGGGTTCGCCGGGCCCGCAGCGCCGTGGCGCAAGCCCCGGCCAAGGCGGGAAAGGACGACGACGGGGACGCCCCGCCGCCGAGAGGAACAAAGAAAAAAGGCCCCTCCCATCGCACATCCAAGCGGGATAGGCTCAAACTGAGGGGAATGGGGAAGCTTTAGAGGCTGTTACCTGTTACGCCTCCCCCGTTACTTGTAACCCCTTCACGGGCGCACAGTTCGATCAACAGCCTCTCCAGCAGGAGCCGCGGGTCCCCGCCCGTCGATTTCATGGCCACATCCACGGCAAGCACCCGTTGCATGCGCGCCAGGAGCTCCCGGTGGGTATAACGCGTCGAATTGCGCAGCGCGTTGTAGACGACGTAGGGGTGCTGGCTCGCCAGGGTTGCCCCCTTGCCCAGCTCCGCCTGGAATTCCTTCACCGCCGGATAGACGGACCGCTGAAAGCGGCCGTAATCCATCTCGGCGCGAAACCCCTCGAGCCTGCCCGTGTCGAGCAGGACCTTCCCGTGAAAGAGAAAGCGGATTTCTCTCGTGATCATGGCCAGGATGACGAGGTGATGGACGCCCTGGTAGAGAAGGTCGCCGAGGCTTGCAAGGGCTTTCCGCAAATCGCCGGAGACAAGCGCCTCCGTCAGGTCGAACACCGTGTCGTCACGGGTTCGGCCGATCACCGTCTCCACGTCGGCAGGCTCGATCCGGGCCCTGTCTCCCGTGTAGGTGATCAGCTGATCGAGGGCCTCGGCGGAATCCCGCAGCCGAAAGCCCGTTTTCCGCCCCAGGACGACCCATGCCTCAGGGCTGAGCGTCTTGCCCTTTCGCGCAAGATTCTCCCGAAGACTCTCCATCATGAGGCTGCGTTGCTTCGCCTCGCTTCGCGTCCTCAGAAACGCCAGCACGACCCCCCTGTCGGCCATCACCTTGAAGAGCTTCTTGCGGCGATCCACGGCGTCGGCCGACACGACGAGGACATGCCCCTCGGGAAGGCCCGCGGACAGGAGATCCTCGAGCGCTTCCGTGCCGCCCGGCCTTGCGCGCCCGGCCAGGTTGTTCGCCAGGCAATGCTCCAGCACCCGGGGGAGCCATTTGTCCCGCTCCCCGGCCCCCTCTTCCCCCAGCGTTTCCCGCCACTGCGCGTCGGGGATCTTCCGCCAGCCGTCGTCGCGAAGTTGCTCGAGGCTCCAGCCCGCCACATCCAGCAGAATCATGAACGACCGGGCCGCCGACGCAAGATCCGTTTCCGCGCTGTCGGTGATTTTTTTTACCAGCTCGGGCAGCGAGGTCTTCGAATAGAAGAGGCGGGTCTTCCGCAGGACAACGGCCTTCGGGCCCGGGATGAGGGAAGGCGTCAGAAGGGTCTCGCACACGGCATTCACCCCTCCCGATTCGTCGTCCATCACGAACAGGCTCAGGTCCCGGTCCGGCGCCGGGATCAGGGCGTCGACGATCTTCCCCAGGGCTTCCTCCACGAGAAAATCCTCGTCCCCGTAAAGAAGGTAGCAGTACGCGCCCCTGCCTTTCGCGATGTCCTTCAGGACACTCTCCAGGCTCTTTTCCGCTGCGGGTTCTTTCTGGCTCATGACAGGGGTTCCGCCGAAAAAAATCATCCACAGGCCGCGAAAGCCTGCGGACAACGAAGGGTATACATCAATTCCCCCAAAAACGGGAGAGGAGATATAGAGGAAAGCGGGCGGGGATAGTCTTTCGGTCAGGCCGCTGCTTCTTTTTCTTCACCCTGTACCCCGGACCCTGAACCCTGGACCCGCGGCCGGATGGCCGCTTAAACGATGACGAACTTGCGGATGTACTCCACAATCTCTTCCGGCTCGTCCAGTACGCGGAACAGGTCCAGGTCCTCCCGGGAAATCATGCCCTGGCCGAGCATGGTGTCCCTGAGCCAGTCGATGAGCCCCTTCCAGTAGTCGCCGCCCATCAGGATGACCGGGAAGCTCTTGATCCGTTTTGTCTGGATCAGGGTCAGGGCCTCGAAGAGCTCGTCCAGGGTGCCGAAACCGCCGGGGACGATGACGTAGGCAACGGCAAACTTGACGAACATCACCTTCCGGATGAAGAAGTACTTGTGGTAGAGTTTCACGTTGGCGAACTCGTTGGGGGTCTGCTCGAAGGGCAGGCGGATGTTCATCCCCACCGAGGTGCCGCCCGCTTCGGAGGCCCCCTTGTTGGCCGCCTCCATGATGCCGGGACCTCCGCCCGTGATGACGCTGAAGCCCTGCTGGGCCAGCAGCCGGGCGAGGTGCTCCGTCTTCTGGTAGTATTTGTTGGCGGGAGTGGTCCGGGCGGAGCCGAAGATGGTCACGGCGCGCCCGATGTCGGAGAGTTCTTCTATGGCCTCGACGAACTCCGCCATGATGCGGAACATTCGCCAGGATTCGTTAACGGAAAGGGCATCGACGAGATATTGTTTTTCTTCCATCAGACGCAATACGGGGATTGAGGCAGAAGCCCTGCACTGCTGGCTCTGCCTCCATCCCCGGTGAGGGTTGTCTTGGAATGTGCGTCCATGTGGCCGATTACGAGTGGCGCCGTCTCTGAATCTTGGCAAGCCGCCGTCTCGCCTCGAGCGCTTTTCTCTTGCGCTTGACGGAAGGCTTTTCGTAAGCGCGACGCAGCTTCAGCTCCTTGAACAGGCCGTTCTTCGACAGCTTGTTCTTCAGAACCTTCAACGCCTTGTCGACATCGTTGTCGAAAACCTTGACTTCCAAAAATAATCGCTCCCTTCCTTATTAATTTCGGTATGAATTCGAGCGTCCCGGCCGGGGAAAACGACTCCACCACAACGAAATCAAAGACGATTTCATCAAGGGCGAGGATGCATGAATCGATTGATGATTCCGATTTTCCCCTGCGAAACTATTGAACATTATTAGATAACAATTCTTTTGTCAATGAAAACTTTGCAGATCGGCGCCCTTCATGAATCGGAGCCATCAGGCACCGTGCCGGGGTCGCCCTTGCCCTCGAGATTCCAGCGGTCCGTGGAGTATTTTTCCGACAGGAGCCGCTCTTTCAACGCCTCCTCGACAGGGCTGAGGCCGCTCTCGACCAGGCGGACGCCCAGGGTGTCCTCGAAGGCCCCGAGAAGAAGGCGGGCCAGATCCTCATAGCCGATGACCCGGCCGAGCTGTTCACGGAGGGTGGTCGTCGTTCTCGCAACCCCGTCGACGGAAACCCCCATGACCGACGCGGTGCGCACCGGGTCGATGTCGACGAGAAGCGATCCGTGCTGGAGAAACGCACCTCCCGCGCGGACCTGGGCGCTGCCGCAGATCTTGCGCCCCCCCACGAGGAGTTCGTACCGGGACGGCGCGGCAAAGCAGTACCCCTCCAGAGGCGTGCCCGCCGCCTATCGCCCCTTGTAGGCGATCTCGGGCTTCAGGCCCAGCCGGCGAAGCGCCTCCTAGATGCAGACGCTCACGGCCCGGTAGGTCCCGATGATATCGCGGGTGAAAAGGGGGTGGTCGGCGGCCGCGACCAGCGAGTAGGTCAACTCGTGTTCGTGCAGGACGGCCTTGCCTCCCGTGGGGCGGCGCACGACATCGATCCCCGCCTGCCGGCAGGCGACAACGTCGATCTCCCGGGCGGTCTTCTGGAAGTAGCCGAGAGACACGGCGGGGGGCTGCCACCCGAAGAAGCGTAACGTCGGGGGCAGGCCTTCACGGAGGTTCAGGCGGAAAACGGCCTCGTCGACGGCCATGTTCTCGGCGGCGCGACAAACCCGGTAGGGAAGAAGGCGCCAGGGGGTGTCGTTCATTCCTCGTCCCCGGCTTCCTCGCCGACGTAGTCCCTGTACTCTTCCGCTTCGAGAAGGTTGTTGAGCTCGTCCAGATCGCGCAGTTCGACCATGATCAGCCAGCCGGATCCGTAGGGGTCGCTGTTGATCACGCTGGTGTCGTCCTCGATGTCCTCGTTGACGCTGATGACTTCGCCGCTGACCGGCGAGATGAGTTCCGCCACGGATTTGGAAGACTCGATCGAGCCGAACGCCTCGTCCTGCTCGACGTCCCGGTCCGGGTCGGGAAGCTCGACGGAATAGATGTCCCCGAGCTGCTCCTGGGCGTAGTCGGAAATCCCGACGGTGGCGATGTTGCCGTCCACCCTTACCCAGGTGTGTTCACGGCTGTAAAAAAGATCCTCTTGAAAAACGGACATGCTCCCTTTCCCGAATCATGAAGTTCAGAAGTTTTGAAGTTACGAAGCTGGGGAAAGCCTGAAGTCGGTCGTCGATCGCTGGCTTGCCCAAGCTTCACAACTTCTGAGCTTCCCAACTTCCATCTTTACCCGATCACGAGCAACTCCTTCGAAAACTCCGTCAGCACCCGCCCGCCCCGTTTCTCGACGAGGACGGCGACTTCGATGCGGATTCCGCCGAAGCCGGGAAGGTAGATCCCGGGCTCCACGGTGACGACCATCCCCTCCTCGAGAACGGCCTCCGACAGGGCCGAGAGCCTCGGGGCCTCGTGGATGTCGAGCCCCAGCCCGTGCCCCGTCCCGTGGGAAAAGAGCGGGCCGTAACCCGCCTTTTCGATGACGGCTCTTGCCGCCGCATCCACATCCCGGCAGAGCACCCCGGGTCTCACCGCCTCGAGGGCCCTGTCGTGTGCCTCCTTGACGAGGGCGTAGAGTTTCTCCTGGCGCTTCCCCGTGCGCCCGACGACGAAGGTGCAGGTCTCGTCCGAATGGTAGCCGCTGCTGACGGCCCCAAAATCTACGACCACGAAGTCGCCGGGCCGGAGCTTCCGCCTTCCCGGCCGCGCATGGGGGAGGGCGCTGTTGGGACCCGATGCAACGATCGTGTCAAAGGCGGGGGCTTCCGCCCCCTTCTTTCGCATCTCATATTCGAGTTCGACGGCGATGTCCAGCTCGCACACGCCGGGACGGATGCCGGCCAGGGTAGACGTCAGCGCCCCGGTGGCGATCCGGATCGCCTTGCGGATGTGCGCGATTTCCTCGGGGTCCTTGACGGCGCGAATGAAGCCCAGCTCCGACGGGAGGGGCTTCCAGCGCACCTTCTTCGCCTTGCGCTTGAGCGAGGCGAGAAGCTCCACCGTCATGACGGACGGCTCGAAGCCCACATGCCCGTAACCGCCCGCAGCGAGGGCATCGGCAATGCCGGAGGCCTTGTCGCGGTAAAGGACCACCCGGGCCCCGGGTGCCTGTCTTGCGGCCTGGGTCGTGTACCGGCCGTCCACGAGGAGGGTCGGCTTGCCGGCACCCACCAGGAGGGCCCCGTCGCTGCCGGAGAAACCCGTGAGGTAACGGATGTTCTTGAGGTCGAGGATCAGGAACGCATCCACGCCCGAGCGGCGCAGCAGCGTCCGCAACCGGGACACTCGATGGGCGGTGGACGGTTTGTCAGGCATGCTTTTTCATCCTGTCGAGCGAGTCGAGCCAGCGGTTCAGGGTCCCGACGAGCGCCGAACGGCGATCCGGTGCGTCACCACCCGGCTCGAACCCGACGGGCTCTTCCGCTTTCGGCTCCTCTGCCTCGATCGTCCCCACGCGGGTCGAGTGGCTGAACAGCCCCAGGAAGGGAGGCGCCGCGGGGTCCCCGAAAAACAGGTCCCTGTCCTCTCCGGCCGGGGCTTCCTCTTCGGGGCGCGAGGGACGCCCCTCCTCGCGGGACTGCGATCGCAGCCTGCCGAGCCTCTCCAGGACATCGCGGTTCTGCGGATCGGCTGCGAGAATTTCCTTCAGCAGCGCTTCGGCGAGTTCCCGGTACCCCTGCCGGGCGTACAGATCGGCCAGGGTCAGGGTCTTGAAATCGGCCGCCCGGGGCAATCCGACTTCCTCGTCGGGCTTCTCGACCGCCTCCGGATACGCGCGGCTCTCCCTGCGCAGCCGGTCCTCGAGATCCCGGAGAGCTTCCGCCGATTCCGGGTTCAGCGACATGTAGATGCGCGAGGCCCGCTCGGCCTCGTCGTCGAGCCCCTGCTCGCGGCACAGCTCGGAGAGGATTCGAAAGGCGGGCGACCACCGGGTCACGTCGCGCACGAGATCGCGCAGCACGTCGAGGGCAGGGCCCGGCTCCCCCTTCCGGAACCATCCCATACCGAGAACGATCCGGGCCTCCACGTCGTCGGGGTAGACACGCAAGCGCTCCAGGGCCATCTCGACGGCGCGGGAGGGGTCCCGTTCCAGGCAGGCCTCGGCCCGGGCGATGAATTCCCTGCGATCCACCACGTCGCTGAGCCGCACCATCTCGAATCCGCCCTTCTTGTCGTCGGTTTCCATCAGCCTGTTTCCCGTTCTCTTCCCGTCGTTCTCTTGTCCGGTCTTCCCCGCTTCGCTTCTTGCGATCTTCCCGTTCAGTCCGGGGGACTAGCATAGCGTCCCGGGTGTGTCAAGGTTCAAAACGAAAACCCCGCGATCACGGGGACCGCGGGGTTTTCGTCTTTCTAGAGGGTATCCTCTCCGGCGGCGGGGTTTTCCCCCGTCACTTGTTCTGGGCGACCTGGGCGTCCGGGACGACCCTCGGCGTGATGAAGATCAGGATCTCGCGCTTGATCTTCTGCTCGTCTTCCGCCTTGAAGAACCAGCCCAGCAGCGGAAGCTTGTAGAGACCGGGCACGCCGGCGACGGTCTTGTTGTCCGTCGACTTGTAGATGCCGCCGATGACGATCGTGTCGCCGTCGAAGACGACCACGGTGGAGTCGACCTCGTTCTTGTTGATGGGCGGGTTGCCCTGGATGGACCGGGAGTAATCGGCATAGTCGTTGGTGGCCTTGATCTCCATGGAGATCTTGCCCTCTGGGGTGATAGTCGGCTTCACGTCGAGCTTGAGCACCGCCTCCTTGAACTGGATGGTCCGGGTGACGACGCCTCCCGAGGTGGACTCGGTGACGTAGGGGATTTCCTCGCCCTGCTTGATCGTCGCCTTGACGTTGTCGAGCGTCGTGACCTTCGGCGAGGAGATAATCTTGCCCTCGCTCGTGCTCTCCAGGGCGTGGATCTGGGCACTGATAACAAAGTTGCTGCCGCCGGCGACGACACCCAGCAGCGGCGTGGCCGAGTAGGTGTAGGGAAAGTTCACCGCGAGGTTGCTGCCCGTGAATCCGATGCCGCCCGGCAGGGTCTGCGCGATCGTCGTGGCGCCCGTCGTGCCCGTCGACGCCGTCTGCGTGGCGTACCCGGCGGAGCCGCCGAGGATGCCGAGGTTCGTGCTGTTGATGTTGGTCGCACCACCGGCACCCCACTGGACGCCGAGCCTGCTGGTGAAGGCCTCGTTGGCCTCGACGATCTGGGCCTCGATGGAGATCTGCTTCAGTTTGCCGCGGGAGACGTCCTCCTTGAGGCGCTGCTCCTCGGCCTT
>CAYZKT010000014.1:0-25671 GCA_964478885.1 uncultured Syntrophaceae bacterium | reverse complement strand
TGATCAAGGGGATCGAAAAGATCTGGTTCCAGTATTCGGCGAAGCTCTCCACGGACACCGGTGTCCGGGAGCATAAAAAGGATGCCTCCGTTCCCCTCGGGATCCGGAATCCCAAAGAGGGCTTCCAGAAGTCGCTGAGCGGCGATGCGGAGATCGAAATCCCCGTCTCGAATCTGGACAACGACTCGTACGAATTCAAGGCCCGGCTCTTCGCCCTGGACCCTGCAAACGTGGGACGCCCTCCTCTCTACCCGAAATATGACTACGTGGACATCACCGCCAACTACGTCACCGACAAGAAGACGGACGACAAGAAAGGCGACAAGACGGAGGTGAAACCGCCTGCACCCCCGCCGCCCGTCCCGATGAAGCTGTCCTACTGCCTCCCCGCGAACTGGGAGGGGGGGCTGGACAAGAAGGGCGTTCTCGTTCTCAACCGCAAGCCGGCCAAGATCAAGGGGCCCTGCGGGTGGGACTCGTCGGTCACCGCGAAACTGACGGCGCAATACCATACCGGATTCTCCGGGGACGTCCCGAAGACCTCGGCGGATGCCCGGGATCGGGCCGAGAAGACCTTCAAGGTCCGGCGCCAGGGAGACACCCCCAACGACATGGCTGTGGGGCTTTTCATGGGTGGCGGCATCGAGGGGGTCAGCGCCCTCGGCATGGGCGATTTTGTCGGGTCGATCGCCGATTTCGCCCTCTGGATCCGGCGCGGCAGCGGCAGCCCCTGGAGCGGCTACGCGGGTTCCTACATGGGGGCCAACGGGAAGGGGCACACGGTCAAGGAGGGAACGGGCTTCGTCGAATGCGGCTACAACGTATGGGGCGGCGGCTGCTGGGACAACAGCGACCGGGCCTACCTGGTTACCCAGAGCGCCGCGGCGCAGAGGGAGGCCAAGGCGATCCTCGAGTGCATCCGGGTCACCCCCGACAGCACGGTGAAGGCGATGCCCTACGACGGACCCAAGTACGACGGTTCCGACCTGCCCAAGGTCAGGCTCGTCCCCTCGAAGAAGGGAAAGATCCGGATCGGCGAGTCGATCACGGTGAAAGCCGTGGTCGAAAACGACAAGCCCGAGGACAGCCCCTTCACGTACAACTGGGGCGGCACGTTTGACGGGAAGCCCGAGGACATGAAGAAAACCGGCTCGGTGACCATACGTCCCTCGAAGCCCGGGAAGTTCGATGTCTCCGCTTCCGTAGACGGCGCACGGTTCGGTCTCGGGTCGGATTCCTATGCCTACGAGGTGGCGGATCTGAAGGCGAAGGTCGTGCGGGTTCCCGCCGTAAACACCCCCGTCCCCGTGGGGACAAAGACCGGTTTCAAGGTGACGCTGACATCGGACGGCCAGCCGGTTACGGGAAATTTCGTCTTCCGCTGGCAGCCGCACCCGGAGATCCCCTTCAGCAGGCTCGATGAAACCGTGCCCGATGTCAGCGCCAGCTTCCCTAAGCCGGGCCGGGTAAGAGTCTGGGTGCAGGTGCTGCAGAAGCGTGACGGTGCGCTCGTCACGCTGGCGGAATCGGAGCAGGTGGAAATCGAAGTGATCAAACCCGCCCTTTCCGTTGCCGTTACACCGCCGGAGCCCTTCGTGGGGCAGGAGGTCAAGGTCCGGGTTTCCTCCCGTCCCGAACTGAAGGAAATCGAATACCGGTGGGTGCCGCTTCCGGCAAACGCGAAGTTGCACTCGGAATCCCCGGACAAACGGGAGATCACCTTCCATGCGAAGGACGATCAGCTCATCGAGGTCAGGGCCCAGGCGAGGCTTTCCGGTTCCGGAGAAGATCTCGGGGAAGCCCGTGCGAACGTTCGGGCCAGGAAGTACACCGTCCGGGTCAGCGGTCCCCGGCTCATCGGCCCCAAGCCAAAGGTCTGGAAAGAAGGGACGGGCCTCGTCGAAGTGGACAACTCCATTGCCGTGGAACAGGAGGTGGAATTCGCCGCACACCTGAATCCTGAAAAAGAAGGCGTCCGCTACGTGTGGTCCGTCACCGGCGGGGCCTGCAAGGTCCTGCATCCTCTTCTCCGCACGACCCGGGTGGTCGCAAACGGGACGGGTACCTGCCAGGTGGCCGTGATCGTGAAGGACACAAACGAAGTGAAGCTGGGAGTCGGGGGCAGCACGCTGACAGCGACCATCAGCCGCGAGACGATCGCGGCGGGCCAGAAGAAGGCAAAGGAGGTGGCCGATGCGAAGACGAAGGTCGCCGGCGCGAAGGGCAAGGCCCGCAAGGGGGACTACGACGGGGCGATCAAGGACGCCGAGGACGCGGCGAAGCTCGACCCGGCCAACAAGGAGGCGGCTGCGACGGCCCAGAAGCTGCACAAGGAGAAGGAGACGATCCACCGGCAGATCGGCAAGGCGAAGAAGTGGATGGACGAGAACAAATTCGCCGATGCCCAGAGGGAGCTGATCGTCGCCTCGAACCTCAACAGCTATTACCCGCCGGTCCAGCAGGCCAACCAGGAGCTGGGGACCCGCTGGAGAAAGTACAACGACGAGGTTCGAGACAAGGTCTACGAGGTCCGCTCGGCCAACGAGAAGAAGGACTTCGGCAAAGCTCTCGAGATCGCGGCGGCGTGGCGGGCCTCGACGAAGCTCGATGCTTACGCGGACAAGGAGCTCAAACAGCAGGAGGACTGGGCGAAGCAGTGGAAGGCCCGGAAGGACAGCCAGATCGGGATCCTGAAGGAAGCCGGCCAGAAGGTGAAGGCCTACGACTACGCCGGGGCGTTGAAGCAGTATGACGAGGGGTTTGCCAACGGGCAGAATATCTACAACGGCACCGAGCCCGAGTACAGGGAGGCGATCGAGCTTCGCGGCCAGGCCTTTACGAAGAACAAGCGCCTCGGCGAGCTTACGCCGCATATCAGGAATGCCGCCGAAAACAAGGATTCCTACTATGGCCAGATTCATGTCCTCGACGGCGCCTTGAAGGCCGCGGACGAGGCCATCGGGCTGCAGCCCAATAACGCGCAACTCAAGACGTGGCGCGAGCAGATCGTGGCGCGTGCCGAGAAGACGAAGGCGGACAACGAGCGGATCGCGGCGGGCCGCAAGCGCCTCGATGCGGCCCGCAGCGAGGAGAACACCTACCTCTCGCAGGTCTCCTATATACAGTCGAAAACCGGTCAGTGGGGCGAGAGCATTGAGCTGGACATGCAGTCGCATATCCAGAAGGCCATCGATAACTACCGGGCGAGCCTGCAGTACATTCCCGACGCCAACGTGGAGAAGAAGATCAAGGAACTCGAGGCCGCGCTCGAAGGGCGGAAGAAGCACCTCGAGAACTACCGGCTGTCCAGGACACTCATGGCCGAGGCCGACGAGCTCTACCGGCAGGCCACGAAGGACCCCGACATCGTATCGGCTTCGCCGAAGTACGACGAGGCCGCGGCGAAGTACCGCAAGAGCCTCTCGCTGTATCGGCCCTTCAACGCGGAGATGATCGAAAAGACGATCTACGTGCTGGAAACCTACAAGCACGACCGCTGGGTCAAGAAATACTGGGCCGACGGCCAGGCCCTGGAAAAGGAGGCGAAGTACGTGGCGGCCCTGGCGGCCTACGACAAGGCGATCGCCTCGTTCCACCCGACGGTATCCGAGAGGGACCGGATGTGGGCGGTGGTGCACGCGCAGGATCTGCGCAACCGGATCAACGGGGCGAAGAACTGGCGGGCCGACGGCGAGACGAAGCAGAAGGCGGGGAAGCTCGCCGAGGCGATCGCCAGCTACCGGCAGAGCCTGAAGCTCGTGCCCGATGCGGCGCTGGAGGCTCACGTGCGGATGCTCGAAGGCAAGCAGGCCGAGGCGAATGAGAAGAAGGCCGTGGCGGACAGGCTCTGGCAGGAGGGCACGGCGCTCTTCAACCAGGGGCGCCCGAGCGACGCGCTGGCGAAGTTCAGGGAGAGCCTGGGTTACGGGTCCGATGCCTCGCGGCAGAAGTACGTGGCGGACCTGGAGGCCCGAAGGGCGAAGGCCGCGGCACTGCGGGGCGAGGGCTCGGCCCTGCAGAATCAGAACCGCATTCCCCAGGCGATCGCCAAGTACAAGGAGAGCCTTGCCCAATGGCCCGACCCGGGCCTGACGACGCACATCGCCGCGCTGGAGAAATCGGTTGCCGGGGGTAAGCCCCCGACCGTGGTGCCCGGGGGCATCGACGGGACATGGGAAGTCAGTATCAACAACTACCACGGCAAGATGGAGCTCCAGCGCATCGCGAGCGGATGGAGCGGGCGGCTGTTGCTGGACGGGTATCGGCAGTGGGAACAGCTGACGAATATCTCCCATGATCCGGGTACGGGGAGGCTGGAGTTCACAAGGCCCATTTCCGGGGCGACCCAGCGCTACTCCGGTGTCCTTTCCGGGGATAAGTTCGAGGGAACCTTCACCCAGCAGAACTCCCCCGGGAAGTATACCTGGTGGGCGAAAAGAACCGGGGCCGGTCCCGTCGTGTCCACTTCTTCCGGGTCTACGACGGGGGTCGCCGTCCCGGAAACAACCCGCCCGGTCGGTGCGGGAGCGAGCGGGACCTTCCCCGGCGAACCCTTCAACGGGATGCAGATCACCTACCGGATCGAGGGATGCGAAATCCCGCAGGTGAAGGATGAGCCTGGATTCACGACATCGCGAAAATATCAGGGTCAACTCGGTCGCGGGCACCTGCGTGTCACGGGCAAGGCCGGCATGAACGCGGGATACGGGGCGGATCTGACCGTCCGGGTGCAGGCGGGCAGGGAGAGCAAGGACTTCAAGGCGAACATCAAGAAGGGGACACAGAGTTTCGACGTATCGGTTCCCGTCCCGGCGGGTGCCACGGACGGGTCCTTTTCGATTTCCATGACGGGTCACTACAACGCCGGCACGCGCGGGTTGCAGGTGACGGGAATTCTCTCCGCGGATCGGCCTGCCGGGACGACCGGCACCAGCGCGGGAGCGGCCACAACCGCATCCGCCGCCTGGGGCGGCCCCTGGAAGAGCGACCCCGGTCCCGACGGCGAGGTAGTGACCTTCAACCTGTCCCAGAGCGGCAGCCGATTGACGGGGACCTTCCAGGCCGATGTGCCCTACACGTCGGCCACCGGCGCCAGGCAGAAGGAGTCCTTCCGAGGCACCCTCGAGGGAACTGTTTCGGGCAGCCGTGTGACGGGGACGTTCCGCGAGGGCACCGACAAACAGCCCACGGGGTCCTTCGTGTTTACCATGGGCGGTTCCGGCAATCTCTTCACGGCCGTGGTACGCGGCGAGGATACCAGCGACACCTACACGGTCCGCCGCAGCGGCTCCTCGGCGTCGACGGGTCTTCGGTAAAATACCTCCTGGTCGGAAGACCGAACGGAGAGAAAGAGGGTGATGCCATGAGAGGGCTTGCTCTGTTGCTTGCGATGGGGGCGGGATTCCTTTTTGCCGGTACCCTCGGCGCCTCGGCGCCGGTGAAGGTGACGATCACGGGATGCGTCACGGGGGGTGTGCTCGTGACGGAGAAGACAGACTTCGGCACCCATGTGAGCGAGGGCAGGTATCGTATCAAGGCCCTAGGCCCGAGAGACGCTCCGCTCGATCTTTCCGCCCACGAGGGCAAGCGGATCGCCGTGGCGGGCCACCTCCTGCCCGGGGACCGGTTCTACGCCGAGGTTGCCTCCGTCCGCGTGCTGGGCCCCTGTGCAGCCCCGTCCGGGACAGCGCCCGCCGCTGCGAAGAAACTTTCCCCGGAGGAGCAGGAGGCCCTCGCCCGGGAACTCTACGCCACGATGGCGAAGACGGACCGGTGGGACACGGATGTCTTCATTCGTCTGCACCGTCGTGTCATCGAGGAGTGTCCCGACACGAAGAGGGCCCAGGAGTCGCTCTGGCGGCTTTCGAACCTCTACCTCACCGGCACGGGGAGCGATCCCGACTACCCCGAGATCATCCGGCTGCTGGAGCGCCTCGTCGAGCGGTACCCGGACTCCCCCCTGGTCTGGGACGCCAAGCAGAGGCTGCTCGTCGCCTACGAGAACACGGGCGACATGAAGAAGGCTCGGGTCCTTTACGAGGAGAGGCTCGCTACGGACAGGGACCTGCCCCAAACCGGGGATTACGCCTCAGTGCTTCTCGGTTATGCCAGGACTCTGACGGCCACGGGGGAGCCGGGCAGGGCGCGCGAGGTCTACCGGAAGATCCTGGCCCTCGAGCCCCCCGCCGAGTCCTGGTTTCTGGATATCGTGAAGGACAACCTGTCGGAACTGGACAAACAAAAAGAAATCAAGCGATGAGGAGAAGTGATGAAGATCCATTCGATCGGTCCAGTTGCGGCAATGCTGATCCTTACGCTGGCCCTGGCGCCTGTGGCCGGGGCGACCCCGCCCGTGCCCGTCGAGACCGTGACGGGCTGCGTGAAGGACGGCCGGATGCTCATCCAGGCGCCCGATCGCTTCAAGCGGGAGCGGCCTCTGAAGATCAACCCCTGCGCGAACATCCCGTTCGACTTCAAGCGATTTGAAGGAAAACAGATCCGCGCCACGGCCGGCATCGATCTCTACAATGGCGCCTTCGTGTGCCCGCGGGATGTCGTGGTCCTGGGAGAGTGCAAACCGGGTACGGTTGAGGTTACGGCAAAGAAGGATCTTCCGCGGCAGATCACCGATGACCAGGCAGACGAGATCGTCTGGGCCCTGCCGGAGGTGAAGGCTCTGATCAAGCGGATGGAGGGGGCGAAGGCGGCCCCCTTCTCGATGATCACCGGCTACCCCAACCCGGATGCCGAACCCGGCAATGCCGGCGCCTTCTACGAAGTGTACGTCGGCGAGAGGCACGACACCCACACGGTGCGGGTCTTGACGGTGATCGTCGATGCCTACAGCGGGAAGGTGTCCGTCTACGACGAGGCGGCCGACAGGGTCATTCCGCTCGAGGAGTACCGGAGGAGAATCGGCAAGTGAAAATTGGGGGGGTAGGGTTCGTCTGCCCTCGGGGCAATGCGGTTGAAATGACCTGCGGCCGGTTTTTTTGTTCGCTCACCCTTCCCGGGGGAACCAGGGGACAAAGGCGCTGGTGCGTCTCCGGTAATCCGCGAAGGCTGGATTTTTCTCCATGAACCGCTCCGTCATGGGAACGCCTGAAACGAAGAGAATGATATAGGTGATGGTCAGAGGGCCGATGACGGAGGCCCATCCCCAGGGCACCGACAGGGCCACGAGATAAAGACCCCACCACATCGTGACTTCGCCGAAGTAGTTGGGGTGCCTCGAGTACCGCCAGAGGCCCCTGTCCATGATCTTTCCCCTGTTGCCCGGATCCTTCACAAACCGGTCCAGCTGCCGGTCCGCGACGGACTCGAACGCGAATCCCGCCACCCAGACCGCCACTCCCAGCAGATCCAGCGCATTCAGCCGACCCGCCGCATGGGTGTTGATGAACAGCACGGGAGTGACGTTGAGCAGGAGGATGGCCCCCTGGAGCAGGAAGACCTGGAGATAGCTCCGGATCACGAAGGACGACCCCCATTCCTCCCGCCATTTCCGGTATCGCTCGTCCTCCCCCCTGCCCCGGTTGCGCAGGTGAATCCGGACGGCGAGCCGGAGCCCCCAGCACAGCACCAGCAGGTTGGCGATCCACTGCCGGGAGGAAAAAGAGCCGTGGAAAAAGAGTGTGACCCAGGCCGCAAGGATGAATCCCGGCCCCCAGGCCACATCGGCGATGCTGTTGTCCTTGCGCCCGAGGGCGATCAGAAACAGGGCCGTCATGTACACGAACAGGACCGCCGCCGCGGTGAAAAGGGTGTCCAGCAGGGCCATCGGATCACCTCTGTAGATGCACACACAGCCGGAGGGCAGGGTGCCCGCCGGCGCGCCGAAGCCGTTCGGGGTTCCTCCCTCAGGGCACGAGCCACCGGCCGATCCCATAGCTTGCGGCAGAAACGCTTGCCGTCAGGACAATGCCCCAGAGGATGTCCACGACGACAACCTTGACCGGCCAGTCCCTCAGGGTCGCCAGGTTGGTCAGGTCGTAGGTGGCGTAGGCGAAAAAGCCGAAAAGTCCGCCCATGACGGTTGCCTGCGTAAGTGAGCGGTCCTCCAGGGCCGGCAGGGTCGCAAAGAGCAGAATCCCGGCAATGTAGAGCAGGTAGAAGAGGACCGCGGCCGGCCAGTTGACGCTCGGGCGCAGGAGCGGGCCCAGGTGGTTGCGGTAGAACGTCCGGGCCGCGAACCCCAGCCAGACCATGTCGATGGCGAAGAACACGGGCACGGTCATCAGGTACAGATAAATCACGTCCATGGGGGCACCTCCGGGAATTCAGGGAAAGGGGTTCCCCGATTCCACGACCGCGCAGGCCGCAAACACCGCGCTCCGTCCCGACGGGTCGCGTGACCGGCTCTGCCGTATCTGCTCTATTCAGTAAGGACGCCCGGCGGCGTTGTCAAGGGATTCTTGACGGTGTGATCCGGGAGCAGCCCCCGGCCGGCAAAAAAAGGGGTGCAGTCATACCGACCGCCCCCTTTTCTTGTTTTGCTGATGGGTCTGTGTAAGGAAGCAGATTCTTCACCCTCACCTCAATCCTCTCCCGTCAAGGGAGAGGAAGAGCAGGGTGGCTTCGCGCTATTTCAAGGGCCACTCCCCGCGTTCCTTCAGCACCTCGCGGTAGACGTGCAGGGCGTCGTTGACGGCGGGCATGCCGGCGTAGGTCGAGAGCTGGAAGATGATCTCGGCGATCTTCCGGGGGTCGCAGCCGACGTTGAGGGCGGCGTTGACGTGGAGCTTGAACTCCTCCGTGGCGCGCAGGGCCGCCAGCATGGCGATGGCCGCGTACTGCCGCTCCGGCAGGGTCAGCACGGTGCGGGAGTAGAGGTTCCCGGTGATGTGCCGGGAAAGGTCGTTGGCCAGCTCCTTGTCGAACTGGCGCCACATCAGGAAGGGCGGGTCCATCTTGATGCCTTTCCCGAACAGTTTCGATGCCGTTTCCTGGGTCCTCTTGTTGATGTCGTCGCTCATCCTGTCTCCTCCTCTGGATTATTCGCTATGTTTCCGTCTTTTCTTTTGCGCCGTTATTAATGGAACAGTCGCACGGTGTCAAGCCCGAATAATGGAGCAATGGAACGATGGAATGGTGGAATGGTGGGTCATGGAAGGGGAACATTCCTTTATTTCCCATTCTTCCATTATTCCAAAACTCCAATATTCCAATTTTTCCCTTCACTCCACCACGTAGACGTCCCGGTCGCGGTCCTGCAAGACCAGGTAGTGCACCCCCATCTTGGCCTTGTTGATGCTTGCGTAGTGCTTCTCGCCCTCCAGGCGGCACAAGTCGCAGCTGCGGCTCGGGATGATGACGGCGTAGACGCGGTTGCCGGTGCTCGCCTGGGAGTCGATGGCGATGAAGCCGCCGCAGTCGTCGCAGATCCGCACCGTCTCCTCCTGCTGCTCCTGGATCCCGTCGGTGTCGTAGTAGATGTTGCGGTTGCGCCGGGCGTACCTGGCTCCCTTGACGATGTCGGCCTTGAAGGTGCGGCGCTTCTTCCAGAGATCGAGGACGTCCCTGGACATCTCCTTGATGTACCGGGTGATCTCGTCGGACTGGCGGATCGCCCCCGGGTTGTAGTCCGGCTCGCGGACGTGGCTGTAGTCGAGCCCGGCCATGGCGAGGATGATGCCCACGTTGACGTAGGGCAGGGCCCCCTCGATGGAGTAGCCGCCCTCGAGAACGGCGATGTCGGGGTTGAGCCTCTCGTTGAGGCGGGCGTACCCCTGGGCGGAGAAGCGCATGTTCGTGATGGGGTCCGTGTAGTGGTTGTCCTGCCCGGCCGAGTTGATGACGAGGTCCGGCTTGAACTCGGCGACGATGGGCAGGATCAGCTCCTCGAGCACGTGCAGGAACCCCTCGTCGGAGGTCTCCGGCGGCAGGGGGATGTTGATCGTCGTCCCCAGGGCGTTGGGGCCGCCGAACTCGTCGGGGAAACCCGAGCCCGGGTAGAGGGTCCTGCCGTCCTGGTGGATGGAGATGTAGAGCGTGTCGGGGTCGTGCCAGTAGATGTCCTGGGTGCCGTCGCCGTGGTGGCAGTCCGTGTCGATGACGGCCACGCGCCGGTGGCCGTGCTTGCGGCGGAAATGCTCGATCATGACGGCCTCGATGTTGATGTTGCAGAACCCGCGGGCGCCGTGGACGACGCGCATGGCATGATGCCCGGGGGGGCGCACCAGCGCGAAGGCGTTGTCCACCTCGCCGGCGAGCACCTTCTCGGCCGCCGTGATGGCGCCGCCCGCCGAGACGAGGTGCGACTCGGTGATGACGCTCTTCGCGTCGGGGACACAGATGTGAATGCGGTTGATGTCCTCGATCGTGGCCAGGCCGGGTTTGTACTCCACGATGTTGTCGAAGTCGAGCAGACCCTCCTCGAAGACCTGGTCCTGCGTGTACAGCAGCCGCTCCTCCCGCTCGGGGTGGGTCGGCGAGATGGCCCAGTCGAAGGCGGGAAAGAACACGAGCCCCGTTTTCCTGAGTGTCTTCATGGGCGCGCCCCTCCTTTCCCGGAGCCCGCGATGAGACCCGGCTTGACCTGGGCCTTGAGGCGGATGTTCTTCCCGGTTGCGTAATATCCCCTCACCATGTTGAACTCCTGGTCCTCGACGATCTCCATCTCGATGTCCGCATCGCGGGCGCCGAGCCTGCGGGCCCGCTCCCGGAGCTTTTCCAGGCCGATCTTCAGGAGATCCTTGCGCGTGAAGTGGGCGGGGATCTTCATCTGGAGGCCCTCCTCCGCGATGGTGAGGCTGCCCCGCTCCGTCTCGGCCAGCAGGGTGATCTCCGCCGTCGTCCGCGCCAGGGCCGCCCCGAAGGCGTTGGCCACCTCGGCGTCTCGCGGGATCACGGCCTCGCTGTCCAGCATCTCGCCCAGCCTCGAGGCCACGGCCCCCGCGGGCCCGCCGACGATGAAGAGCCGCGTCGGGTTGAGTTTCTTGCCCTCCAGGAGCTCGTGGATCGTGTAGACGGGTTTGTTGTTGACTTCCTCGACCATGGCGCTCACCGCCTCGGCGATGCCCCGGCAGGTCTTCTCGAAGATGGCCCGGGCCGCGTCCATGACGGACAAACCCAACTTGCCGGCGATCTCCGCCACGGCCGTCTCCGCCTTTGCCGCATCGCCGATCTGCGTGAGCCCCAGGACGATCATCGCGTCCGTCGGGGTGGGCCAGGGGCCGCCGAAGGCCGCCGCGGGGCCCTCCCGGCGCGGCCCGATGAGCAGTTGGCCGTTGTCCACCCGGACCCGGCTGTCGCCGCCGAGGCCGATGGATTTCGTCTTGAGGCCGCGGATGAGTGTCCGTTGCCCCTCGATGGTCACGCCGAGAGGCTCGAGAAGGGGGACGCCGTCGGCCAGCAGGGCGATGTCCGTCGTCGTGCCGCCCATATCCACGGCGACGGCGTCGGCGCCGGAGCAGTCGTCGAGGCTCAGAATCCCCATGACGCTTGCCGCCGGTCCCGAGAGAATGGTCTGGACGGGCTGCTCGGCGGACTGGCGGATCTCGAAGGTGCCGCCGTCGGCCTTGAGGATGTAGATGGGGGCCGTGAAGCCCGCCCGCTTGGCGAACTCGAGGATCTCCTCCACGAACCGGTTGTACAGGTCGAAGACGGACGCGTTGAGGTAGGTCGTGGCGATTCGCCGGCGGAAGTTGAGATTGCCCGACATGCGGTGGCCGAAGGAGACGTGCCGGAAGTCGCCGCGGACCAGCTCGCCGATTTCGTTTTCGTGCGCGGGGTTGCGGGTGCTGAATTTGCCCACGACGCCCAGGTGCTCGATGCCGGCCGCCTTGAGGTCCGCCGCGGCGCCGGCGATCTCCCCTTTCTTGAGCGGGGCGACCTCGATGCCCCGGTTGCTCACGTAGCCGGAAACAAAGCGCGTGTCCTCGTTGACCCGGATCGCCTCGGGAGCAAGGCCCGGTCCGCTTGCCACGATCATGCCCACGCGGTCGGTTTTCCCCTGTACGATGGCATTGGTGGAGAGGGTCGTGCTGAAGACGACCCGCTCGAGCGCGGAGAGGTCCTCGTCGCGCAGGATCCCGTCCATCACGCCGATGAGCGACGAGACGAGATGAAGCTGGTTCGTGGGGACCTTGGTTTTTTTTCTGACCTGGAAATTCTCGAGGAGCACGGCATCCGTGTGGGTGCCCCCGACGTCAATGCCGAGAATCATGCAACCTCCTTGGGCAAAGGGCTAACGGCGGAAAACGAAAGAAAAATAGAAAAGGCCAAAGGCCTTGTGCCCTTAGCCTTTTGCCTTGCGCCGTCTGCCAACCCTTAACATATGCCGGGCGGCCCCGTCAATTCATCCTTCGCCTTTTCAACGGGCCCGATATGCGCTATAAGGTGGCAAAGTACAGGGAATCGTAAGGAGTGAAGCTCCCCGCCCGAAGGGCGGGGCTTCCCGGCAAGGAAAGAATCAAACAGGATTGCGCGCCCTAACCCCGCCTGCAGGGCGGGGCCTGCGGGACGCGCCCCCGGTCATGCTCTCGCGAACCCGGCCCTACCTTCAGATGCTCCTCGACCTTGCACCCGACCTCCACGTGGCCGGAGGCGCCGTGAAGGACCGCCTCCTGGGCACACCCGGCGTCGACGTGGACATCGTGTTCCCGCCCGCCCGGGAGGGCGTTGCCGCCCTCTTTGCCGCGAAGGCGGGCGCCACCCGGGTTGCCTTCCGGGAGGGCGAGCCGGATCGCTCGATGGAGCGGGTCATCGCCCGGGAGGGGAAGGACGCCCTGGTTTTCGATTTCACCCGCAGGCGCGGCCCCTCCATCGAGGAGGACCTTGCAGGGCGGGATTTCACGGTCACGGCCATGGCCCTCCCGCTCGACGCGTTTCTCGCGGGGGACCTCTCGCGTCTCATCGACCCTTTCGGGGGGCGCGAGGACACCCGGGACCGGCGCATCCGGGCCGTTTCCGACAGGGCCTTCCGGCGGGATCCCCTGAGGCTCCTCCGGGCATTCCGCCTGGCCGCCGAGCTGGGTTTCGCGATCGACGCGGGCACGCTGGAGCGGATCGTGCGCGACCGGGCCCTTCTGTCCGGTGTTTCGGGCGAGCGGGTCCGGGACGAGATCTTCCGGATCCTCGAGGTCAACCCCTGCCACCCCATCATCGAGGGGATGGACCGGGCCGGCCTTCTCGACGAGGTCTTGCCGGGGACGGGGGCCATGAAGGGCATCGAGCAGAACGGGTATCACGCCCTCGATGTCTGGTCCCACACGATGCTCTGCCTCGGGCGGCTGGAAGACCTGATCCGGAGCCCGGGGGAGGAGTTCGGCAATGCCGCGGGCGATTTCCCGGGTTACCTGGCCGGCGGGTTTGTGCGGGGCCGCAGCCGCGCGGCGCTCCTCAAGCTGGCGACCCTTCTGCACGATGCCGGGAAGCCGGAAAAGGCAAGCCGGGGCGCGGGTGGCGAGACGCACTTCCACGGCCACGCCGCAGCGGGCGGGCCCGTTGCCGATGCCGTGGCGGAGAGGCTCCGGCTGGCGACGGCCGAGCGGGATTATCTGAACCTGCTCGTGTCGAGCCACATGCACCTCGTTCACCTGACGGCCCAGCCTTCGCGGTCGAAACGGTCGGTTCTGGGCTTTTTCCGGAAGTACGGCGAAGACTACCGGGCCCTGCTCCTGCTCTTTGCCGCGGACACCCGCGCGACGGTCGGTCCGAAGATGACCCCGGGGCGCCTGAAGCACATCCGGGAGGCCGTGGCGGAGATGCTCCGGCTCTACGAGAAGGATCTGAAGCCGCGGCTGCATGAGCGCCCGCTGATCTCGGGGCGCGACCTGATGGAGCGTTTCGGTCTAGAGCCGGGGCCGCTCGTCGGCGAGATCCTCGGCCAAGTGGAGGAGGCGCGGCTGGAGGGGCGCCTCGGGGACCGGGACGCCGCCCTGGAGTACGCGGCAGGGCTGCTCAAGGATAGAGGGTGAGAAGGTGAGAGGGTAAGAGGGTGAGAGGGTGAGAGGTCTTTCTCATCTTCAACCCTTCTCAACCTCTGTTTCGATGCCGTGTCGCAATCGGGAAATGCAACGAAATATTTTCATACCCGCGAAAGCGGGTATCCAGAAGTTCCTGAAAAGACTGGATGACCTGTCGCGCTCCGCCCTTCGACAGGCTCAGGGCCGTGAGCATTGTCGAACGGCTTGCACGGAATGACAAAAATTTAATGGCGGCACAGTCTCTTCGACGAAGGAGAAAAAGAAGTGGCCAGGATGTCATTCGGAAAGAAAGGGAACCGGGTCCAGGCAACACGGACCGGGCCGAGCCAGGCGGGGGAAAGGCCTCCCGAGGACGTGGTCCGGGATCTCAAGGCGGGCATGCAGAGGCCGCCAGGCGAGGATTACCGGGAGAAATCGCTTGCCATCCACGGCCTCATCTGCGCGCGATGCGCCCGCGAGTTCGACGCATCGAACCGGCACCTGCTCACGGTGCACCACAGGGACGGCAACCACCACTACAACCCAGCCGACGGAAGCAACTGGGAGAACCTCTGCGTGTACTGCCACGACGACGCCCACAGCCGCGAGCTGCTGGGCGACTACTACGGCGGCCGGGGGGCGAAGGAGAAGCCCCTGGTCCACTCCAGCGGCGCCCCGGGAGAGCCGGGGCCGGGGCTTTCGGGGCTGGCGGCGAAACTGCGGAAGGCCATGGAGGAGAAGGAAAAGAACCGCAAATAGTTGAAGGCCGACGAATACTTACCCCATCGGGCCAAACTGCGTTGAAATCCCTTGATTTTCGGGAATGCCTGTGATATAGACCGGCCCGGTTTTCAAGACGTGTTGCAGACGCGTTGTCAGACCCCTCCACCCTGTTTCCCGATACTGCAGAAGTGTCCCACCGAGTCGTGTCGGCAGGGCGCAAGGGGTTTCAATACAAAGAGAGGAGGTAGATTTCAGTGGAAGTCTTAGCACAGGGAATTGGCGCGATCTTTACAGATCCGGATGCCGACAAGGCGAGGGCGTTTTTCAGGAAGAAAAGCCGCGCACTGAAGCCCAAGGTGATGTCCGTCAAGGAAGCGGTCGAGAAGTATGTTCATGACGGCGATTACCTCTGCATCGGCGGGTTCGGCGCGAACAGGATCCCCACCGCGGTTTGCCATGAAATGATCAGGCAGGGCCGTAAGAAGATGGGCTTTGCCGGTCACACATCGACCCACGATTTCCAGATTCTATGCGCGGGTGAGGTGTTCGACAAGCTCGACGTAGCGTACATCGTCGGCCTCGAGGCCCGCGGTCTCTCCCCCAACGCCCGCCGTTACATGGAGAGCGGGAAGGTGAACGTTTCCGAGTGGACGAACTACTCGCTGTCGGTGAGGTTCAAGGCCGCCGCCGCCGGCGTGTCCTTCTACCCCTCCCGTAACATTATGGGCACCGACACCTTCCATTACAGCGGTGCGAAGATCATCCAGTGCCCCTTCACGGGGGTGAAGTATGCGGCCATGCCGGCGATTTACCCGGATGTCGCAGCGATCCACGTCCACGAGGCCGATATCTACGGCAACTGCCGCATCCGTGGCATCACCGTTTCCGACCTCGACGTGGCCCGTGCCGCCAAGCACCTTATCATCACCTGCGAGCGGCTCATCCAGAACGAAGAGATCCGCAGGGACCCCAGCTTCACGTCGATCCCCTACTACTATGTCGACGCCGTCTGCGAAGTGCCCTACGGGAGCTACCCCGGCAACATGTACGGCGAGTACTTCTCCGACGAGGAGCATCTCAAGGAGTGGCTCAAGGTGGAGGAGAACCCGGAAGAGTTCAAGAAGTTCCTCGACAAGAACATCTACAGTTGCAAGGACCACTTCGAATACATCGAGAAGAACGGCGGGATGCACAAGCTCCTGAGGCTTCGGGAGAAGGAATTCATGTTCTCGAAGGCGAGAGACTAGAAAGGAGGATGACAGAGCATTATGGCTGAGTATAATACGATGGAACTGATGATTTGCACCGCCGCACGAGAACTTGAAGACGGTGCGTGTGTCGGCGTCGGCACCGGCGCCCCCTGCGCAGCGGCGATGCTTGCCCAGAAAGCCCATTCCCCGAACCTGGTGATCCTGTTCGAGGCGGGCGGCGCAGCCCCCCTGATCCCCGAGATGCCCATCTCCGTCGGCGACTCCCGGACCACTTGGAAGGCCGTCATGGCCAGCGGTATGTGCGAGATTATGGAATCGGCCTGCCGCGGCATGCTGGACTACACCTTCCTCGGCGGCGCCCAGATCGACATGTACGGCAACCTGAACTCGACCCGCATCGGGCCGGACCACCAGAAGCCCAAGGTCCGCTTCCCGGGCAGCGGCGGCGCCAACGACTTCGCCTCCTTCTGCTGGCGGATGATGGTCATGACCCCCCAGGACCCCAAGCGGTTCACCGAGAAGGTCAGCTACATCACGACCCCGGGCTGGCTCCAGGGCGGCGACTCCCGGGCCAAGAGCGGTCTTCCCCTCGGGGCGGGCCCCTACAAGATCATCACCAACATGGCCGTGATGGACTTCGAGCCCGAGAGCAAGCGCATGAGGCTCATCGCAATCAACCCCGGCTACGCGGAGAAGGACGTGCAGGAAAACTGCGGCTTCGAACTTCTGAAGGCGAAGAAGATCGTGGAGAACAAGCCGCCCACGAAGCAGGAACTTCATTTCCTCAGGGAGGAGATTGATCCTTACCGGTACGTTATAGGAAGATAGCGTTCAGGGTAAGTGTTCTCATTGGAAGGGGCCATAGCACTGACGTGTCGTGGCCCCTTTTCTTTCTCTCTCTGGAAAGAGAATCAGGACGGGAAATTTCTCATTTCAGCACGATGCGGCTGCTGTCCTTCATGGTGACGAGCTTGTCCCCGACGGAGGTCCCGCAGAAGGCGCATGAGTAGTCGTACTTCTCGCCCTGGGGGAGAACGAGGAGCAGCCTCTTTCGCACCCGCACCGCCCTCTTGCACCGGGGGCAGTACAGCTCGGTTGCGTCGAAATCTCTGTAACTTTCCTGTTTCATTCTGAAAAATCCCCCTCAATCCCCCTTTTGCAAAGGGGGGAGTATTTCACCCTCCTTTATATGAAAGGAGGGCCGGGGAGGATTTGCAGTCCTGCGCGATTTGACCTTTCCCCGGACAAATCGTTTTCCTCTTCCCGATACCCGAGACCCGATACCCCGGAGCGCAGCGACTCACTTTTCCCGGTCCGGAATATCCTTCGCGTTCTCCAGCCAGGCCGTTGCTTCGCTGTCGCTCGGCGCACGCCAGTCGCCCCGCGGGGAGAGCGAACCGCCGGAGCCCACCTTGGGGCCGTTGGGGATGCAGGAGCGCTTGAACTGGCTCGTCTGGAAGAACCGCCGGAGGTAGACCGTGAGCCAGTGCTTGATGCGGCCGATCGTGTATGCGTTGCGCCTCTCCTCGGGGACCTCCGGCCAGGCCCCGGTCTTCCTGTCGCGCCAGGCGTGCCAGGCGAGGAAGGCGATCTTCGTGGGGAGGTAGCCGAAGCGCGTCGTGTAGAAATTATTGAAATCTTGAAGCTCGTAGGGCCCGATCGTGTCCTCCGTCTTCTGCGCCGGCTGGCTGCCGTTGACCCCGGGCACGAGCTCGGGGCTGATCTCGGTGGACAAAATGTCCAGGAGCGTCTCCGAAGTCGTCCGGTCGAACTGGTTTGTGGCGGCCACCCAGCGGATGAGGTACTGGATGAGGGTCTTGGGGACGCTCACGTTGACATTGTAGTGCGACATGTGGTCGCCCACGCCGTAGGTGCACCATCCCAGGGCAAGCTCGCTGAGATCCCCCGTGCCCAGGACGATGCCGTTGCGCAGGTTGGCCAGCCGGAAGAGGTGGCTCGTCCGCTCGCCGGCCTGGACGTTTTCGAAGGTGATGTCGTAGACCTTCCGGCCCTTCGCGAAGGGGTGGCCGATGTCGCGGAACATCTGCATGCAGCTTTCCCGGATGTCGATCTCGTTGGCCTCGACGCCGAGGGCCTTCATGAGCCGGTGGGCGTTGCGGTACGTCTTGTCCGTCGTGGCAAACCCCGGCATCGTGTAGGCCTTCACGCAGGAGCGGGGCCGGCCCAGCTGATCCATCGCCCGGGCCGCCACGATGAGGGCGTGGGTGGAGTCCAGGCCGCCGGAGACGCCGATGACGACGTTTTCGATTCCCGAGGCCTTCAGCCGCGTGGCCAGCCCCTGGACCTGGATGTTGTAAGCCTCGTAGCAGCGCTCGTCGCGCCTGGCCGGGTCCGCCGGGACATAGGGGAAGCGCGCGTATGGCCGGGAAAGCAGGATGCGTCCCTTGGGGATTTCCACGGCGAAAGCGACCTTCCGGAACCCTTCCGCCCGGTCCCGCAGGATCCGGGCGTTCTGGCTGAAGCTCGTCAGCCTCATCCGGTCCTGGACGAGCCGGTCCAGGTCGATGTCGGCCAGGATCATCTGCGCCTTTCCGGAGAATCGTTCCGATTCGGCGAGCAGCGTGCCGTTCTCGTAGGCCATGGCCTGGCCGTCCCAGGCCAGGTCCGTCGTCGACTCGCCGGGGCCTGCCGCTGCATAGAGGTAGGCCGCCACGCACCGGGCCGACTGGTTGGCGGCGAGGCTGTGCCGGTACTCCGATTTGCCGATGGTGATGTTCGAGGCCGAGAGGTTGGCCAGCACGGTGGCGCCGGCCAGCGCCGCGAAACTCGACGGCGGCACGGGGACCCAGAGGTCCTCGCAGATCTCGATGTGGAACGAAAACCCCGGGATGGTCTCCACCTCGAACAGCAGGTCCGGTCCGAAGGGGATGTCGCGCTGGCCGCAGAGACTCACCGTTTTCGACAGGGCGTCCTCGGCGGGGCGGAACTGCCGGCCTTCGTAGAACTCCCGGTAGTTGGGCAGGTACGATTTCAGGGCGACACCCAGGATGCGGCCGCGATACAGGACGATCCCGCAGTTGAAGAGAAACGAGTCGACCCGCAGCGGCGACCCCACGACGAGGATCGTATTCAGGCGCTTCGTCTTTTCGAGGACGAGGCCCAGGGCTTCCCGGGCCCGGCTCAGCAGCGCATCCTGGTGGAAGAGGTCTTCGTTGGTGTAGGCCGACAGACCCAGCTCCGGGAACAGCGCGAAGAGCGCCTTCTTCGCCGAGGCCTCCCTGGCGAGCCCGATCGTCCGCTGCGCGTTGAAGGTCACGTCGGCGACGCGGACTTCGGGGACGCAGACGGCGGCCCTGACGAAGCCGTGGCGGTACAGATTGAAGAAATCTTTCATGGCGCCTCTTTTCCCTCCGCCTTCGGGCGGCATCGCTGGTGGACCTCGATGGCGCGCCTGCCCGCTTCCGCCATCGATCTGCCCAGGGAGATGAAGCCGTGCTTTTTCATGATCAGAAAGTCGGCATTGCCCAGGACGTCCAGGACTCCCCGGGCCAGCTCGAGGCTCCCGTAGGGCCGCGGTTCCGCTGTTTCCGGGATATCCGGCGGCCGTTCGGCACACCGCAGGATCTCCCGGCTGTGGCCGTGAAAGACGGCCTGCACGTCCTTTCGGGCCCGGTAGACGGCGAAGTGGAGCAGGGTCTCCGACGAGGGGTCCCTCGTGCCGCTTGCCGACACGATGCCTTTTCCCATGTCGCAGCCGTGCACGGTGACGAACCGGTCGTCCGACAACCGGTCCTTCCAGCCCACCTGGGAGCCGGTGATGATGAAGGCGTCCTCGCCGGGCCGGATGCGGAAGCTGAGGTTTCCCTGGGAGAACTCGCCGTAGGGCGGTGCGAAGTTCCGCCGGTGAAACTCGGCGCACCAGGACTTCAACTCCTCGAGCCGGGCATCGGCGGGAACGGCCGTCGAGAGGAAGTCCACCCTGAATTTCACGCCGACATGGATTTCCCGGGCCGGTGTCTCCGTGGGCTGCATCGTCTATTCCTTCGCAGAATCAAGTACTTTGAAAGTAATGAATCGGGCGGGTTTTGTCAAAGGAAAAGACAGTGCAAACGTACGCGACATCGGCGGCACCGCTTCATGAAGCAAATCGGGCGAAGTGGAATCGGCCGGGACGCCTCCAGGCGAGACGTCTCATGGCGTCAGCGATTGACGAAACCGATTTGTCCCTTGACACGTCGATCGCCCATGCTACTGTGATGCTTCATTGCGTTTCGCCAACGCTGATTCGACTTACGGTCCCGTCGTGAGGCAGAACCCCAAGGACATGTCCATTTCCGAAATGTTCGAGAATTTCACATCCAGGCAACGGAGTCGGTTCTTTACACGGCAAGGGCAGCGTTGTGCGACAGGAATCTCAGCCGGCGCAGCCGGTTCGAAAAGGAGGGGATCCCATGGGCGACAAGGAAAAAGAAAAATCCGAACTCACGGGAAAGAGAGATCCGTCGCCGCCGTCATCGCACCCCATCCTCGATGAACTCCGCGTCCGGATCCGGAGGAAGGGAAAAATCGTCACCGGAGAGCAGGCTGCCGCCATCATCCGGGACGGCGATGTGGTGACGACGGGCGGTTTTGTTGCCACGGGAGTCCCCGAGGAGATCCTCATATGTCTTGAAGAGCGCTTCAAGAGGGAAGGACACCCCCGTGACCTGACGCTCATCTACGCCGCGGGACAGGGGGATGGAAAAGACAGGGCCCTCAATCACCTGGGGCACGAAGGCCTCATCGGGCGAGTCATCGGGGGGCACATCGGCCTGGCCCCCCTGCTCCAAAAACTCATCCGGGAGGAGAACGTCCTGGCCTACAACATGCCCCAGGGCTGCATCAGCACGCTGTTCCGCAACCTTGCCGCCCGCAAGCCGGGGCTCATCTCCTACGTGGGCCTCGGGACCTTCATCGACCCCCGGCTCGACGGCGGGAAACTGAACCGGAAGACGAAGAAGGAGGGCGAGGACCTCGTCAAGCTCATGGAGATCGAGGGCAGGGAGATCCTCTTCTACAAGCTCCCTCCCGTCGACGTGGCCGTCATCCGGGGAACCACGGCGGACACGAACGGCAACATCACGATGGAGAAAGAAGCCCTCACGATCGAGGTGCTGGCGCAGGCCATGGCGGCCAAGAACAACAACGGCTTCGTCATCGCCCAGGTCGAGCGGATCGCCGACCAGCACACCCTGAACCCGAAGCACGTCAAGGTCCCCGGGATCCTCGTGGACTGCGTCGTTGTCGCGCGTCCGGAAAACCACTGGATGACCTTCCTCGAGCCCTACAACCCGGGCTTCACGGGGGAGGTGCGCGTCCCCATGGCCTCTATCGCGGCCATGGAACTCGGCCTGCGGAAGGTGATCGCGCGCCGCGCGTCCTTCGAGCTGCGGCCCAACCAGGTGGTCAATCTCGGCATCGGCATGCCCGAGGGCGTGGCCCGGGTGGCCAATGAGGAGGGGGTGCTGAACCTGCTGACGCTGACGGCTGAGCCGGGGGTGATCGGCGGCATGCCCAACGGCGGGCTCAATTTCGGCACGGCGACCAACCTCGACGCCCTTATCGATCAGCCCTACCAGTTCGACTTCTACGACGGCGGCGGACTGGACATCGCCTTCCTCGGGTCGGCGGAGATGGACCGGGACGGCAACGTCAACGTGAGCAAATTCGGTCCCCGTTTCGTGGGGCCCGGCGGGTTCATCAACATCAGCCAGAATGCAAAAAAGATCGTCTTCATGGGCACCTTTACGGCAGGGGGGCTCGAGGTTGCCGTGGAGGACGGGGCGTTGCGAATCGCCCAGGAGGGCAGCGAGCAGAAGTTTCTCGAGCGGGTCGGGCAGATCACCTTCAGCGGAACGTACGCCGCACAGCGAGGCCAGCCCGTGCTCTACATCACGGAGCGATGCGTGTTCACGCTGACGAAGGACGGGATGGAACTGACCGAGGTTGCCCCCGGCGTCGACCTCGAAAAGGACATCCTCTCCAGGATGGGGTTCAAGCCCGTCATGAAGAGACCTCCCAGCCTCATGGATGCCAGGATCTTCAGGACGGAGTCCATGGGGCTGCAGCGCGACATGCTGGAAATCCCCGTCGAGGACCGGCTCGTCTATGTCCCGGGCGAAAACACCTTCTACGTCAATTTCGAGAACTTCTACGTGAAATCCAGCGACCAGATCCGGACGATCCGGAACCTCGTGGAGAAGATGCTGAGGCCCCTGGGCAGGAAGGTCTTCACGATCGTCAACTACGACAATTTCAACATTCTGCCGGAACTCGTCGAGGAGTACGCGGAGATGGTGAAGTACGTGATGCAGTTCTACGAGAAGGTCACCCGCTACACGACGAGCACCTTCCTGCGGATGAAGCTGGGCGACGAGCTGGCAAAACGGGAAGTGGCGCCCCACCTCTACGAGTCCAGGGACGAGGCGCAGAGGCGGCTGAAGGAATGACCGCGTGAAGGTCCTGACCCGTAGCGAGCGGCAGGCGGTTCAAGCAACAGGCAACCCTAGAGCGGACAGAAAGAGCCCCCCTCATCTCCCTTTATCAATGGGGGATGCAGGGGGGATTTGTTTTTCCGAAGGCCGAGGCCTGCGCGAAGCGCGTCAGTGCGACTTGAAGAAGTCGGTCACCAGCGCGAGGTACTCCGCCAGCAGGACCTTGCTCACCACGAAGATGTGCCCCACGTTCTTCTCGATGAGGCGGTTCAGTCCGCCGCGGGACACGCCGACGTTCTTTCCGATCTCGCCCCACAGCTCGCAGGAGATGCAGGAGCCCGTCGGCGCGATGGGGTCGCGGGTGCCGCGGTAGCAGAAGATCAGGACGCCCGCCTCGTCGAGGGCGCTCATCCGCACCGGCTTTCCGTCCAGGGCCGGGACGGAGGAGGGCAGCGTGTAGGTGCCTTCGATCAGGGCGTTGCCCAGGAAGAACCGGCTGATCCACTCCCGGTGCGCCCGGGCGGGGAACTTGGTGCCGTGAGTGAGCCAGTAGAGGAAGGGCGCCGAGTCCTCGATGGCGCCGGGCCAGTAGGCGCGCCCGTAGAAACCCATAGACACGGTGTACTGGACGCCGGGCTGGATCTCGTTCATTCCCGCCTCGATGAGGAAGGCGGGCACGTTCACCTCCCCGTAGAGTTCCTTCATGAGCAGGGGGTCGTACTGCTCGCGGATGAGCTTGCGCATGGCGCCGTGGCCGCTCTCCCCGTCGTCGAATTTCACGGGGGTTGCCATGACGGCGATTTTCCAGATGTCCATCGGCTCGCCGCGCGCGAGGCACTCCTCGGCCCTGCGCGCCAGGTAGGGCAGCATGAGGGTGCCCGCCATGCAGTAGGCCATGATGTAGATGGCGGAGCCGGGGTGGCGTTTCTGGATGATGTCGATATAGGCGTCGGGAACGGTCTTGCCGTAAAAATCGAGGCCCAGCTCCGCTTCCGCGGGGCCCGGGTCCCCGTGGTCGACCATGTAGACCTCGTAGCCTTCCCGGTGCATTCCCTCGACGACGGACTTCCCCTGGGCCAGGTCGAAGATTTCGGGCTTGTTGATCATCGGGGTCGCCAGGTAGACGATCTTGCCGTTCGGCTCTATCCCCTTCGGCAGGGGGTAGTGGCGCAGGGTCACCGAGTGCAGCCGCGAACCCTTGATCACCTCGAAGGGCAGATAGCCGATCTTTCCCCCCATGAACCGGTCGGCGAAGTCGCGGATGTCGAAGGCGTTGTGACGCCACAGGGCCTCGATGCGGGCGCGGCCCTCCTCCAGCCAGGTTCCGAGGGACATCCCGTTGCTGCCGTCCGGGTTTTTCTTCATGAAGGGCATGTCGTCGATGGGCTGTTCCGTGATGAGCACCACGAGCGATTTCAGGAGATCCTTCATGGCCTTGAGGCGCGTGAGCCCCCGGGAGTTGTAGGAGAGCTCGAGCCATCGGAACTCCTTCATGCAGTTGCGCAGGAGCTGCTTGCCGTCCTCGGAGGTGGAGACCGCCCGCGCGACGCGCGGGTCGAATTTCCCGTTGCGCATGAAGCAGCTGCACAGGTTGTAGAGCAGCCTCGCGTAGGTCCGGTAGATCCAGCTGTTCATCTCGGCGAAGGCGTCGGGGTTGCGCCCCGCCCTCGTGGCGATGCGGGCCTGCGTCTTGATGGGGCCAATCAGGGTGGACTCGATGAGGTTGGCCTGCCACCCCGCGAGCGCCGCAAAGGGCCCGAAGAAGTATGGCTGGCCCGCCATGGTCTTGAGGACCTCCTGGTAGAGGAAGAGGGACCGGACCTGGCCCCCCGCCAGCTTGCTCTTCCAGGGCACGGCGAATCTGTAGCCCTCCACGTTGTCGGCCGGCGTCCTGCCGATCAGGGAAAGAAGTTCCTGGGGGGAAATCCGCTCCGCGCTCGCTTTCTTCATGGGGCCGCTCCTTGCCGGTCAATGGGGCCTGTGTTCAAGAGCCGTTTCCTCGCCGCGGCGGCCGTCTCCCCGGGCGCGGGGCAGACTGCCACTTCCCTCGATATGCAAAAGCCCGACCAACCCGGCCCGATTGCAGTGGATTCGAGACCGGGCCGGACGGACGGGCGGCACGGATTTCACGGTTCAGTCCCGGGTGAAGCTCAGGTGGACGATCCGGTTGCCGAGCACGGACATCGCCTGGGGGGGGAAGAAATTCAGCCACCCCCAGCGCTCGCGGTGGTGCTCGAGGACGTTGCTCTCGCCGAGGACCTTCAGGCCGCAGCCCCAGGACTCCAGGGACCGGCAGTCGCTCAGGGCCCAGCGGAACTCGAGGCTGCCCCTGGCGATCCTCGAAAGGCAGGGGTCGTATTTCCCCATCCCGAGGGCGCAGGGTGCCAGCATCTCCAGGAGAATCTGCGCCCCGGGGAAGCGGTCACGGAGGCTCGCGAAGACGGCGCGGACTTCCTCCTCGGCAAAGTACATGAAGAGCCCCTCGGCGAGGATCAGGACGGGCTGCCGGCCCGCCTCGACGGCATCGAACGTGGCGGGGTCCGTCACGGAACCGGCGATGCAGCGGTATCGCTTCGTCTCGCGGAAAAAGAGCCTCCGCAGGGCGATGACCTCCGGCAGGTCGATTTCGACCCACTGGATGCTCCCGTTGTCGAGGCGGGAGAACCGCGTGCTCAGCCCGGCGCCCAGGTTGATCACGACGCCCCGGGGATGCGCGGCGATGAAGGCCGCCGTCGCGTCGTCGAGCAGTTTCGTGCGGACGGCGATCCCAGTCTGCGTCATCCACGCCCCGTCGAACCTGGAGAAGTCATAGTCGAGGTTCTCGAAGATCTCCAGGGCGATCGGGTCCCGGATGATGGCATCGGGGCGGCGGGTCTCGACGGCGCGGGCCCACAGGGGGATCAGCAGGGTTTCGGAAACCCCGGTGAGCCGGACGGGTTCTTTCCAGAGCCGGTGAAGGATTGCCGGTTTCATGCTGATCGGTGCCGGGAGTCCGAAAACGGGTTGGGTCCGGGGTTGACCGCTGAACGGGTCCGACGGGTCGGACCGGCCTCCACCGCAATCGGGCCTGGGGCCCTGTTGCGTCGCGTCCTGTCGCAGGTCGAAGGTCGGGATTCACATTCTATGTAGCATGATCCGCCGGTTCAGGCAAGGTGTCGCGGGGCAGGCAAAAGGCCCCCCGGAAACGCTCCGGGGGGCCTGGAGAGAGGCACGGGGGGGGTGTTGCGCCGGTTACGTCTTTGGCGCCTTGGGCGCCATGATCACGGCTTCCCCATCCACGAGGAGGGTGCCGTCCTGGTTCACGCAGGTCGTCCGGAGCTTCACGCGGTTCTTCTCGGTGAGCTTCTCCTTGACCTCCACGCGGGCCGTCACGGTGTCGCCGATCCGCACGGGGGC
>CAYZKT010000013.1:0-25999 GCA_964478885.1 uncultured Syntrophaceae bacterium | reverse complement strand
GAAAGCCCGCCCCGCCGGTGATCAGTGTCCGTTCCATAGAGCTGTGCAGCAACCTTCCGATTCACGTGATGCTTAAAGGAGTGGAATATTAGTACCAGATGCCTGTTTTGTCAATGTTTTTCTGCCCTGCGCCCCCTCGCGGACGCCCTCCCGCGGCCCCAGGGGGGTTCGCGCCGGCCGCCGCCGGTCCAAATCATCCTTGACAGGTGGACAAAAAAAATATAGTGAAATTCACTTTGTTCCTGCATACAGGCGTGAAAAGCCGATTGCAAATCAGCACTTCCGGGGACGGACAATGGAAGACAACGACCTCTTGAAGGTGAGAAAAGATAAGATCGAAGCCCTCGCCGCTTCGGGCGTGGAAGCCTACCCCAACGACGCGAAGGTGACCCACCTCTCCGCTGAGCTCCAGGAGGCCTACGGGCAGATGGACAACGAGACGCTCGACGGGGTGACGGAGCGCTTCGCCGTCGCAGGCCGGGTGATGGCGATCCGGAATTTCGGCAAGGGGGCCTTTGTCGCCCTGCAGGACCGCAAGGGGCGGATCCAGGCATTTATCCGCAAGGACAAGCTCGGCGACGAGCTCTTCGCCCTGTTCAAGACCTTCGACGTGGGCGACATCGTTCACCTCACGGGCCGGGTCATCAAGACGCGCACGGGGGAGCTTACGATCGAGGCCGAGAGCCTTCGGCTGCTCACCAAGTGCCTGCGGCCCCTGCCGGAAAAGTGGCACGGGCTGACGGACGTGGAGATCCGCTACCGCCGGCGCTACCTCGACCTGGTCGTCAACCCGAAGGTCAAGGAGGTCTTCGAGGCGCGCAGCCGGATCATCCAGTACATCCGGACGTTCCTGCATGACCGGGACTTCCTCGAGGTGGAGACCCCCATGATGCAGCCCATGGCCGGGGGGGCCATGGCCAAGCCCTTCAAGACGCATCACAACGCCTTGGGGCAGGACCTCTACCTGCGGATCGCGCCGGAGCTCTACCTCAAGCGTCTCGTCGTGGGCGGGATGGAGCGGGTCTTCGAGCTCAACCGCAATTTCCGCAACGAGGGGGTCTCGACGCTGCACAACCCCGAGTTCACCATGATGGAATTCTACATGGCCTACGCCACGTACGAGGACCTCATGACGCTCACCGAGGAACTGATCACCTCGCTCGTCCGGGAGACCTTCGGGACCCTGAAGATCACCTACCAGGAGACGGAGCTGGACTTCACCCCCCCCTGGCGCCGGGTGTCCGTCAGGGAAGCCCTCGTCCGGTACGCGGGGCTCGACCCCGCCGCCCTGGAAAACCGGGAGGAGGCCCTCCGGGAGGCCGGGAAACGCGGGGTCCACGTGGAGGACAAGGAGCCCCTGGGGAAGATCCTGATGGCGATCTTCGACGAGGTCGTGGAGGGAAAGCTCATCCAGCCCACCTTCGTCACCCACTACCCCCTCGAGGTCTCCCCGCTTTCGAGGAAGAACAGCCAAAACCCAGGGATCGTGGACCGCTTCGAGCTCTACATCCACGGCCGCGAAATCGCCAACGCCTTCTCCGAGCTCAACGACCCGGCGGACCAGAAGAACCGCTTCCTCATGCAGCTCGAGCAGCGCGAAGCGGGCGACGAGGAGGCCCACGGGATGGACGAGGACTACATCACGGCCCTCGAGTACGGGATGCCGCCTACGGCGGGCGAGGGGATCGGCATCGACCGCCTCGTGATGCTGCTCACCGACTCGCCGTCGATCCGCGACGTGATTCTCTTCCCCCACATGCGCCGCCGGGAGGCGGGGGAGAAGCAGGAAGAAGCTGAGAAGATATGAAATTACGAAGTTTGGAGAAGCCCTCCGCGCACGATTCAGGCAGAGGTGCTCCGAACTTCTCAACTTCCCGGCTTCAGAGCTTCCTCTTCGGTAAGGGTCATAGGCCTTGCAAGCAATATAAGGAAGGGTTACACTCCAGCCCATCATGCCCTACGAATTTTTTGTCAGCCTCCGGTACCTCCGGGCCAAACGGAAACAGGTCTTCGTTTCCATCATCACCTTCATCTCCATGGCAGGCATCCTCCTGGGGGTCGCGGCGCTCATCATCGTGCTGGCCGTCATGAACGGTTTCGAGAAGGAGCTGCGCGACAAGATCATCGGAATCAACGCCCACATCATCCTCATGGAGTACACGGGCCCCATGAAGGACCACGGGCGGCTCCAGCGCGAGGTGGCCTCCGTGCCGGGAGTCGTGGCCTCCACGCCGTTCATCTACAGCCAGGCGATGCTGAAGAACGGCGACAGCGTGAGCGGCATCGTCATGCGGGGTCTCTCGCCGGCGGACGCCCGGGACGTGATTAACCTGGGCCGGATGCTGGAGGGCCGCCTGGAGAATCTTTCGCCGCAGGGGCGGGAGACGATGCCGGTCCCCAGGGCCCTGGCCGACGTCCCCGGCATCGTCCTCGGGAAGGAACTGGCCCGCCACGTGGGGGCCTCCCTCCACGACGCGGTCCACGTCGTCTCGCCGCAGGGGATCGCCACCCCCCTGGGGATGGTCCCCCGGATGAAGAAGTTCGTCGTCGTGGGCATCTTCGAGTCGGGGTTCTACGAGTACGACTCGACGCTGGCCTACACGTCGCTCGCGGACAGCCAGGAGTTTCTCGGCCTGGGCGACCGGGTCACGGGCCTTGAAATAAAAGTGGATAACATCTATAAGGCAAGGGAAATTGCCGGGGCGATCGAGATGAAACTGGGCTACCCCGCCTGGGCGAGGGACTGGATGAAGATGAACCGGAACCTCTTCGCGGCCCTGCGCCTGGAGAAGCGGGTCATGTTCATCATCGTGGGCCTCATCGTGCTCGTGGCGGGCTTCAACATCATCTGCACGCTCATCATGGTGGTCATGGAAAAGACCAAGGACATCGCGATCCTGAAGTCCATGGGCGCATCGTCGAAGAGCATCATGAAGATCTTCATGCTCCAGGGGGTGATCATCGGGGGCATCGGCACGCTCCTGGGGACCGTCCTGGGGCTCACGGTCGCCTGGAACATCGGGCCCATCACCCGGTCCGTCGAGAATCTCTTCGGGTTCAAGATCCTGCCCGGGGACGTCTACTACCTGAGCGAACTGCCGGCGCTCGTCAACTACGAGGACGTGGCCATCATCGTCGCGGGCAGCCTGATCGTCAGCCTGCTGGCGACGATCTACCCGGCCCGGAACGCCTCCAGGCTTGATCCCGCGGAGGCAATCCGGTATGAGTAAGGCGGCGGCCGGCCGGATCGAGATCCGGAACCTCGGCAAGACCTACATGATGGACGGCGCCCGGATCGAGGCCCTCAAGGGGGTGAACCTCGACGTCGTTCGGGGCGACTCGCTCGCCATCCTCGGCGTCTCGGGGGCGGGAAAAAGCACGCTGCTGCACATCCTCGGGACGCTGGACCACCCGACGGAGGGGACCTTCCTCTACGACGGGGTGAGCATCTTCGAGTGGAACGAAAAAAAACTGGCGGAGTTCCGGAACCGGAAGGTGGGGTTCGTCTTCCAGTTCCACCACCTGCTGCCGGAGTTCACGAGCCTCGAGAACACGATGATGCCGGCGCTCATCGCCGGGCTGACGCGCGGCGAGGCACGCCGGAAGGCCGAGGCCATCCTCGACGAGGTGGGGCTCACGGAGCGAAGGGTCCACAAGCCCGGCGAGCTCTCGGGCGGCGAGCAGCAGCGGGTGGCCGTGGCAAGGGCCCTCGTGATGGAGCCCGAGATGCTGCTGGCCGACGAGCCGACGGGCAACCTCGACTCGGAAACGGGCACGAAAATCCACGAGATGCTCGTCAACCTGAACCGGACCCGGGGGATCACGCTCGTCGTGGTCACCCACAACCAGTCGCTGGCGGACCGCATGTCGCGATGCATCGGCCTGCGCGACGGACGGATCGTGAAGGGTGAGTGATATGACCGTACCCGGAAAACCCCGTGCCCTGGCAATGCTTGCGATCCTGGCCTGCCTTCTCGCCGCACCCCTGGAGGCCCTTGCCCAGAGGATCGCCGTCTTCCCCTTCGACATCTACAGCGAACGGGACGCGACCCTGCTGCGCAACGCCATCTACAACAGCATGACCCTCGAGCTCGGCAAGGTCCGGACGGTGCAGGTCGTCCCGAGAGACCAGTTCGCCACGCTCATCGGCGGGAAGAAGGCCGACGAGGAGCTCGCGGTCTCCGTGGGCAGGCAGGTGAAGGCCGACTACGTGATCCTCGGCAGCCTCACCCAGCTCGGCACGAGGGTGAGCCTCGACGCCAAGGCCGTCAACGTCGAGACGGGCGCCGCGACCACGGGCCTGTTCGCCCAGGGGACGGGCATCGAGAACACGGGGGCCTTTGCGGCCCAGCTCGCGCGGGAAGTCCTCGCCCGGGTCTCTGGCAAGCAGGTCGTCGCACGGGTGGAGCTTTCGGGCAACCGCCGTATCGAGAACACCGTCGTCTACAACGCCCTGAAGAGCGCGAAGGGGAAGCTCTTCTCGGAGGAGGACCTCTCGGCGGACATCCGGGCCATTTACCGGATGGGCTACTTCAGCGACGTGAAGGCCGACGTGACGGATTCGCCGGACGGCAAGGTGATCACCTTCCTGCTGGACGAGCGCCCCTTCGTCAACGACGTCCGGATCAAGGGAAACGAGGCCCTGTCGTCGGAAGACATCCGCGGGTCCCTGTCGTTCAAGGCCAAACAGGTCTACAACCCCGACAAGATCAAGGCCGACACGGACAAGATCAAGGCGCTCTACGACGACAAGGGATACTTCAACGCCGAGATCTCCTTTGCGACCGAGAAGGTCAGGGAACGGGACGTCAACGTCATCATCGACATCAAGGAGAACGAACTGCTCTACGTGAAGAGCATGGAGTTCGTGGGTAACCAGGCCTTCACGGACAAGGAGCTCAAGAAGCTCATGGAGACCACGGAGTGGACCTGGCTGTCCTGGCTCACCGACTCGGGGCTCCTCAAGAAGGAGAAGCTCCGCGACGGCATCAACCGGGTGAAGGTCTTCTACATGAACAACGGCTACATCCAGGCGCAGATCGGAGAGCCGGACATCACCCACGACAAGAAGTGGATCTACGTGAAGATCCCGGTCTCCGAGGGCAGGCAGTTCAAGGTCGGCAAGGTGGAGATCACGGGCGACGGCATCTCGGTGCCGAGGCAGGAGCTCCTCGACAGGCTCAACATCCGGAAGAAGGACTACTACGACCGGGAGGCCATCGCCAAGGACTTGGAATACCTCACGCGGATGACCCAGAACGACGGCTACGCCTACGCCGAGATCAGCCCCCGGACCCAGACGAAGGAGGCCGAGCAGAAGGTCGACATCACCTACGACATCAAGAAGGGCAACCTCGTCTACTTCAACCGGGTCAACATCACGGGCAACACGAAGACGCGCGACAAGGTCATCCGGCGGCAGCTGGACTTCACCGAGGGGGACCTCTACAACAGCGACAAGCTCAAGAACAGCTACGCGCGGCTCAACCGGCTGCGCTACTTCGAGGAGGTCAATTTCCAGACGGCCAAGGGGCCCGAGGAGAACCTGACGGACATCAACATCGGCGTCAAGGAGCGTCCCACGGGGCTCTTCTCGATCGGCGCGGGCTACAGCGGCCAGGACGGCGCCATGCTCATGGCCCAGATCGCCCAGCAGAACCTCTTCGGCCGGGGCCAGAGCCTGAGCCTCCAGACGGCCCTGGGGTGGGAAAACAGCTCGATCGACCTCTCCTTCACCGAGCCGTACCTCTTCGACATGCCCCTCTGGATGAAGGCGGACATCTGGAAGACCTACCGGGAGTATGACACCTACGACCTCGACACGCGCGGGGCCGGCATTACCTTCGGCTACCCCGTCTGGGAGAGGGTCATGGGCTATCTGGGCTACAAGTTCGCCATCAACGACGTGAAAAACGTCCTGGACACCGCCTCGCAGACGATCAAGGACCAGCAGGGCGAGACGACCCAGAGCGGCATCCTGACGGCCCTGTCCCGGGACACCTCCGACGATGCGGTGTTCCCGACTGCGGGCTCGCGCAACCGCGCGGCCGCCGATTTGTTCGGCGGCATCTTCGGCGGGGACGTCGCGTTCGGGAAATACAATTACAACACGACCTGGTTTTTCCGGGTCCCGCCCTTCGGGGAGGACCTCGTCTTCTCGCCCCGGGGGCGCATCGGCTACATCCAGGCCTTCGAGGGCAAGGAGATCCCCGTCTACGAGCGATACATCCTGGGGGGGCTGAACTCCCTCCGGGGCCTGAAGGACGTGGGGCCGCGGGACCCCGTGACGGGGGACGTCATCGGCGGCACGACCATGCTGGTCTTCAACTTCGAGCTCATTTTCCCGCTCATCAAGAACGCGGGCATGAAGGGGGTTGTCTTCTTCGACACGGGGAATGCCTGGGAGAACGAGTACGACCTGGGCGACATGCGGAAAACGGCGGGCGCGGGCATCCGCTGGTACTCCCCCATCGGGCCGCTGCGCCTGGAGTGGGGCTACGTGCTGGATCCCAAGGACGGGGAGCCGGCCTACCGATGGGACTTCACCATAGGGTGGTTCATGTAGAAGACGGGCTTAAGGCGTAAGGCGAAAGGCATAGGGTGATTTTGAAGAAAAACGTTCTTATCCTGTTGCCTTGAGCCATGAGCCATAAGACCAGACTCATTTAAATCGGCACAAGGCATAAGGCCATTTGGAGAAAAATCCACTTCCTCACGCCCCTTAGCCTTAAGCCCTTTGCCCTTTGCCAATTTTTTTCAAGGAGAATAATATGAACAAGCATCTGACCCTCGTCGGCCTTCTGGCCGTCGCCCTCGTCTTTGCGCTGTCGGTTACGGATGCCGCAGCCCAGAAGATCGGATTCATCAACATGCGCGCGATCCTCCACGACTCCGATGCGGGTAAGAAGGCGTCGGTGGAGTTCAAGAAGGAAGTCGAGAGAAAGAAAGCCGACATCGCCAAGAAGGAAGAGGAACTCAAGAAACTCAAGGACGAGCTCGAGAAGCAGAAGTCGGTGCTCACGGCGGACGCCTACCGGGACAAGGAGGCGAGCTACCAAACCAGGTTCCGCGATTACCAGCGCATGGTCCAGGACGCCAATGAATCGCTCGCCCAGAAGGAGCAGGTCTTCACGTCGAAGATGATCCCCGAGATCCTCAAGGTCGTCGAGAAGGTCGGCAAGGACGGGAAGTACGACGCCATCCTCGACCTGAACAACCCCGTGATCGTCTACCACGACAGGGAAGACAACCTGACGAAGAAGATCATCGAGGAGTACAACAAGGGCGCGGGGAAGTCCGCTTCCGCCCCCGCCAAGGGCAAGAGATAGAGCAGGCTGGCCTCAACGGGTGACGTGCATGGGGAAAACCCTCTCCGAAATCGCCGCATATCTGCAGGCATCCGTCGTGGGCGAAGGCGCCGTCGAGATCCGCGACATCAAGGGCCTCGACGAGGCCGGCGAGGGGGATCTCACGTTCCTCGCCAACCCGAAGTACCGCAAGAAGATCGCCACGACGGCCGCCTCGGCGATCCTGGTGTCGGCGCCCGTCGAAGGAACGGGGAAGAACTTCATCGTCGTGAAGGACCCCTACGCCGCGCTCGCCCGGCTGCTTGCGCTCTTCTACCCGGAAGAACGCGATTTCCAGGGCGTGAGCCCCGCGGCCTTCATCGGCCCCGGCGCCGCCGTCGCGGACGGGGCCACCGTCTACCCGGGGGTCTACGTGGGCCAGGGTGCCAGGATCGGCCGCGGCACCGTCCTGTACCCCGGCGTCTACGTCGGGCACGGCGCCTCCGTGGGCGAGGACTGCATCCTGTACCCGAACGTGACGGTCTACCGCCGCTGCCTCATCGGCAGCCGCGTCATCCTGCATGCGGGAGTCGTCGTGGGAAGCGACGGGTTCGGGTTCGCCAACCCCGGCATCGAGAACCGCAAGGTCCCCCAGGTGGGGATCGTCCAGATCGACGACGACGTGGAGATCCAGGCCAACACCACAATCGACCGGGGCACCCTGGGAAAGACCTGGATCCAGCGCGGCGTCAAGATCGACAACCTTGTCCAGATCGCCCACAACGTCGTCATCGGCGAGAACTCGATCGTCGTGGCCCAGGTCGGCATCTCGGGCAGCACCCGTCTCGGCAAGCGCGTCATCATCGGCGGCCAGGCGGGGCTCGTGGGGCACATCCACGTCGGCGACAACGTCATGATCGCGGCCCGGGCCGGCATCAACAAGGACATCCCGTCCTCGCGGATCATGTCCGGCGCGCCGGCCATCCCCCACGCGGAGTGGCTGCGCCTCAACGCGCACATCCTGCGCCTTCCGGAGATGCACAAGACCGTCCAGGAACTCCGAAAAAAAATCGAAGAACTGGAAAAGAAACTCAACCCGTAAGAGAGAACACGGCTTATGAACATACACCCGTCTGCAGTCATATCGCCCGACGCGAAAATCGCGGAAGGCGTGGAGATCGGCCCGTTCAGCGTAATCGGGCCCAGCGTCACGATCGGGAAGGGGACCGTCATCGGGCCCAACGTCGTGATCCAGAGCCACACGGACATCGGCGAGAACAACCGCATCCTCCAGTTCGCCTCCGTAGGGGCCCCGCCCCAGGATCTCAAGTACCGGGGCGAGGAGACGCGCGTCGTCATCGGCAACAACAACACGATCCGCGAGTTCGTGACGATCAACCGGTCCACCACGGCCGACATCGGCGTGACGAAGATCGGCAGCAACAACCTGATCATGGCCTACTGCCACGTGGCCCACAACTGCCTGCTCGAGGACAACATCGTCATGGCCAACGCAGCCAACCTTGCCGGGCACATCCACGTGGAGCGCTTCGCCATCATCGGCGGGCTGACCGGCATCCACCAGTTCTCGCGGATCGGGCAGCACTGCATCATCGGCGGGGCCTCCGCGGTGACCAAGGACGTTCCGCCCTACACGACGGCGGCGGGCCATTACGCCTCGCTCTACGGTCTCAACCTCATCGGCCTGAAGCGCAGGGGTTTCTCCGAGGAGACCATTGCCGCCCTGAAGAAAGCCTACAAGATCTTCTTCCGCTCGTCGCTCACGGTGGCCAAGGCCGTCGCAAAGGCCCGCGCCGAGGTAGCCGACCTGCCCGAAGTGCGGACCTTCATCGATTTCATCGAACACTCCAAGCGGGGAGTTACAAGATAGGGGCCAGGGTTCAGGGTACAGGGTACAGGGTTCGGAAAAATTTCTCACCCTCTCACCTTCTTATTGCCCTCTCACCCTCTCTCTAAGGACCAGGCACCCTCACATGCAGCGGCAGGGATAACAGAAACAATATGAGCAGACAGATACGAGTGGGCGTGGTGGGGATCGGGCATCTCGGGAACTTCCACCTCCAGAAATACCAGAAACTCGAAAACGTGAAAATCGTCGGGGTCGCCGACGCGGACCGGTCGAAGGCCGACAAGGCTGCGGCGGCGTTCGGCTGCACGGTCTTTGCCGATCACCGCGAACTCGTGGAGCACGTGGACGCCGTGAGCGTCACCGTTCCCACCCAGGCCCACCACGCGGTGGCGCGCGACTTTCTGGCCGCCGGCAGGGACGTGCTGATGGAGAAGCCGTTCACGGCCACCCTGGAGGAGGCCGACGACCTCATCGCGCTGTCCGCGGCGCAGGATCTCGTCCTGCAGGTCGGCTTCATCGAGCGATTCAACCCGGCCATCGTCGCCCTCGACAAGGTCATCCGCCAGCCCCTCTTCATCGAGTCGCACCGGCTTCACCCCTTCGTCGAGCGGGGCACCGACGTGGACGTCGTCCTCGATCTCATGATCCACGACCTCGACCTCATCCTGCACTACGTGCGCTCCCCCCTGACGAACGTGGAAGCGGTCGGGGTTTCCGTCCTGTCGGACAAGGTCGACATCGCCAACGTGCGGCTCACCTTCGAAAACGGCTGCGTGGCCAACATCACCGCGAGCCGGGTCACTCTCAAGCACATGCAGAAGCTGCGCTTCTTCGGCCTCGAGGGCTACCACTCCATCGATTTCAGCAAGCGCGAGGTCGTCTCGCTGGCGCGCCGGGAGAAAGAGGGGGGGAAAATGGAGATCGGGCTCAACGACGTCAAGGTCCGCCAGCACGACCCCCTCGAGGAGGAGATCCGCTCGTTCGTCGACGCCGTCGTGCACCGCACGGCACCCCGCGTCTCGGGGCTCGAGGCCCGGAAGTCCCTGGAGCTTGCCCTGCTGATCAACGAAAAGATGAAGACGGGGAGGGACCTCAAGCTATGATCCCCATGGTGGATTTGCGCAGGCAGTACCTGCAGCTCAAGGAAGAGATCGACGCGGCCGTCCTGGACGTGCTGGACAAGACCCAGTTCATCCTGGGGCCCAACGTGTCTGAGCTCGAGGGCGAGGTGGCCCGCTACCACGGGGTGCCGCACGCCGTCGGCGTGGCCAACGGGACCGACGCCCTGCTGCTCGCGCTGCGCGCCCTCGGGATCGAAGCGGGCGACGAGGTCATCACCACCCCCTTCACCTTCATCGCCACGGCGGAGGTCGCCGGGCTGCTGGGCGCCGTGCCCGTCTTCGTCGACATCGACCCGAAGACCTTCAACCTCGACCCGGCGCGCCTCGAGTCGGCCGTCACGGCAAAGACGAGGGCGATCATCCCCGTGCACCTCTTCGGGCAGCCCTGCGACATGGACCCGATCCTCGACGTCGCGAGGAGGCACGGCCTGAAGGTCATCGAGGACTGCGCCCAGGCTTTCGGCGCCCGGTACAAGGGGCGGCTCGTGGGGACCCTGGGCCACGCGGGCTGCACCAGCTTCTTCCCCAGCAAGAACCTCGCCTGCTACGGCGACGGCGGCATGGTGATCACGGCCGATGCGGAAACCGACGCCGCGCTGCGCGTGTTGCGCAACCACGGAAGCGCCGCCCGCTACTACCACAGCACCCTGGGCTACAACAGCCGCCTCGACGAGCTCCAGGCCGCCATCGTGCGCGTCAAGCTCCGGCGCATCGACGCCCTCAACGAGGGCCGGCGTCGGGCCGCCGCCCTGTACCGCAAATTCATCCGCCGGACCGGCGTCGCGCTGCCCTGCGAAGCCGAGGGCTGCCGCCACGTCTACCACCAGTTCACCCTCCTCACGGACGAACGCGACCGGCTCCAGGAAGCGCTCACAAAGGCCGGCATCGCCAGCGCCGTCTACTACCCCGTCCCCCTGCATCGGCAGGAGGTCTTCCGGGGCAGCGCGGCGTGCCGCCACGGGGATCTGCCGGCAAGCGAGGATGCGGCCCGGCGGGTCCTGTCGCTTCCCATATTCCCGGAAATCACGGAAGAGGAGATCCAGCGGATCAGCGATGTGATCAATGGTGCCACCGCATAAGGAACATCGCCGAGCCGTCATGATCGTGGCGGGCGAGGCCTCGGGAGACCTGCACGGGGCGCACCTCGTCCGCGAGATGAAGGCCGCCGACCCCTCGCTCGCCTTCTGCGGCGTGGGCGGGCAGAACCTCGAAGGCGAGGGGGTCCGCCTCATCGCCCGCTCCTCCGAGATGGCCGTCGTGGGCCTCACGGAGGTCTTCTCGAAGCTCCGCTTCATCGCCGGGGTCTTCTTCCGCCTGCGCCGGATGCTCCGCGAGGAAAACCCGCCGCTGCTCATCCTCATCGACTACCCTGACTTCAACCTCCGGCTGGCCGCGGCGGCGAAGAAGGCGGGGGTCCCCGTCTTCTACTACATCAGCCCCCAGGTGTGGGCCTGGAGGAAGAACCGAATCCACCGGATCCGGCGCGTCGTGGACCGCATGGCCGTGATCCTGCCCTTCGAAAAGGACGTCTATGCGGAACTGGGCGTCGAGGTCGACTTCGTGGGCCATCCCCTGCTGGATGCCGTGGCGAGGACGCGCAGCCGCGAAGAGGCGTTGGCGGCCTTTGGACTGCGCGACGCGCAGCCCATCGTTGCGATCCTCCCCGGCAGCCGCGAGAAGGAAGTGACGACCCTGCTGCCCGAAATGGCCGGGGCGGCGGAGATCCTCTCCCGCGAGTTCGAGGGCGCGCAGTTCGTTCTCCCCCTGGCCGACACGGTGGACCCCGGTCTCGTGGAGGGCATCCTCCGGGGGCGCCCCGTCCCCGTGACCGTCGTCCCGGGACAGATGTACGACGCCGTCGGGCTCGCCGACGCCGCCATGGTGGCCTCCGGCACGGCAACCCTCGAAACGGCGCTGCTGGGAACCCCCCTGGTCATCGCCTACCGGATTTCGCGGCTCACCGCCGCCATCGGCAGGAGGGTCATCCGGGTGCAGCACATCGGCCTCGTCAACCTCATCGCCGGCAAGACGCTGGCGCCCGAACTGATCCAGGAGGACGCCACGGCGGTCCGGCTGGCCGCCGAGGTCAAGGCGATCCTCGCAGACCGGGACCGCCGCGAAACCATCCGCCGCGAGCTGGCCGCCATCCGGCACAAGCTCGGCGAGCCCGGCGCCGCGCGCCGCGCGGCGGCCATCGCCCTGGGACTGGTGAAAACCGGGAGCAGGGAGCAGGGTGCAGGGGTCAGGGCAGAAGGGGAAAAGACTTGACCCTGGAAATGATCCTGAATAAAAACTACAGGCATAAGGCATAGGGCACCGGGCAACCGGTCGGAGACAAAGAGATCTCTTTGCTGCCATAAGCCCTTCGCCCTTCGCCTTTCGCCATGAGCCTTTTTTTATCATGAAGCTATACTTACGACTCCTTCGACTCGTCAAACCGCACTCGCCGAGGCTCATCCTGGCGATGTTCTGCATGGCCGTGGTGGGCGCCGCGACGGCGGCGTCGGCCTACCTGGTCAAGCCGGCCATGGACGACATCTTCCTCGACCGCAACGAGGGGATGCTCATCCTCATCCCCATCGCGGTGATCGTCATCTACCTGCTCAAGGGGCTCTGCAACTACGGCCAGACCGTCCTGATGAGCCACATCGGGTTCCGGGTCATCACGGACCTGCGCAACGACCTCTACCGCCACATCCTGCGCCAGCCCCTGTCGTTCTTCACGAAACACCCCACGGGGATCCTGATCTCGCGGGTCACCAACGACGTCACCTACCTCCAGGGCGCCGTGTCGGAGGCGGTGACGAGCCTGTTGAAAGACTCGTTCACCCTGGTGGGCCTCGTCGTCGTCATCTTCTGGCGCGACTGGAAGCTCGCGATCATCGCCTCGCTCGTCTTCCCGCTGGCCGTCTACCCCATCGCCCAGTTCGGGCGCCGGATGCGGCGCATCGCCACGGAGTCCCAGGTCTCCATGGGGGACCTCATCTCGCTGCTGCAGGAAACGATCACGGGAAACCGCATCGTCAAGGCCTTCGGCATGGAGGAGCACGAGAACCTGCGCTTCGCGAAGGAGAACGAGCGCCAGTTCAAGCTTACCATGAAGTCCGTCACGGTCCGCGCGATCTCGAGCCCCCTGATGGAGTTCCTGGGCGGCCTCGGGATTGCGGCCATCATCTTCTACGGGGGCTACCAGGTCATCGCCGGGACTTCGACGCCGGGGACCTTCTTCTCGTTTCTCGCGGCGCTGCTCATGCTCTACGAGCCCGTCAAGCGGCTCACGAACGTGAACAACACGATCCAGCAGGGCCTCGCCGGCGCCGAGCGGATTTTCCAGATCCTCGACACGGAGCCCGCCATCCAGAACCGGCCGGGCGCCGCGGAGCTTCCCCCGATCCGGGAGGAGATTTCCATCGAGGGTGTCACGTTCCGCTACGACGAGGACCCCGTCCTGCGCGACGTGTCCCTGAGAATCCGGGCCGGCGAGGTGATCGCCTTCGTCGGGATGAGCGGCGGCGGCAAGACGACTCTCGTGAACCTCATCCCCCGCTTCTACGACGTCAACGAGGGCCGCGTCGCCGTCGACGGCACGGACATCCGCACCGTGACGCTCGAGTCTCTCCGGGCCCAGATCGGGATCGTGACCCAGCAGACAATCCTCTTCAACGACACCGTCCGGGGCAACATCGCCTACGGGGACGTCCGCCGAAGCGACGAGGACGTCATCCGGGCGGCCAAGGCGGCCAACGCCCACGACTTCATCCAGAAGCTCCCCCAGGGCTATGACACGGTGATCGGGGAGCAGGGGGTCAAGCTCTCGGGCGGTGAGAGGCAGCGCATCTCCATCGCAAGGGCCCTGTTGAAGGATGCCCCGATCCTCATCCTCGACGAGGCCACCTCGTCGCTCGACACGGAGTCCGAGATCGAGGTCCAGGACGCCCTCGAGAAGCTGATGAAGGGGCGCACGACCCTCGTCATCGCCCACCGCCTCTCCACGATCCGCAACGCCGACCGGATCATCGCGCTCGTGGACGGGCGGATCGTCGAGGAGGGGACCCACGAGAGCCTCATGGAGAAGAAGGGCGAATACTTCAAGCTGCACAACCTGCAGTTCAAGGACGACGCGCCGGGAAAGAACAACGAGGAAGCCGGCACGGGCTGACCGGCCCGCCCCGGATCACAGGGGAGACAGGCCAGACGTGGAAGCCCTGATCCGAAACATGTGGGGGGACCCCCGGAACGAGTTCCGCAGGCCTCTCCACATCTTTTTTTATCTTCTCTCGCTGCCCTACGGGGCCGCGGTCCGCGCGCGGAACCGCCTGTTCGACCTCGGCGCGCTGCCGCAGCAGGACGTCGGCTGCCCCGTGGTGAGCGTGGGCAACCTAACCGTGGGGGGCACGGGCAAGACGCCCATGACGATCCGGGTGGCGGGCATGCTGAGAGACCGGGGCATGCGTCCCGCAGTGCTGAGCCGGGGCTACGGAGGCCGCAGCGCCTCCGGTGTGCTCGTCGTCTCCGACGGCAGGCAGCCCCTCGCGGGGCCCGACGAGGCGGGCGACGAGCCCGTGCTCATCGCGCGGCGCCTGCCCGGCGTCCCCGTGCTGGCGGGGGCGAAACGGGCGCTCACGGGGCGGTATGCCCGGGAAAATTTCGGCGCCGACGTGCTCGTGCTCGACGACGGGTTCCAGCACCGCTGGATCCGCCGCGATCTCGACATCGTGCTGCTCGACAGCCGCGAGCCCCTGGGAAACGGCTTCCTCCTGCCGCGGGGCCCCCTGCGGGAACCGCCCGCTTCCCTCGAGCGCGCAGGCGTCGTCGTCCTGACCCGGTCGGAGGGCCGAACCGATCCTCTCGACGGGGGCCTCGCGGGGCTCCTTGCCGGGCGGCCCGTGCTGCGGACGCGCATCCGGCCTACGAGGCTCGCCGCAACGGACGGCACCGAGATGCCCCTTGCGCATCTGGCGGGCAGAAAGGTCTTCGCTTTCGCGGGAATCGCGCGGCCCGAGTCCTTCCGGCAGACCCTCGAAGGCCTGGGGGCGTCCGTCGCGGGGTTCGCAGCCTTTCCCGATCATCACCGCTTCGGCGCGGAGGATGTGAAGCGGATCGAACGGGGGCTTGGCGAAACGGGGGCGGAAATCCTCGTGACCACGGAAAAGGACGGGGTCAAGCTCTCCGGGCTTGCGGCCTTTTCGGGCAGGCTCTTCTGCCTCGCCATCGAGACGGATATCCTCGAGGGCGCCGACGGCCTGGAGACGGCATTGACCGTGTGTATCGGAAAGCGATGAAAACCCTCGCCCCGCTTTCGAGCGCATCCTCGATTGCATTCTGTGAAGTGAAGAAGTGAGGAAGTTAGGAAGAGCGGAAAGAAACGGCACGAAAAGAATCTCATGGAACCCACGCGCACCACGACCATCATCTTCTTTGCCTTCCGGCTGATCCCCCTCGGGCTGCGCCGGGCGATCTTCCGGGCGATCTTCCGCCTCTTCTACCACGCCTCGGTGAAACAGCGGCTCATCGCCCTGCACAACCTCCGCAGCGCGTTCCCGGAGAAGAGCCTCGCGGAGATCGAGGGCATCGCCAAGGGCGTCTACCGCCACCTGGCCCTCGTCATGGCCGATCTCTTCGAGATGCCCTGGATCACCCCGGAGACCCTGCGCGACTGGGCCGACGTGGAGGGGCTGGAGCACGCCGAGCGCGCCCTGGCACAGGGCAAGGGAGCCCTTTCCATCGTGGCCCATTTCGGCCACTGGGAACTCATGACCGTCGCGGTGCCTCTGATGATCCGGCCGATGCAGATCGTCTACAGGCCCCTGGACAGCCCCGTCATGGACAACCTGCTGGGCTGGAGCCGCACGAAGCACGGCAACGCCCTCATCCCCAAGGGGGGCTCGGGGAAGCGGATCATCCGCCTGCTGCGGGAGAACCAGATCATCGGCATCCTGAGCGATCAGAACGTAGACACGCGCGAGGGCGTCTTCGTGGACTTCTTCGGCCGACCCGCCTGCACTTCCGTGGGGACGGCGGTGCTCGCCCTGCAGTCCGGGGCGCCCGTTGTGCCGGCCTTCATGCCCCGGATGCCCGACGGGCGCTACCGGCTGATCATCCTGCCCCCCGTCGAGATCACCCGGACCGACGACTACGAGTCCGATCTCGTGGTCAATACGCAGCGCTTCACGAAGGTGGTGGAGGACATGGTGCGCAAGTACCCCGACCAGTGGTTCTGGATCCACCAGCGCTGGAAGACGAAACCGTGGCAGTGATGCCAAGGGGCGCAGCCCCTGGCCGGAAGCTGGGAAGCTGAGAAGTTAGGAAGCTGGGAAAAGGATGGAAAGGAAAAAAGACATCAAGCATTTTCGAGATCTGGAGGCCTATCAGAAGGCATTCGATCTTGCCATCCAAATATTTCAGCTCAGCAAGAGGTTTCCGGCAGAAGAAAAGTACTCGTTGACCGATCAGGTCCGGCGCTCATCGAGAGCGGTATGTGCGAATCTTGCAGAAGCATGGAGAAAACGAACCTACATTGCAGTTTTCAAGCATAAGCTGACGGACGCAATGCAAGAAGCATCGGAAACGCAGAGCTGGCTTGAGTTTTCCCATGCATGAGGATATATCGATGAAAAAACCTTCAGACAGCTTGATTGCGAATGTGAAAAGATTCTTAGCATGCTGAATTCCATGGATCGAAATGCAAAGAAATTTTGCTTCTGATGATCCAAGCTTCACAACTTCTTAACTTCACAACTTCGTGCAGTCAAGGCTCCACCGTGGCTAAACGGATAGACTTCGACAACATAGGCAGCGTTCTGATCAGGGGCACCAACTGGATCGGCGACGTGGTGATGACCTTTCCGGCGATGGCGGCCGTGCGCACGACGCTGCCGAAGGCGCGCATCACGGTCCTCGTGAAGCCCTGGGTGGCCGATCTCGTGCGGATGCACCCGGCCGTGGACGACGTCCTGGTCTACGAACGCCCCGGCCGGCACGACGGGCTCGGAGGTCTCTTCACCCTCGCCCGCGAGCTTCGCCGGAGACGCTTCGACGCGGCGATCCTCCTGCAGAACGCCTTCGAGGCCGCCGTCATCGCCCGGCTCGCCGGGATCCCCGTCCGGGCGGGGTACGCGACCGATGCCCGCGGCCTGCTGCTCACCCACCCGGTAAAGCCGGGGCCGGCGATGAAAACGGTACACCAGTCGCTCTACTACCTCGGGATGCTCGAGTCGCTGGGGTTCGCATCGGCGGGCACGGCCGTCTCCCTCGTCCCCTCGGAGGCGCAGAAGCAGGCGGCACAGGAGCACCTCGAGCGCCTGGGCATCGCCGGTCGGCGCCCGCTTGTCGGCATGGCGCCGGGTGCCGCCTACGGGCCGGCCAAGCGATGGTTCCCGGAGCGTTTTGCGGCCGTGGCCGACGGGCTCGCCGGGCGATACGCCTGCCCCGTGCTTCTCTTCGGCAGCGCCGGGGACCGGCCCAGCACGGAGGCGGTGCAGTCCGGGTCGAGAACCGCCCTCGTCGACGTCGCCGGCAGGACGAATCTGGGCGACGCCATCGCGCTCATCGCCTGCTGCGACCTTTTCATCACGAACGACTCGGGGCTCATGCACGTCGCCGGGGCCCTGGGGGTCCCCACGGTCGCCATCTTCGGGTCCACAAACCCGAAGACGACCTATCCCCTGGGGGAGAGGACGGTGCTCGTCCGCAGGCCCGTGGACTGCAGCCCCTGTCTCAAGCAGGAGTGCCCCACCGATTTCCGGTGCATGGACCTCGTGACCGTCGAGGAGGTCCTCGAACACTCGACCCGTCTTCTCGAGGAAGCGGGACATCGCAGAGGGAACCCATGAACAGGAAGCATGCCGCCGTCTTCCTGGATCGCGACGGCACCATCAACGAGGAGGTCAACTACCTGAGCCGCATGGAGCAGCTCCGGCTCTACCCGCAGACCCTAGAGGCGATCCGGCTGGTGAACGCCGCCGGGATGAAGGCCATCGTGGTGACGAACCAGTCGGGGATCGCGCGGGGGTACTTCACGGAAGAGTTCGTCCGCAGCGTCCACGACCGGATCAACGAACTGCTCGGGACCGGGGGTGCCCGAATCGACGGCTTCTACGTCTGCCCCCATCACCCCGTCTACGGCAACGGCATCTACAAGCTCGACTGCACCTGCCGCAAGCCCAAGCCGGGGCTGCTGCTGCAGGCCGCGGCCGAACTGGACATCGACCTCGCCCGCTCGTACATGGTGGGCGACATGCTGAAGGACATCGAGGCGGGAAAGAACGCGGGCGCCCGGGGAGTTCTCGTCCGGACGGGCTACGGCGCGAACATCGTGAGGACGGACATGCCCGCCTACATCGCCGAAGACGTCCTCGAGGCCGTGCAGTGGATCCTAAAGGACCGAAAGGGATGAACATCCTGATCGTCAAGCTCAGCGCCATCGGGGACGTGATCCACACGCTGCCCTCGCTCGCGGCGCTGCGGCGCTGCTACCCGCAGGCCCGCATCAGCTGGGTCGTCGAGGAGGCCGCCTCGGATCTGCTCGCGGACCACCCCATGCTCGACCGGGTTCTCGTCTCGCGGCGCAAGCGCTGGGTGCGTGACCTGCGGGAAGGCCGCAACCGCGCCTCCGTCGTCCGGGAGGTCCGGGGCTTTCTCAGCGCGCTGCGGGACCGGCCGTACGATCTCGTCATCGACTTTCACGGCCTCTTCAAGAGCGCCGTCCTCGTCTGGCTGAGCCGGGGCAGGCGCCGTCTCGGCTACGACAGCCTGCAGGAGGGCAGCGGGCTCGTTCTCAACGAAAAGATCCCCGAGGACATGGGCAAACACGCCGTGGACCGCTACCTCGACCTGCCGAGGCACCTGGGCTGCGAGACCCCGAGGCCCGAGTTCCCCATGGCCCTGCAGGAGGCTCACTTCGCGCGCGTCGCGGCGCTGCTCGCCGCATTACCCGTTGACACGTCGAGGGGTTTCGTGGCAGTAAGCCCTGTCGCCTACTGGGAGACGAAGCTCTGGGACGAGGCGAAATTCGCGGCCGTCTGCGACCGCATCGTGGGCGAACTCGGCCTCCCCGTCGTCTTCACGGGCGAGAGCCCCGAAGGGCCCATCGAGCGCATCCGGTCGCTCATGCAGGCCCCGTCGGCCTCGGCGGCGGGCGAGACCTCGCTGCGGGAGCTGGCCGCCCTGTACCGGAAGGCATCGGTGCTTCTCACGACCGACTCGGGCCCCATGCACCTGGCGGCGGCCGTGGGGACCCCCGTCGTGGCCCTCTTCGGCCCCACATCGCCGGAGCGCACGGGACCCTACGGGGAAGGCCACACGGTCATCCGCAAGGGCATGGACTGCAGTCCCTGCTTTCGGAAAGCCTGCGAAACACGGGCATGCATGAATACGATCGGCATCGACGAGGTGTTCGAGGCCGTAAGGGAAAAGACCCTGAAGAACATCGGGTCCGGGTAAACGACGCTCAGCCGCAAACCCGGGAAAACCCGGCTTCACGGAAACGATTTCGGAGGAAAGGCACCGACGTGAAAGAAAACACCCTCAGGCGAATCGTCATCGTTCTGGCCGCCCTTACCGTCCTGGCGACCTCTGCCGTCGCCCGGGCTGACGCCGACAAGCCGGCGCCCGCGCTGCAGAAAGACCGTTTCTTTACGGAGATCGGGTTCGTCACCGGTTTCGGCTACGGGACGGTGACGGAAGGCGACTACCTGCCCGTCCCCTTCATCGTGCACCTCGGGACGGACGTAAGGCGCTGGTTCCCCTCCCTCAGGGACCACCGGGGAACGCTTTCCCTGTTCTTCGAACCCCAGTTCAACCTCGTGTTCGGCCACGAGTTCGAGATCGAGGGCGGGGTGGGTATCGGTCTGAAGTACAGGTATCCGGTCCACGAAGCCGTCTCCGTCTACGGGCTCGTCGCCGCGGGACCCCACTTCATCACGGCACACACCGTGGATCAGGCCAACGGGTTCAACTTCTCCGACACCCTCGGGGTCGGGATCAATGTCTTCATCATGCCCGGTGCGGCCGTCGACCTCGGATTCCGGGTGCGTCACATCTCCAACGCGAATCTCCGGGACCCCAACTGCGGCATCGACACTTACTTCGGCACGATCGGGTTCATGATCACATACTAGGAGGTGGGATCGTGGCAATCAGCAAGGACCTTCTCGACATCCTCGCCTGCCCCAGGTGCAAGGGGGACCTTCGTCTCACAGAAAAGGAAGACGGCCTGATCTGCGAGACCTGCAGGCTTCTCTACGAGATCCGCGACGACATCCCCATCATGCTCATCGACGAGGCCAAAAAGCTGGACTGACAGGCCTACGGCGGAACCGAACCCGTCGCGAGCCGTTCGGCCATCCGCTCGACGGCGGCGGAAACCCGCTCGACGGGCATTTCCTCGAGACACCGGCTCCACCCCCTCCCCTCGCACCCTTTCTGAAAACAGGGGGCGCACGAGTCTTCCGGGGCCACCACCAGGTGCCGGTCCCCCGGCGGTGCCCAGTAGCGCCAGTCCGACGGCCCGTAGAGGATCACCGTGGGGACCCCGACGGCCGCCGCAATGTGCGGGGCGGCGCTGTCCACGCCGACGTGGAAGGCAGCCCGGCTCAGCACACCCGCCAGCTCGGCAAGCGTGGTCTTCCCGACGAGGTCGAAGACGGGCCCTGCGAGCCGCGAGGCCAGCAGGGCCGCTTTGCCGCGCTCCTCGGGGGCGCCGACCAGGACGGCCGCCAGCCGGTGGCGCTCCCAGAGCGCTTCGAGGATCGGCGCCCACCGCTCGTGAGGCCACTCCTTATACGTCCATCGAGAGAAGGGGTTGACGGACACCCAGCGCCCCGCGGCCTCGAGCCCCGAGTCTTGCAGGATGGCTGACACGCGCGCCTTTACCCGTTCCGACACGCGGAGCCTCGGCGCCCGGTCTTTCGTATCGACGCCGAACTCCCGGGCGATGGCGAGGGTCTGCTCCGCCGCCCCGTGGACGAGGGTTTCCAGGGGCGGGGGCTGTACGACGTGGGTGAACAGGCTGTTTCTCCAGAAGGGGATGTCCTGCGAGTAGTGATGGGACACCCGGACGGGAGCCCCCGTGAGACGGGCCATCACGGCGCCGCGGTCCCCCGCGCGGAGGTCGAAGACGACGTCGAAGCGCTCGCGCCGGAGCACGCCGACGAGGGCGGACTGGACGGGGATTTCCGCGAGGAGCCCCCCTTTCGCGCCGGCCACGTTGAAGACCCGGCGGACATCCGGGTGAGCCTCGAGCAGCTCCCCGAAGCCGCCCCTCGCCAGGACAAATACCTCCAGCGAAGGAAAGGTCTCGCGAAAGGCGCGGATCGTGGGCTCCGTCCAGACCACATCGCCGATGTCTCCCAACTGGATCAGGAGCACCTTGCGCACCTTTGCGAAGTCGATCTTTGATCCCTTTATAAACATGACGTCGGTCTATTTCGTCTGTTTCATCAAATCCCCCTGCCCCTCCTTCCAAAAGGGAACCCTTTTTTCATCCCGCTTTGAAAAAGGGGGATTTTCCTGCCTTGATGCTTGTTGCTTGATGCTTGAGTCTTTGCTCCTGTCACCTGTAGCCTGACGCCTGCGCGGCGAGCCGCGCTACGGGCATCCTTTCAGATGCCACACGATGAGCTGGGAGTAGAGCTTCAACTTCTCCCGCAGGCCCGGGTTGAGCCCGAGGGTCAGCACGACCCCGGCCCCGGTGAGCACCCAGTTCACGACGAGCCGCATCACGACGAGGACCGCCGCGAGAAGCGAACGGGCCGGGCTCTCCCACTTCATGAAGTAGAGATACCGGGAACGGTAGAAGTGCATCCGCGAGCGGACGCTGGTCCCGACGCTTTTGCCCTGGAGGTGATAGATCCGGGCAGTGGGGACGTGGTAGATCTTGCCGCCCGCCTGCCTCATCGTCCGAGCCCAGTCCGTCTCCTCGAAAAAGAAGAAGTAGCGCTCGTCGAATCCCCCTACGCCGTCGATGGCGCTCTTGCGCACGATCAGACACGCCCCGATGCACGAGTCCACCTCGATGGGATGCGAATAGTCCCGGCGCTTGCTGGGATACCGGTCGGGGAACAGGGTTTCGAGAAGCGGCATGTTGAGCAGGAGCGACGGGATCGTGGGAAACCGGGCGATGGAGTTCTGCTTGCTGCCGTCGGCATTCAGGAGCTGGCCGCAGGCCATGACCGCCTCGGGGTGCTCCTCCATGAAGGCGAAGAGCTCCCGGACGGCCCCCTCGGTGAGAACCGTATCCGAGTTGAGCAGCAGCGCGTAGCGGCCCGTCATGGCCCGGAAGGCCTGGTTGTTGGCGGCGGCAAAACCCCGGTTGTCGTAATTCTCGATCCGCCGGACCTGCGGGAACTCGACTTTCAGCATGGCCACGCTGCCGTCCCCCGACGCGTTGTCGACGACGATGATCTCGAAGGCCAGGCCTTCGATCGTCCCGTAGACGGAGCGCAGGCAGTTGCGGAGCAGTTCCTCGGTGTTCCAGTTGACGATGATGACGGAAAGATCCATGTCCATGCAAATATGCAGATTCGCCGTCCGATATCTCAAATAGTCATCCCCGCGATGGCGGGGATCCAGTTTGCCGATGGATTCCTGGTCAAGCCAGGAATGACATCATTGACCTGTCTGGTTTTAGCCGCGATGCTTGCTCTTCGCCCAGCAGGAAAAGTCTCTTGCGGGCCAACCTTCTCACCTTCTCACCTTCTCACCTTCTTCCCCGGCTTGTGCCCGGCGGTTCATCTCGCTGAGCTTGGCGTACTTGAAGAATTTGTTCACCGCATCGGTGACGGACAGGACCAGGCCCTGCCGGCCGTCGAGAAAACCCCGGCGAAGGATGTAGTTCTGAAGGAACGTGAGCTCCGCCCGCGCCAGGGCCCCCCAGACCGACGAGCGGCGCCCCTCCCGAAAGGCTTCCTCGGCGGCCAGGGTGGAGTACCTGTCGATCTTCTTCAAAATTTCGCTCAGCCGGCCCTCCGTGCAGTGCTCGATGGGGCTCTCCAGGGCAATGACCTGTCCGGCGACGGTCACGGCCTCGTGCACCGAGGCCTCCGTCATCCGGCCCATGCCCCTGCGGAAGAGCCGCGTGATCCGGTCGGGCCACCACCCCATGTGCCGGATCCATCGGCCCTGGAAGAAGTTTTTCCGGGGAAAGCTGTATCCCGGCGCAGCCCCCTCGCCTCGCGAGATCACCGCCCGGATGGCGGCCTGCGTCTCCGGCGGGATCTGCTCGTCGGCATCGAGGACGAGCACCCAGGGCTCGCGGCAGCGGTCGATGGCCGCCTGCTTCTGGGCCCCGAACCCTTTCCAGGGCACGGAGAACACCTCGCAGCCGAACCCGCGGGCGATTTCCAGGGTGCCGTCGTCGCTCCCCGAGTCGACGACGACGACCTGGCTCGCAAAGGCAATGCTCTCCAGGCAGCCGGGGAGGTTAGCGGCCTCGTTCTTCGTGATGATCGCAACGGACAGCGGGATTTTTTCTTCCATCGTCAGTTCTCGGACCGGCTCCGATCATGCCGGTCGCGGCCACCATACCACAGATGCCGGGCGGATTAAAACGGTGAAATGATTCCAGGTTTGTGATAAGGGCTGGCAACAGGAGCAAGGCCTGCGGTAAGGCCGTTCGATGAACGGGCACATGAAAAAGAAGAAGATCGCTGTCGTCATCCCCAAGTTCGGCCTCGTGGGGGGCGCGGAAAACTTCGCGGCCGAGCTGACGATCCGCACGGCGGCAGACCCCCGCTTCGAAGTCCATGTCTTTGCGAATCGCTGGCGCGCAGCCGGGCCGGGCATCACGTTTCACCACGTCCCGGTCATCCGGTTCCCCCGCACCCTCGTCACGCCGAGCTTCGCCTGGTTCGCGAACCGCGCCGTCGCGAAAGAAGGGGTCGACCTCATCCACGCCCACGACCGAATCTACGAGGCCGATCTCTTCACGATGCACGGCATCCCCCACCGGCTCTGGGTCCGCGACGTGAGGAGGAAGCACATGAGCCTCTTCGACCGGGGCACCTGTTCGGTGGAAGCCCGGCTCGTCGCGAATCCCCGCTGCCGCCGGTTCCTCGCCGTCTCATCGATCGCGAAGGAAAAATTCATCGGCGAGTACGGCGTCGAGGAGAGCCGGGTGCTCGTCCTGCCCCCGGGAACGGACGTTTCTCGCTTCGCCGGAATCGACCGGGAGCGCTGCAGGGCGGAGGTCCGCCGCTCGCTGGGCGCAGACGCGTCGACCCCGATCCTTCTTTTCGTGTCCATGAATTTCGAGGTGAAGGGCCTGGACTACGTCATGCAGGGGCTTGCGGCGCTGAAGCGGGCAATGGGATCCCCGCTGCCGCTTCTTTTTGTCGTGGGGAAGGGAAACGAGGGACACTACCGGCGTATGGCGGAGGAACTCGGGATCGGCGGGCACGTTCGCTTCTCGGGGGTCACGGGACGGGAGACCCTCGATGCCCTCTACGCGGGAAGCGATCTGTTCGCCATGCTGTCGCGCTTCGACACCTTCGGCATGGCGGCGCTCGACGCCATGGCGGCCGCGCTGCCCGTCGTGCTCAGCGGCAACGTGGGGGCGAAGGACCTGGTGCGCGACGGGGTCAACGGGTTCGTCGTCGACGACCCCGCCGACTCGAAGGCCGTGGCAGAACGGTTTGCCCGGCTTCTCGATCCCGGCCTCAGGGGGCGGATGGGGCAGGAGGCCTTCCGGACGGCCTGCGGGCAGAGCTGGGACGAGGCGGCCCGGAGGCAGATCGAAATCTACGAGGAGCTTCTGGGCACCGAAAAGACGTGAAGCAGGGACGTTCTGAAGCTTGGAGAACCCGCGGGAGCGATGAAGCTGCCCGGCCCTTCCAAGCTTCCCAACTTCGCAACTTCGTAACTTCCGTCTTCTCAGAGATGACTGAGCGGCCTCTTCCCGATCGGGTAGACGTTGAAGCCGATCTCGAAGAGGGCCCGGTGGTCGAGGATGTTGCGGCCGTCGAAGATGAACGCCGGCTTTACCATGAGATCGTGGATCTTCCGGTAGTCGAGGCCCCGGTACAGGCCCCATTCGGTCATGACGGCAATCGCGTGGCAGCCGCGGACGGCCTCGTACGGGTCTTCCACGAAGGCAAGCCCCTTCTCCACGCCGGCAAGGTCTTCCCGGGCGTTGGCGAGGGCCTGCGGGTCCGTGACGACGACCTCGGCGTGCTCCTCGAGGAGCCTGCGGGCAACGTCGATGGCCGGGCTCTGGCGCGTGTCCCCCGTGTCGGCCTTGAAGGCAAAGCCGAAGAGGCAGATCTTCTTGCCCGCCAGCGTGTTGAACATGGCCCTGAGCATGTTCAGTACAAAGCGCTCCTTCTGGTACTCGTTGATCCGGACGACCTTCTCGATGTAGTCGGCCACTTCCTCCAGGCCCTCGACGCGGCAGAGGTAGACGAGGTTCAGGATGTCCTTCTTGAAGCAGGACCCGCCGAAGCCCACGCTCGCGTTGAGGAACTTGCTGCCGATGCGGCTGTCCATCCCCACGATCTTTGCCACCTCCGAGACGTCGGCGCCCGTCTTCTCGCAGACCGCCGAGATGGCGTTGATCGTCGAGATGCGCTGCGCCAGAAAGAAATTCGAGGCAAGCTTCGAGAGTTCGCCGCTCCAGATGTTCGAGGTGACGATCCGCTCGCGGGGGACCCAGTTGGCGTAGATCTCCACCAGCTCTTCCCGCGCCTTCAGGCCGCGTTCCGTCTCCCGCGAGCCGATGAGCACGCGGT
>CAYZKT010000012.1:22116-26099 GCA_964478885.1 uncultured Syntrophaceae bacterium | reverse complement strand
GGGCCCTGGGCCTTCAGAAGACCCGGCGCGTGGGCATCGTCATCGTCGACGCGAAAACCCAGGAAAAGGCGCGCTGGCAGATCCTCGACGAGGTACCCGGCATCGGGACCATCCTGGGGGCGTCCTCGACCATCATGATCAACAAGTACAATTTCGAGACGATCGAGCTGCTGCACCACGTCGCCCGGGAATGGACGCACGACGACGAGATCCGCGGCCAGAAGCCCATCGATTTCTACATCATGCACGTGGCCTTCGACGCGCTGCCGGACGAGAAGGAGCGGGACTACTTCAACTCCATTCCCACGAGCCTCCAGCTCGAGCCCGTGCAGGTGGACAACCTGCGGGAAGTCGCCTCGAAGCTCCTGTACAACGACAAGGATTTCCGGCGGTTCGTAAAGGACCTCGGGGGTCGTATGCCGGAAAAGCCGGTGCGGATCGTCCTGCCGCCCCGGAAGGGCGGAGAAGGCGCTGCAGGCCCGGATTTCGCAATTCAGGAAACCAATCCGTGAGGTGGGGTTCTCAGGCCCGGAAGAGGAAGTCCCCCTTCTGTCGTACCACGTTGCGCGTGTCCACCACGGGCACGCCGAGGGCGGCGAAGTCGATCGTCCGGTACTCGTCGTGGGGGGTGGCGATGAGGATGAGGTCAAAAGCCTTTGAAATCGCGACGGATTTACGGCCCGCGAACCGGGCGTACTCCCGCGAGGGGCGAATGACGGGGATGCAGGGGTCGTGGTAGGACACCTCTGCGCCCAGGTGCTCGAGCTTCTCCATGAGCCGGTACGAGGGCGACTCGCGGTCGTCGTCGACGTTGGCCTTGTAGGCAAGCCCCAGGATGAGGATTCGGGCGCCCCTCGCGTGCTTGCCGTGCTCGTTGAGGGCCTCCATGACCTTGGAGACCACGTAGTCCGGCATGGACGTGTTGATCTCACCCGCCAGCTCGATGAACCGCGTGTTGAACTCGTACTCCCTCGCCTTCCACGTCAGGTAGAAGGGGTCGATGGGGATGCAGTGCCCGCCCAGCCCCGGCCCCGGATAGAAGGGCTGGAAGCCGAAGGGCTTGGTCGCCGCCGCTTCGATGACCTCCCAGACGTCGATCCCCATGCGGTCGAAGCAGATCTTCAGTTCGTTGACGAGCGCGATGTTGACGGAGCGGTAGATGTTCTCCAGGAGCTTGGCCGCCTCGGCCACCTTCGCCGACGACACGGGAACGGTCGTTTCCACGACGTGCTCGTAGAGCGCCCTGGCGGCGGCGAGGCACGCGGGCGTGAAACCCCCGACGACCTTCGGGACGGTCCGCAGGCTGAAGTTCTTGTTGTTCGGGTCCTCCCGCTCGGGCGAGAAGGCCAGGTGGAAGTCCTCGCCCGCCTTCAGCCCGGAGGCTTCCAGGATCTCCCGGAGGTCGCCGTCGGTCGTGCCGGGGTAGGTGGTGGACTCGAGGACGACGAGCTGCCCCTTGCGCAGGCGCCGGGCGATCGTTCTGCCCGTGTTGAACACGTAGCGCATGTCGGGCTCGCGGTTGCGGTTCAGGGGGGTGGGCACGCAGATGAGTATGCAGTCCACCTCGGCGAGGAGGTCGAAATCCGAGGTCGGCGTGAAGTTGCCGTTGATCTCCTTCCGGAGAAGCGACGAGTCGATATGGCGGATGTAGCTCTCGCGCCTGCGCAGGGCGGCGACCTTCTTTTCGTCCACGTCGAAGCCCGTGACCGTGAAGCCGGCGCGGCAGAACTCGATAACCAGCGGCAGGCCGACGTACCCCAGGCCGATGACCCCCACGCGGGCCTGTCGGGAGGCGATTTTTTCCAGAAGCGTCATGCGGGAAACCTTCCATGCCATGGATTGCGCCGGCACTCCGGCGGCTGAACAAAGCTTGCAAATTTCATGCTTCGCAGCAACAGAAAGCCCCCTTTTCGCAAGGGGGCCCCAAGATCAGGAAACGTTTACAGGTCACGCTGTCCTTTTCGCTTTTATCTCATCCTCTTACCCTCTCAACGTTTTACCTTCTCATCCGTTCGCCGCCGGCAGCAGGATGTGGAAGGCGGCGAAGTGCCCCTCGCGGGACTCGACGCGGATCAGGCCTTCGTGGTTTCGGACGATGGCGTAGCTCACGGCAAGCCCCAGCCCGCGACGGGCCTCCTTGGTCGTGAAGTAGGGATCGAAGATCTTCGAGATGTGCTCCTCGCGGATGCCCCGGCCGTGGTCGCGGATGGAGATCTTCACGTACCGGCCCTCCCGGATCGGCAGCCGGTCCGAAGCCTCCACGATGGCGTTGCCCGCCTGGATGTCGATGGCGCCCCCCCCGGGCATGGCCTCCACGGCGTTCTGGACGATGTGCCGCAGCACCTGCCGGATCTGCCCCTCGTCGACCTCCACCTGCCAGAGATCGGGGTCGACGTCGAAGCGGACGTCGATCGCCGGTTCGCCGGGGGCCAGGCCTTGCGACTCCCGCAGCAGCGGCTTGAGGTCCGTCACCTTCCGGACGGGGTAGCCCCCCTTGGCCACGGTGATGAGCAGGTGGGTGAGCTCCTTGGCGCGAAGCCCCGCCTTTTCGGCCACGGCGAGGCCCTCCTCGAGCATCTTGTCCTCGTCGGGAATGGAGATCTTGGCGAGGAACACGTTGCGCAGGATCGCGGAGAGCAGCGTGTTGAAGTCCTGGGCGATCCCGCCCGCCAGGGCGCTGAGCGACTCCATCTTCTGCGTCTTGTGGAGCTCCTCCTCGGCCCGCTTCTGCTCGGTGATGTTCTCCAGCGTTTCCAGGGCCCCCACGAGCCGCCCCTCGGCGTCGTGGATGGCCGCCGCCGTGAACCGCAGCCACCTTCCCCCCTCCCCCAGCTCGGGGAAAAAGTCCGTCGCCTCGTAGGCCTCCTCGATGAGCGGCGAGCGACGGCACTTGCCGGCATACCAGCTCTCGATGGCGTCGAAATCCTGATCCACCAGCAGATCCGCCAGGCACGGCCGCGACCCGCTGCGGTAGAAGGCCCTCCAGTGATCCGCCGTCCCGAGCACCTCGTGAGCGCGGATCCCGCTCAGCTCCTCCAGCGCACGGTTCCAGTACAGGATCCGGTGGTCCCGACCGATCACGAACGTGGGGATCGGAGAGCCGTGGATCACGCTCTGGAGCCTCTGCTCGCTGTCCTTCAGGCTGTCCTCGGCCTGCTTTTTCTCGGTGATGTCCTCCAGCGTTTCCAGGGCCCCCACGAGCCGCCCCTCGGCGTCGTGGATGGCCGCCGCCGTGAACCGCAGCCACCTTCCCCCCTCCCCCAGCTCGGGGAAAAAGTCCGTCGCCTCGTAGGCCTCCTCGATGAGCGGCGAGCGACGGCACTTGCCGGCATACCAGCTCTCGATGGCGTCGAAATCCTGATCCACCAGCAGATCCGCCAGGCACGGCCGCGACCCGCTGCGGTAGAAGGCCCTCCAGTGATCCGCCGTCCCGAGCACCTCGTGAGCGCGGATCCCGCTCAGCTCCTCCAGCGCACGGTTCCAGTACAGGATCCGGTGGTCCCGACCGATTACGAACTTCGGAACCGGCGAGCACTGCAGCACGCTCTGCAGGAGCTGTTCGCTCCGGGCCGGATCGCGGTCCGCAGGGGCCCCGTGTTCCAGAGCCTTGCCGGGATGCGATCCGGGCGTGCTCCTTTTTGCCGTCTTGTCGTGGAGCGGCCCCCGTTCTCTGCGCTTCATGGCGGCAGACCTCCAAGAAGGACACAGGTTCGAGTGCAATTCAAGGTTGATCGGGAGAAACCCGTGACGACGCAAGCGGTTGGATAAGATTGATTTTTCCCTTTTCCGTTCTTATACTACGAACGCGCGGAATTGTGAACCCCGTTTCAGCCGGGAATAATCATGAAGAGGCTTGCCCACATCTCGGACCTCCACTTCGGCCGCGAGGACCCCGCGATCATCCGGGAGCTCCTGGCCGACCTGCGCAGGCTCGAGCCGGCGCTGGTCGCCGTGAGCGGCGATCTGACGCAGCGCGCGAGGCG
>CAYZKT010000012.1:0-22016 GCA_964478885.1 uncultured Syntrophaceae bacterium | reverse complement strand
GGCTCGAGCCGGCGCTGGTCGCCGTGAGCGGCGATCTGACGCAGCGCGCGAGGCGTCGCCAGTTCCTGGCCGCGCGGTCCTTCCTCGAGCGCATTCCCTGCCCCAAGATCGTCGTGCCGGGCAACCACGACATCCCCCTGTACGACCCCGTACGGCGGTTCCTGCTGCCGCTGCACCGGTGGCGCCGCTACATCGCCACGGACATGGACCCCCTCTACATGGACTCCGAGATGGCCGTGCTGGGCGTCAACACGGCGCGCTCTCTCGCCCTCGTGAACGGGCGCATCTCGGACAGGCAGATCGCGCTGCTGCGGTACCGGCTCTGCAGCATCCCCGGGCACATCTTCAAGATCGTCGTCACCCACCACCCCTTCATCCCGCCGCCCATCCCGCCCTACTCGATCGTGGGGCGCGCCGCAAAGGCCCTGACCGTCCTCGAAGAGTGCGGCGTCGAGTTGCTGCTGGCGGGCCACTACCACGTGGGCTATTCCGACGACATCCGGAGCCACCACGAAACGATCCGCTCCCGCATCCTCGTCTGCCAGGCCCCGACCCTCTCCACGCGCCTGCGGCGCGAGCCGGCCGCCTACAACGTATACACGCTCGAGCCGCCCAATTTGACGCTGAGCGTGCGGGCATGGAACGGCAAGCGGTTCGTCACGGCCCGCAAGACCCGCTACCGGGAGCTCAAGAGGACCTGGTCCGAGATCGGGAGCTGACTCTCGACGGAGATGCGTGCGGGCACCAAGGCCCGCGGGTGAAAAAAAGGGCGGTGTCGCCATGACACCGCCCTTTCTATCGTGAACCGGCCTGACCGGATTGTCTGCCGATTCCTACTGGCCCGTCGTCTCGAACTTGGAGTGATCCACCGGCTTCTCCGCCAGGCAGAAGGCCGCCACGGAGGCCACGGCCGCCAGGGCCGACCAGAAGATGAACACGTTGGCGAAGTTGAAGGAGCCGTCCGGCAGCGTGACCACCAGGTAGCCCGCGATCATGGGGGAGATGAAGGCGCCGAACTGCCCGAGGCCGTTGGTGATGCCCATGGCGCGGCCGACGACTTCCTTGGGGTAGCGGACGGAGGGGAAGGCCTGCATGACTCCCCAGGGGAAGTTGATGAAGAACCCGCCCATGCCGAGCCAGAAGAGAAGCTGGCCCGCATCGCCCTTCGGGGACTGCCCGATGAAATACAGAACCGGGATGCAGCCCAGGAAGCCGATGATGGTGACCATCTTCATCTTGCCCTTGAAGAACTTGTCCGCCACCTGTCCGCCCGCCCACATGGCGAAGAAGGCCACGATGAACGGCATGGCGGCGTAGAAACCCATGGTCTTGATGTTGAGCCCGTGCATCTTCACGAGGAAAGTGCTGATCCATGTCGTCATGCCCCAGTAGATCATGAGGAGCACGAAGAAGGTGATCGTGAAGAGATAGTACTGGGGGTCCGTCGTGAAGATCTTGGTGCTATAGGTCTTCCCGTGCACCGCGGAATCGGCGCCGATCGACGAGGTGATGAGTTCGTACTCCTCCTTGGTGACCTTTCCCTTCTCATACATCTCGCGCGGCGTGTCGCTCATGTATTTCCAGAGCAGGAAGATGCCGAGCAGACCCGGGACGGCGAGGACGAAGAACACGGGACGCCAGGCCCCGCCGAAGAGATCCGCCGACATCCAGGTCACGACGATGGGCACCACGGCGGGCGCGACGGCCCAGGTCGTGGCGAAGTAGCCGTTGGCGCGGCCCTTCTCGGCCATGGGGAACCAGTTCGCGATGGCGCGCACGGCCGGCACGTAGTGGTTGCCCTCGCCGAGTGCCAGTGCAAGGCGCAGGGCAATGAACTGCGAGAAAGTCCGGACGAAACCGGTCACGAAGGTGACCAGCGTGAACACCCAGATGGCGATGTTCATGGTCTTCTTGGGCCCGAACTTGTCGGCCAGGAACCCCGCGAAGAACTGCGCGATGGCGTAGCCGAAAAAGAAGATGGACCCGAGCCAGCCGATCTCGACGGCGTTGAGGCCAAGGTCCTTCTGAATGTAGGGCAGAAAGGTCAGAACGCTGATGCGGTCAAAGTAGTTGATGAGATAAAGCAGCCAAACAATGAAGAGGATTACCCAGCGGTATCCCCAGGCTTTTTGAGCGACAGTCTGTGTTCCTTGAGCCATCGTCCACCTCCGTTGGATGTCTCATGCGGGACCGGTCCCCTCGTTTCCCTTCCTCCTCGACGTGACGCCCCCTGATGCGTGCGGATCAAACCCCAGCGAGGCGGGTACCCGGCCGATCGGTTTATTGCGTTTCCTATCTAAAAGCGATGGATAATAACGACTTCTCTCTCTTTTCTCAACCCTTCAGCGGGATGACGGATGCGCGGCCCTCCTTTCCAGAAATCTTATTGAGCGCTCACTCATATTTCGCTCGCACGGACAGAACTCTCGTGCCATCCGTTTTTTTGCCAGCGCGCGGTCTGCCGGTTTGCCCTCCCCTGCAGCGGAATCGTTGTTCCTGCGACTGGCATCCGACCTATATTCAAGTCCGGTCCCGTTGTCAAGAAAAAAGTGAGCACTCACTCAATTCTTTTCTATCTGCCCGTTATTCGGACACTTACTAGGGGGGGGCGACACCCGCACCCGCGCAGCGTCGCGGCCGCCGTCCCGCTTGCCGGCGACGGTCCGGGCGCCTGGCTTTCCTGACTGCACGCATCCTCCTGCACCCCTTTCCGGCCGCCCGTGAAACGGTTCTCCGGTGTTGCAGGCCCGACGACCCGCCCTTCCGAACGCTACTCGTCGATGCGGAATTCCCAGGCGCACCAGAACTCCTCGGGGTGCGCGTCGGGCGGGCAGGCCACGCAGCGCGTCTTGATCCGCGGGTCCACGGCGGAGGCGAAGTGGCTGTATTCCTCGACCCCCGTCGTCTTGCAGGGGTAGTCCGGAAGGCCCTTCTTCTTGCGCATGGCCTGCACCCGGCACTCCCGCATGCGGAAGATGCAGCGCTTCTCCGTTACCTCCACGAAGTCCTGCTTGTTGATGAGGTGGTACATCCGGAATCGGAGCGCCTGCATGAGAACCGGGATCCCGCCGCCCGCGGGCAGCCCGAAGCGCTTCAGGATCCGCCTGGCCTCGATCTCCGAGTAGGCCCCGATCGCCTCCCCGCTGCACTGCCGCCCGGCGTCGGTGCCGTAGCGGTTCTCCACCGCCTGGAACCACAGCCCGTCGTGGGCAAGCCAGTTCAGGGACGCGTCTTCGAGGAAGCCAAGCAGCTCCTCGCGCGTCAGGTCCTGGATGTCCTTCGTGTTCACCGTTGTCGACATGGCCCTTCCTCCTGTCTGCCGCCGATGCGCCGCCGCCCCCGTCGGGAGCCGATTCGGCCCCGGCCGCCGAGAATTTTGTCACCCCTTCGAAATTGTGCTTGACAGCGCTTTCCCGATCGCGTATGAACACACCTGAGTAAGCGCTCATTCAATTATTTGGCATCATACCACCGAACGCGGACAAAGCAAAAGGTTTTTCTTCTCAGTACCTTCTGATGCGTGATATGTAGGAGAAGGCCTACAACACGCAGAGGGGGAGGAACATGAAGGTACACGGAAAAGAAGTCCAGGCGAACATCAAGAACGCGAGGCTCATCGACCTGCGGCGCAAGCAGATCATCGAGGGGGCCATGCAGGTCTTCGCCGCCAAAGGGTTCCACGGGGCCTCGGTCCGGGAGATCGCCGAAGCGGCGGGACTCACGATGGGCACCATGTACAACTACGTCCGCAGCAAGGAAGACATCCTCTACATCGTCTACGATTTCATGACCACGATCCTCACCGAAGGTCTCCGAAAGACCATCGAGGACACGGAGGACCCGCGGGAGAAGATCAGCGCCGCCCTGCGGCACAACATGGAGCTGATCTACCAGTACCAGGACGTGATCATGTTCCTCTACCGCGAGGCGGGCAACTACGACCGCGAGAGCGTCCGCACCGTCCTCGCCCAGGAAACCAAGTACATAGAGGTCTTCGAGGAACTCCTGCGCCTGCACTTCGCCGGCCGGAAGATCAACGAGGCCCGCCTGAAGATGGCGGCCGACATCCTCTCCTACCTCAACGTCATCCTCGTCCTTCGGGGCTGGAGCCTTCGTAGGCGCTACAAGTCCATGGACGACGTCGTGAGCGGCATCCTCGAGTTCGTGGAACACGCCATCGAGATCGTCGAGGAGACCGACCGGGAGAGCGCGGAGTGCCTTCACTTCGGGAAACCCGCCAAGTCCCAACGCGAAAGGAGAACGAAATGGGGAAACCGGGCAAAGAAAAAATGATCGAATTCTACCGGCAGATGCTGCGCATCCGCCGGGCCGAGGAAAAGCTCATGGAGGTGTTCTCCGCGGGAGAAATCCTGGGCTTCCTTCACGTCAGCATCGGGCAGGAAGCGGCCCCTGTCGGGGTCTGCGCCCACCTGCGGGACGACGACTACATCGGGACGACGCACCGGGGCCACGGCTACGCCATCGCGAAGGGCATCGAGCTCAAGCGGGCCATGGCCGAGCTGTTCGGTCGCAGGGACGGCTACTGCATGGGACGCTCCGGATCGATGCACCTGGCCGACCTCTCCAAGGGGATCATGGGCGCCAACGGGATCGTCGGCGGCGGCATCCCCATCGTGACGGGTGCCGGGTTTGCCGCAAAGTACAAGGGGACGGACCAGGTGGCCGTTGCGACCTTCGGCGACGGCGCCACCAACCAGGGCACCTTCCACGAGAGCCTCAACCTCGCGTCGGTGATGAACCTCCCCGTGATCTTCCTGTGCGAGAACAACGGATGGGCCGAGTTCTCCCCCCGCCCCGTCCACGCCAAGATCGAGAACCTCGCCGACCGCGCCGCCTCCTACGGCATGCCGGGCGTCATCGTCCCCAACGACGTCGTCGAGATCTACGAGGCCTGCGGCGAGGCCGTCGAGCGGGCCCGCAAGGGCGGCGGCCCGACGCTCGTCGAGGTCAAGTGCGACCGCTGGTACGGGCACTACGTGGGCGACGCCCAGAAGTACCGCGGCAAGGAGAAGGTGGACGAGGCCATGGCCAAGGACTGCATCCGGGAGTTCGAGGCGCGCCTGCTGAAAGAGAAGGTCCTCAAGCCCGCCGACGTCGAGAAGATGCAGGCCGACATCGCGGCCGAACTGGCCGAAGCGGTCGAATTCGCACGGCAGTGCCCCTACCCGGGACCGGAGGAGATGGCGGCGGGGCTTTACGTGTAAGTTTTTTTTCCTGGTTATGTGACTGTGCGCTCATTCAGTTATCGGAAGGGAGTCTGATATGAAAGACATTCGATATATCTTCGCCATCAAGGAAGCCATGGAAGAGGAAATGGACCGCGACGAGCGCGTCTTCCTCCTCGGGGAGGACGTGGGGCTGGCCGGCGGGTCCTTCGGGGCGAGCCGGGACCTCTTCAAGAAATTCGGCCCCAGACGCGTCGTCGACACCCCCATCAGCGAGGCCAGCCTGACCTCGATGGCGGCCGGCGCCGCCTCGTGCGGCCTGCGGCCCGTCGTGGAGATCATGTTCATGGATTTCGTCACCTGCGCCATGGACAGCATCGTCAACCAGATCGCCAAGATGCGATACATGTTCGGCAACCAGTACACGATGCCCATCGTCGTGAGGATGCCCGAGGGCGCGGGGCTCAACGCCGGCCCCCAGCACTCGCAGTGCCTCGAGGCCTGGTTCGCCCACGTGCCGGGGCTCAAGGTCGTCATGGCCGCCAACCCCTACGACGTCAAGGGCCTCCTGAAGTCGGCCATCCGCGACGACAACCCCGTCGTCTTCATCGAGAACAAGACCCTGCATGCCATGAAGGGCCAGGTCCCCGAGGGGGCGGATCACCTGATCCCCCTGGGCAAGGCCGACGTGAAGCGGCAGGGTTCCGACGTGACCGTCGTCGCCGTCTCGCGCCTCGTCAACGAGGCGCTCCGCGCGGCGGCCGACCTCGAAAAGGACGGCGTCAGCGTGGAGGTCGTCGACCTCATGACGGTCCAGCCCTGGGACAAGGAGGCGGTGTTCAACTCCGTCGGCAAGACCCACCGGCTCGTGATCGCCCACGAGGCGACCAAGCAGTTCGGCATCGGCGCCGAAGTGGCGGCCTCGGTGGCCGAGGAAATCCTGGACGAACTCGACGCCCCCGTCCTGCGGGTCGGCGCCCCCTTCGTCCCCATCCACTACAGCCTGGAAAAAGCCTACGTGCCCGGTGCCGAGGACGTCAAGAACGCCGTCCGCGCCACCCTGCAGCGCGCATAACAAGGAGGAATCGCCATGAAGGCAGCTGTCTGGCACAAGAGAGAAGACATCCGGATCGAGAACGTCCCCGACCCCAAGGCGGGCCCGGGGCAGGTGAAAGTCAGGATCAAGACCTGCGGGATCTGCGGCTCGGACCTGCACGAATTCAAGAGCGGGCCCTTCATCATCCCCGCCAAGCCCCACCCCTTGACAGGACGTGCAAACGGCCCCATCATCCTGGGCCATGAGTTCTCCGCCGAGGTGGTCGAGGTGGGCGAGGGCGTCAAGAGCGTCAAGCCCGGGGACCGCGTGACCGTCAACCCCCTCATCTACTGCGGCAAATGCCACTACTGCCGGCTCGGGCAATACGTCATGTGCACGAAGCTGGGCACGGCGGGCTTTGCCTGGGACGGCGCCTTCGCCGAGATCGGCGTTTTCCCCGAGTACGGCGTCCTGAAACTCCCCGACAGCGTGAGCGACGACGCGGGGGCCTTCGTGGAGCCGCTGGCCGTGGCCGTTCACGCCGTGAAACGCTCCCGCCTGAGGATCGGCGCCTCCGTGGCCGTTGTAGGGGCGGGACCCATCGGGCTGCTGGTCATGCAGGCCTGCCGCGCGGCCGGCGCCGGCAAGATCTTCGTCATCGAGCCCCTCAAGGGACGCCGGGAGCTTGCCGCGAAAACCGGGGCCACGGCGGTCTTTGATCCCACACAGGGCGATGCCGGCAAGGCGATCGGCGATCTGACCGACGGGCTGAGGGCCGACTGGGCATTCGACTGCGTCGGCAACCAGGCCTCCTTCGACACGGCCGTAAAGGTCACCGGCCGAAGGGCCGTCCTCTGTGTCGTCGGGCTCTCCCTGAAGCCCATCGAGGTCCCCTTCATCCGCCTCTGGGGCCACGAGAAGGAACTCGTGTTCTCCAGCGGATACGAGGACGAGTTCCCGGCGGCGATCCAGTACCTCGCCGACGGCCGGGTCAACGTGGAGCCGCTCATCACGGCCCGCATCAAGGTCGACGACCTCGTCGACAAGGGGATCAAGGAACTCATCGAGCACGGCAGCGATTACGTCAAAATCCTCGTCTATCCCAAGTAATCCAAGGAGGAGAGAACATGAATCTTCCCTATTTCGATCTGACAGGTAAAGTGGCCATCATCACCGGCGGCGCAACGGGCATCGGCAGGGGGCTGGCCGAGGGGCTGGCGGATGCCGGCGCGACCATCGTCCTGTGCGCAAGGCGCAAGGAAGTCATCGAGCAGGCCTGCAAGGAGATCAAGGACCGGGCGGGCGTGAAAACCCTCGCCGCGCCGCTGGACATCACGAAAACCGACCAGATCAAGGCCGTCACGGACAGCGTGATGAAGGAGTTCGGCCGGATCGACATCCTCGTGAACAACGCGGGCGTGGGCGGCAGCGAAAAGCCCATCATCAACCTCAAGAAGCCCGAGAAGGAGATGACCGAGGCCGACTGGGACCAGACGGTCGCCACGGACCTGAGAGGCATCTTCGTCCTCACCCAGGCCGTGGCCAAGAAGATGATCGAGAAGGGCGAGGGCGGCAAGGTCATCAACGTGTCCTCCATCACGGCGCTCATCGGCATGGCGAACATGGCGGCCTACTGCTCCAGCAAGGCGGCCGTCGTGCAACTCACCCGGGTCATGGCCCTGGAGTGGATCCGCCACAACATCCAGTGCAACGCGATCCTGCCCGGCTACTTCGAGACGCCCATGAACACGCACTTCTTCGCAACCGACGTGGGCAAGGAAATCATCAAGCGCAACATCCCGCAGAACCGTCTCGGCCAGATGGACGACATGAAGGGCCTGGCCGTTTACCTCGCCTCGCCGGCCTCGAACTTCATGACGGGCTCCACGATCGTCATCGACGGCGGGCAGACCAGCTGGTAGGAAGGAGAGAGCCGCCATGAAGATCAAGGAGTACAAGACCATCATCCTGGAAAAGAACGAGGAGGGGATCGGCACCCTGACGCTGAACCGCCCCGAGGTTTTCAACGCCATCAGCGACGAATTGACCCACGAGGTGCTCGACGCCCTGCGCACGGTCAATTCCGACATGGATATCAAGGTTCTCATCATCACGGGGGCCGGCAAGGGGTTCCAGGCCGGCGCCGACATCCGGGAGCTCAACCGGATGGGGATCGTCGAGATCCTGCGCTGGAACGAGGGATTCCTGCGGGTCAACGCCAACGTGGAGAAGCTCCGGCAGCCCGTCATCGCCGCCATCAACGGCCTCGCGCTCGGCGGGGGCCTCGAGTTGGCGCTTTCCTGCTCGATCCGCATCGCCGTGGAAGGCGCCAAGCTGGGCCTGCCCGAGGTGAAGCTGGGCATCATCCCCGGCACGGGCGGCACCCAGCGGCTGCCCCGCATCGTGGGCAAGGGCCGCGCCTACGAGATCCTGCTCACGGGCGACCCCATCGACGCCGCCGAGGCGTACCGGATCGGCCTCGTGAACAAGGTCGTCCCCAAAGGCGAGGCTCTGAAGGCCGCCGAGGAGATGGCGCGCCGGATCATCGTCAACGGCCCCTTCGCCGTGGAGATGTGCAAGGACGCCGTCGAGATCGGCATGGAGTGCCCCCTGGAACAGGCCGTCCAGTACTCCCAGAAGAACTGCATCGCCTGCTTCGGCACGGAGGACATGAAGGAAGGCACGGCGGCCTTCATCGAGAAGCGCAAGGCGAATTTCAAGGGGAAATGAGCGGTTTCCCCGCGTCATTTTCATCTTGCAATGACCCGGCGCTTGGAGCAGGATGACAACACGAAAAGGGCCAGGGGATAAGGACGCAGGGCAAGCCCCCCGCGCGGAGACGCCTTCGACGCGGGACCGTTTGCCCTCGGTCCCGAGCCTCATGCCCAAACATTGTGGAGGCAAGATATGCCTGTCGAAATCGTGATGCCCAAACTCGGCCTGACCATGACCGAGGGGTTGATTGTGGAGTGGAGGAAAAAGGAGGGAGACCCCGTCAAGAAGGGGGACATCCTCTTCGTCCTCGAAACGGAGAAGGTAACCTACGAGGTCGAAGCGCCCGAGGAAGGCACCCTGGGCAAGATCCTCGTGAAGGAACAGGAGACCGTGCCCGTCGGCGCCGCGGTCGCGTACCTGCTCAAGCCCGGCGAGAGCGCCGTCGAAGTGACGGCTGCGCCCGCCGCCGCACCGAAGGCGGAGGCGGCTTCCCCTGCACCCGCCGCGACGCCGGCAGCCCCGGCTGCCGCGACAGCCGCGGGCGGCCGCGTGAAGGCCACGCCGCTGGCGAAGAAAGTGGCAAAGGAACTCGGCGTCGACCTCGCCGCCGTCGCCGGCTCGGGCCCCGGAGGCAGGATCCTCCGCGAGGACGTGGAAAAGGCAAAAGCCGCCGGCGTCCAGGCGCCCGCAGCCCCGGCTGCGGCCCCTGCACCCGCCGCCCCGGCTCAGGCCCCGGCGGCACCGGCACCGGCCGCCGCGGAGGGACGGCTTGCGGCCTTCACCGGCATGCGCAAGACGATCGCCAAGCGGATGCTCCAGAGCAAGGTCGAGGCGGCCCAGGCGTACATGGGCAACACCGTGGACGCCACCCGCATCCAGGCGCTTCGCGCGGAGCTGCTGCCCTTCATCGAGAAGAAGAACGGCATTCGCATCACCATCACCGACCTGATGATGAAGGTGACCGGCGCGGCGCTGCGGGAGCACCCCGTGATCAACACGCGCTGGACCGACAAGGGCGTCCTCTACCTGCCCGAGGTGAACATGGGCATGGCCATGGCGCTCGACGAGGGGCTCATCGTCCCCGTCATCAAGAACATCAACGCCAAGAGCCTCGGCCAGGTGGCCCAGGACCGCGTGGCCCTGATCGAGAAGGGAAAAAAGAACAGTTTCCTGCCCGACGACATCAAGGGCAGCACCTTCACGCTCTCGGCCATGGGGATGTTCGGCCTCGAGACCTTTACGGCCATCATCAACCAGCCGGAAAACGCCATCCTCGCCGTGGGGGCGATCCTCGACAAGCCCGTGGCCCTGAAGGGTGAGGTGGCCATCCGGCCCATGATGAGCGTCAACCTGACCTACGACCACCGCACGATCGACGGGGCCGAGGCGGGCAAATTCATGCGGACCCTCAAGGATATGATCGAGGAGCCGCTATACATCCTGTAACCCGGCTCTGCCCGTCGCAGCGCCCGCAACGACGACGTACCCGCGGGCGGGAGTCATGCCCCGCCTGAAAAACGAGCCAACGAGGGAATTCGAACATGCCTGTGGATATCGTCATGCCCAAGCTCGGTCTGACCATGACCGAAGGGTTGATTGTGGAATGGAGGAAGAAGGAGGGGGACCCCGTCAAAAAGGGCGAGATCCTCTTCGTGCTCGAAACGGAGAAGGTGACCTACGAGGTCGAGGCGCCCGAGGACGGCACCCTGGGCAAGATCCTCGTCCCGGCGCAGCAGACCGTTCCCGTGGGCGCCGTCGTGGCCCTGCTGCTCAAGCCGGGCGAATCGGCCGCGACAGCCGCGGCCCCCGCGCCGACGGCTTCCGCCCCTGCGCCGAAAGCGCCTGCCGCCGGACAGGCGCCCGCCGGCAAGAAGAAGATCGTCATCGTCGGCGGCGGCGTGGGAGGCTACCCGGCGGCCATCCGTGCGGCCCGCATGGGCGCCGAGGTGACGCTGATCGAAAAGGACGCCCTCGGGGGCACGTGCCTCAACTGGGGATGCATCCCCACCAAGTCTCTGCTGCAGTCCGCCGGCGTCGTCCGTACGATGAAGGAGTCCGAGACCTTCGGCGTGAAGTGCAAGGGCTACGAGGTGGACTTCGGCGCCGTCATGGCCCGGAAGAACACCGTGGTGGCCCAGCTCACGCGCGGCGTGGGCGCCCTGCTGAAGGCCAAGAAAGTGAAGGTCATCCAGGGGACGGCCTCCTTCGTGGACGCGAAGACCCTGCAGATCAAGGAAACGGGCGAGAAGGTCCAGGGCGATGCCGTCCTCATCGCCTCGGGATCCGTCCCCGGCCGGATCCCCATCGAGGGCATCGACGGCCCCGACGTCATGGACTCCAATCAGGTCCTGGCCATGAAAACGCTTCCGAAGAGCGTCGTCGTCATCGGAGGCGGCGTCATCGGCGTGGAGTTCGCCCAGTTCCTGATCGCCCTGGGCACCGAGGTCACGATCATCGAGATGCTGCCCGGACTCGTCCCCGGCGTGGACAAGGAAATCGCCGCGCTGCTCCAGAAGCAGATCACGGCGGCCGGCGTCAAGGTGGTCACCGGAGCCGCCGTGAAGGGCATCGCCCACAAAAAGACGGAAAACACAGTCACCTACGCGATCGGCGACAAGACCGAGACGGTCAGCGCCGAGAAGGTTTTCCTCACCGTGGGCCGCAAGCCCGACTTCTCGCTGCTCGGCATCGACAAGGTCGGCATCCGGCACGAGCGCGGCGCCATCGTCGTCAACGAATTCATGGAGACCAGCGTCCCCGGCATCTGGGCCGCGGGCGACGTCGTCGGCGGCATCATGCTCGCCCACCTGGCCTCCGCCGAGGGCGAGTGCGCCGTGCGGAACATCCTCGGCCACCGCGAGGTTATGAACTACAGAGCCGTTCCCTCCTGCATCTACACGACGCCCGAAGTGGCCTCCGTCGGACTCACGGAGGAGAAGGCGAAGGAGCGGGGCGAGATCCAGGTCGGCCGCTTCCCCCTGCGGGGCAACGGCAAGGCCCTGGTCCTCAATGAGACGGAAGGCCTGGTAAAGGTCATCTCCGACAGAAAGTACGGCGAGGTGCTGGGCGTCCACATCATCGGGCCCCACGCCACGGACATGATCGCCGAGGCCGTCCTGGGGATGACCCTGGAGATGACCGCCGAGGAGCTGGCCGGCGCCATCCACCCGCATCCGACGGTGTCGGAGGCGATCATGGAGGCGGCCATGGTGATTGCCGGCGGCGCCATCCACATGCCCTAACCCCCCTGTCGCCCTCACTCGCGGGGGCGATCGGGAAACAAAATTGAGTGAACGATCACTAATAGTTGACTGATTGCACACTAAACGCAGGGTCCGGGCGGCACGTCCCGCCCGGCACCCGGCGCCACCGAACGGAACCGTGAGAGGAGGATACACACATGGCTTGGGATTTTGGAAACACGAAGGAAGAGGAAGCCTACCGGCAGAAAGTGGCCGCATTCCTCGACAAGGAGCTGACCGAGGAGATCGCCCGTCAGAACTGGGAGGACCTGGGGCTTGACAAGGAGGGGCGCGCCTTCGGAAAGAAACTCTACGCGGAGGGCCTCCTGGGCTGGAGCTGGCCCGTGGAATACGGCGGCAAGGGCCTCTCGCCCGTCTACGACTTCATCCTCATCGACGAGCTGGGCAAGCGCTGGAGCGCCCACGTCCCCAACGACGTGGCCTACACCATGGTGGGGCACACGATCCTGCGGCGCGGCAGCGAGGCGATGAAGAAGGAGTTCATCCCCCGGATCGTGCGCGGCGAGATCGAATTCGGCCTGGGCTACACGGAACCCGAGGCGGGCTCGGACCTGGCGAACATGAAGATGACGGCCATCGACCAGGGCGACTACTACCTCGTCAACGGCCAGAAGACCTTCAACACGGAAAGCCACTACGCGGACTACCACTGGCTGGCGGCCAAGACGGACCTGAAGGCCTCCCCCTACAAGGGGATCAGCCTTTTCATCGTCGACCAGCATGGCCCCGGGATCACGATCCGCCCCATGATCACCATGTCGGGCGAGCGGACCAACGAGGTCTTCTACGACGACGTGAAAGTGCCGAAGGACCGCCTCGTGGGCGAAGTGAACAAGGGCTTCTACTACATGATGGAAGCCCTCATGTCGGAGCGCAACTACGTGTTCACGCCTTCGCGCTACTACCCCTACCTGAACATGCTCCTCGACTACGCGAAGCAGACGACCTACCTGGGCAAACCCCTGGCCGAGGACCCCATGGTCCGCCAGAAGATCGCCCAGATCGCCGTCGAGATCGAGACGACCCAGCTGCTCTCCGACCACGCACGGTGGATGGAGTGGAACCACCAGACCATGACCTGCGAGCCCGAGATCACGAAGGTCGTCGTCTCCGAGATGGAGCAGCGGATGGTGGACAACGCGATGCAGCTGCTCGACCAGTACTGCCAGCTCGAGGAGGGCTCCAAGTACGTGCCACTCAAGGGCCGCATCGAGTGGGAGTTCCTGCACTCCTTCATGACCACGATCGGCGCCGGCACGAGCGAAGTCGGCCGGGGCGTCATCGCAACCCGCGGCCTGGGACTCCCCAGGGGCTAAACGATACCATCAGGAGGTTTGTCTCATGGACTTTACATATACCGACGACCAGAAAATGCTCAAGGAGGCGGCGCGCAGGTTCCTCGCCGGGGCCTGCCCCAACGTGGAGTGGTACCTCGAGATGGACAAGGACGAGAAGGGCTTCACGCCGGAGCTCTGGAAGGGCATGGCCGAGCTGGGCTGGATGGGCATCCTCTTCCCTGAGGAGTACGGCGGCATCGGCGGCGGCGTGCTCGACATGGTGACCCTGATGGAGGAAATGGGCTACGCGGCCCTGCCCGGCCCCTACTTCTCCACCGTCATCCTGGGCGGCTGCACGATCCTCGCGGCCGGCAGCGAGGCCCAGAAGCAGGAATTCCTGCCCAAGATCGCCGAGGGCGCCCTGCGCATGACGCTGGCCCTCTCCGAGCCGGCGACGACCCAGTTCAACCCCTCCCTCATCACCGTGAAGGCCAAGGCCGAAGGCGACGGCTGGGTGATCGACGGCACGAAGCTCTTCGTGCCCGACGCCAACGTCTCCGACTGGGTGGTCGTGGCGGCCCGCACGGCAGGCAGGGACACCGACCGCGACGGGATCTCGCTGTTTCTCGTGGAAACCAAGGCCCCGGGCGTCGGCATCGCGCTGCTCAAGACCGTGGCGGGCGATAAGCAGTGCGAGGTGGTCTTCAACAAGGTGAAGGTTTCCAAGGGCGCCCTGCTGGGCGAGGCGGGCAAGGGGTTTGCCGCCGTGGAGAAGACCCTCCAGATCGCCGCCGTGGCCAAGTGCGCCGAGATGCTGGGCGGCTCGAACAGGGTCATGGAACTGGCCGTCGCCTATGCCAAGGAGCGCGTGCAGTTCGGCAAGCCCATCGGGTCCTTCCAGGCCGTGCAGCACCTGTGCGCCAACATGAAGATGGCCACCGAGCAGAGCATCTACATCACCTACAAGGCAGCCTGGATGATCGACCAGGGGATGCCCGAGGCGCGCAAGTTCGCCGCCGTGGCCAAGACCTGGGTGAGCGAGGCCTACAAGAAGGTGGCCCTCATCGGGCATCAGATCTTCGGCGGGACGGGCTACATCGTCGAGCACGCCATGCCCATCTACTCGAGGCGGGCCAAGGCAGGCGAATACGCATTCGGCAGCCCCAACTACCAGCGGGAAATCGTGGCCCAGGAGCTGGGCCTGTAAGGGACACCTGACCTACCTGCCTCTCTCCATTCCGCATTTGCCGCCGGGGTGCTCCCCGGCGGCGAGTGCGGAATCAACGGCGGGCGGGAGGCGACACCAGCGAGGCACTCCGTGGATCTCAGCAAGCTCGACCGGTACGAAACCCGGGATGCACTCGTCGAGGCCGTCCGCAAGAAGGCCTACGACTACGACTTCAACTGCCACGGCTGCTCCCAGGCGGTCGTGCAGACCTTTCTCGAAGTCTTCGAGGAGGACAACACCCCCCTGTTCAAGGCCGCGAGCCCCTTTGCCGCCGGCATGTCCATGACGGGCAACAACTGCGGCGCCCTGGTCGGCGGGCTCATGGTCCTGGGCGCGGTCTTCGGCCGCGGATCCATGGGCGACGGCATGGAGGGGATCGTCGAGGGCATCCGGCCCGCCCGGAGGCTGGTGAAGCACTTCCAGGGCCGCTTCGGCACGGTCAACTGCCTCGACCTGACGCAGACCGACCTGGCCGACCCGGTCAAGGCCGACGCCTACTTTGCCGGCGGGGGCCTCGAGCAGTGCGCCGCCGTCACGGGCGAGGTGGCCGCCTTCGTGGGCGGTCTGCTGTACGACGAGAGGGAAAAGAAGAAAAAGAAGTGACCCCGCCGGGGCGGCCCGGAGAGGAGCCGGGCGCCGGAGGCAGGCTGTGAGGCAGGGAGGGAAGCCCTTCACGCCGGTCTTGCAGCGGCGGGCAAATGAAGGTAAACACAACAACTCGAGGAAAGGGAGGTTTTTATGAGCAATCTGAAACCGGGTCCGCTCACGGGAGTAACGGTACTGGATTTCACGTGGGTGCTGGCGGGGCCCCACGCGGCAAAGACGCTGGCCGACCTGGGCGCCAACGTCATCAAGGTGGAGCAGTACAAGGCCGGGGCCAACGAGCGATGGCTCCCCAAGCGCGTCACCAAGAACGGCGTCACCCAGAGTTCCTACACGATCAACGTCAACCGCGGAAAGCGCAGCATCTGCGTCAACATGAAGAGCCCCAAGGGGATGGAGATCATCCACAAGCTCATCAAGAAGAGCGACGTGCTGATCGAGAACTTCGCCCCCGACGTCATGGGCAAGCTGAAACTGGACTACGACCAGGTCAAGAAGATCAAACCCGACATCATCTACTGCTCGATCTCGTCCTTCGGCCACTGGGGCCCCTACTGGGACCGGCCGGGCTACGACATGATCGCCCAGGGCGCAAGCGGCTGGTCCGACCAGAGCAAGCCCCCCATCATCGCCCCCATGTCGATCGGCGACACGGTGGCCGCGATCCACGCCACGACGGCGATCAACGCCGCGATTTACCACAGGAAGGTCACGGGCCAGGGCCAGAACATCGACATCTCCATGATGGACTGCCTGTTCTCGCTCCACGAGAACACGCTGCCCTGGTACCTGATCAGCACGGCCGCCGGCCTGACGGGCGATGAGCTGAACATCCCCAAGATCGGAGGCCAGCACCCCGGTTATGCCCCCTACGGGCTCTACGAGGGCAAGGACGGCATCATGGCCATCGCCTGCCTGACCGAGCCCCGCTGGCAGCCCCTGGTCAAGCTGATGGGCAAGGAGTTCGCGTTCCTGGCTACCGATCCCCGGGCCAAGGACGTCTCCACGCGGTGCTCCGTCGACAATGCGCCCTTCATCCACGAACAGATCTCGAAGTGGGTCATGACCCTGCCGTCCGTTGCGGAGTGCGAGAAGATGCTCGACGAGGCGGGGGTCCCCTGCATCCGCTGCCGCAGCCTCAAGGAGCTGGCCGACAGCGACCCGCAGATCAAGGCCCGCGAGATGATGGTGGAGATGTACCAGCCCTTCCTCGGCCCCATCCGGCACTACGGCAGCCCCATGAAACTCTCCGAGACGCCTGCCGGCCCCCGGGGCTACGCGCCGTTCGTGGGCGAGCACAACGTCGAGGTTCTCACGAAGGAGCTGGGCATGGCCGAGGCCGACGTGAAGGCCCTCTACGGCGAGGACGTCCTGTACCACGCACCGGAAGTGGAACAGCTGCCCGAGGAGTTGAAGAAGAACGGCAAGTGAGACAACACGCGGGATGCGGCAGCAGCCCCGCATGACCACACCGGCCGGTGGGGAGTAGGCGGAAGGGTCCGCCGCGTTCCTGCCGCCTGGAATACGAGAGGTGAACGATATGCTGAAATACGAGAAGTGGGACAAGATCAGAAGAAAGATTCGCAAGGACGACCTGCAGGATCTCGGCGTGCCCACGCCCGACATGGTCAAGCGCTGCATCGACGAGGGCAAAACCGAGCTGGCCAAGGAACTGGCCGACTACATCATCATCGAGAGCAAGGGCCTGCACGACCTCTACGCCGACTGGACGTCGGACATGCTCGACAAGGTTGCCAAGAAGTTCGGCGAAGAGGCCATGTACCAGCTGCTCCGCGACACCCAGAGCACCTGGATGATGCGCCGCACCTGGAGCGGCCTGCGCAAGATGTCGCCCATGGAGCGCATCTGGCTCAACGCCGAGGTCTTCCGCGCCCACCGGTGCGGCCCGCGGCAGATGGGCGAGCTGGACTTCACCGAGGACGACGAGAAGATCGTGCTCGGCTGCGACCCCTGCGGCAGCGGCGGCAGGACCCGCCGGGGCGATCCCGTCGACGGGACCCCGTCCCGCTACGGCCCCCCCTACAACTGGGGCAAGACCTCCAAGGCCTACCCCTGGAGCTGGAGCCAGGCGGGCGTGCCCTACTACTGTCTGCACTGCGCCATGAACGAGATCCTCATGATCGAGTGGGGCGGCTGGCCCCTGTGGGTGACGGAATACGACCCCGACGAGACGAAGCCCTGCGCCTGGGTTTTCTACAAGAACCCGCAGGTAATGCCCGAGAAGTACTGGACGCGCCTCGGCTTCAAGAAGCCCGACAAATTCGAGTAGATCCGTAAGGATGCTACCTCCCTCCGGGAAGGCGGGGCGCAGGCCCCGCCTTCCCTCTCTGCCATCTGGTCTCTCCCGTCTGTTCCGTCTTTTCGGTCTATTCCGTCGCGAAGAAAAGACGAATCCTGTAGAATAGATGGGAAAGAACAACCCGAATGCCCTGGATGACGGCGACAGGCGCAAGAGAAGGAGATTCAAACACGATGATCCCGGCAAAACCCGATTGGCTCCGCAAGAGGCTTCCCGTGGGGGCCGACGTGCAGGCGATGGAGGGCAACCTGGAACAGAACCGCCTCCACACCATCTGCCAGGAGGCCTGCTGCCCCAACCAGGGCGAGTGCTTCTCCAGGGGGGTGGCCACCTTCCTCATCCTCGGCAAGGTCTGCACGCGCAACTGCCGCTTCTGCGCCGTCGACTCGGGGACCCCCGAGGCCCTCGACGCCGGCGAGCCGCTGCGCCTGGCCGCGGAAGTGAAGCGCCTGGGCCTGCGTTTTGTCGTGATCACCTCCGTGACGAGGGACGACCTGCCCGACGGGGGCGCCGGGCACTTCGCCCGGGTCATCGAGGTCATGCGCCGCGAGTGCCCCGACGTGGGCATCGAGGTCCTGATCCCCGACTTCCAGGGTTCGAGCGCCGCGCTGCGGACCGTCGTCGACGCCGCCCCGGAGGTCCTGAACCACAATGTGGAAACCGTTCCCCGGCTGTATGCCTCCGTCCGTCCCCAGGCAGACTACCGCCGCTCCATGGCCCTGCTCCGCGAGGCCAAGGCCCTGAACCCCTCGCTCACCACCAAGTCGGGGCTCATGGTCGGTCTCGGCGAGACGCGCGAGGAGGTCATCGAGGTGATGGTCGACCTGCGCTCGGCCTCGTGCGACGTGATCACCATCGGGCAGTACCTCAGCCCCTCGGCGGCCCATCATCCCGTCGTGGAGTACGTGAAACCGGAGATCTTCGAGAAATACCGCCGCGACGCCCTGCGCCTGGGTTTCCGGGATGCCGCATCCGCCCCCTTTGTCCGCAGTTCCTACATGGCGGAGAAGTACTACCGAAAGAGAGGGGATCGGGTATAGGGGATCGGGTCGGGAACAAGAAAAGGCAAAATCAATAAAGAAGGCCCCCGGGGAGACGGGGGCCTTCTTTGTTGGAGTGGAGAGGCGATGGGTTGCTTCACTTGACGATTTCCATGGCCTGGATGATCTTCATGATTTGCGGGGTCCCCGTGGCAGGGAAGATCTCCACCGCGTCGGCCAGCAGCCGCGGCAGGTGATACTCGGGGCTCACCCCGTAGCCGCCCAGGACCTGCATGGCCTTCATCGTGACGCTCGCCGCCACCTCTCCGCCCGCGTACTTCGCGCGTGCCGAAAGCTTGCCCAGGTCGCGGGGCGCCATGCCCCGGTCGAGGCAGGCGGCGGGATGGTAGATGAGCCAGCGGGCGGCGTCGATCTCGGTGTCCATGTCCACGAGCAGGAACTGGATCGCCTGGAGACTCGCGATGGGCTTGCCGTAGAGCGCCCTCTCCTTCGCATACTTCAGCGCGATCTCGAAGGCCCCCCGGGCAATCCCCAGCCCCACGGCCCCCACGGCTGCGCGGCTCACCGTGAAGGTCGCCATGGCCGCCGCCTGCCCGCCGCCCTCCTTGCCGACGAGGTTCGCCTTCGGCACGCGGCAGTTGCTGAAGCCCAGTTCGCAGACGTCGCCCGAGCGGAACCCCATGAGGTCCTGCCTGCGGCTCACGACGAACCCGGGCGTCCCCTTCTCGAGGGCAAGGATGCTTGCCCGCTCGCCCGTCTTCGCCAGCACCAGGACCAGGTCGCCCACGCTGCCGTTGGTAATGTAGACCTTTCGCCCGTTGAGAACCCAGGCATCGCCGGCGGCGGCGGCCGTCGTGTTGAGCGTGGCCAGGTCGGAACCGCCCGTGGGTTCCGTTGCCGCCACGGCGGCGATCTTCTCGCCCCTGATCAGCGGCGGCAGCCAGGCCTGCTTTTGCTCCGGCGTCCCCCAGGTCTCGATCATGTACAGCGGCGCCTGTGTCACTTCGAGGATGAAGGCCAGCGAGGGGTAGACGCGGGCGATTTCCTCGACGGCGATCACCGCCGGCAGGTGCCCGGCCTTCGATCCCCCGTACTCCCGCGGGGAGGCGATCCCGATGATCCCCAGCGTCCCGATCCTGCGGACGAGTTCGAAGGGGAATTCCCCCCTGCGGTCCAGTTCGAGCGCCTTCGGCGCGAGTTCCGCATCGGCGAACTCGCGCACCATGGCCCGGATCATCTCCTGCTCTTTCGTGAATTCAAACATGGCGATTCCCCCTTCCCTCCTGCTCTGTGCGTGATGTCTCTCGCGCAGCCCGCCTGCGCTAGGTTTTGCGTTTCAGTTCCTCCACGAGGGCGGGCAGGACCTCCCGCAGGTCGCCCGCGATACCGAAGTCGGCAACGTCGAAGACGGGCGCCTTCGGGTTGCGGTCGACGGCGACGACGATCTTCGACTTCGCGAAGCCCGTCGTGTAGTGGGGAGCGCCGGAGGCCCCGACGGTGATGAAGAGATCGGGGCTCACGGTCCTGCCGCTCTGCCCGATCAGGCGCGACTCGGGGACCCAGCCCGCGTCGCAGGCGGGCCGCGAACCGGCCGTCACGCCGCCCGCGGCAAGCGCCAGCTCCTCCAGGAGCGCGGTGCCCCCCGCCTCGTAAAAGCCGAACCCGCCCGAGACGACGACCTTCGCCCGCTCCAGTTCGCCCTCCCCGGCCTCCGGGACCCATTCGAATGCCCGTGCGCGGAAGTCCCCGTCCCCGAGCGCGGGCTCGAAGGCGACGATCTCCCCCGTGCGGGAGGGGTCGGGGGCTCCCTTCTCCATGACGCCGGGGCGGATGGTGGCCATGACGGGCCTCTTCTCGGGACAGACGATCTTCACCATCATGCTGCCCCGCCATCCCGGGACGGTCATCACCGGCTGCGCGCGCCCGTCGATCTGCTCGACGTGCACGTCGGTGCAGTGGGCCGTCAGCCCCGTGGCGAGCCGCGCCGCCGCGGCGGGCGCCAGGTCCGCGCCGACGGAGGTCGCCCCCAGCAGGACGAGACCGGGCCGGGTTTCCCCGATGATCCGGCAGAGGATCGCCGTGAAGGCATCGGCCTGGTAGAGATGCAGGCGAGCGTCCTGCACCGCGAAGACGCGATCGGCCCCGTGGGCAACGAGTTCGGCCGCGCATGCGCCGCAATCCTCCCCGATCACGACGGCCGACACCCTCGCCCCGAGAGGACCCGCCAGCTCGCGGGCCTTGCTCAGGATTTCAAGCGCCACGGGCATCAGCCTCCCGTCGCGCTGCTCCGCCCAGACGAGGATCTCTTTCATGCTGTCCGGATTCGAATGCATCATCCCTTCTTCACTCCCGCACTTCCGCACTCAGACACTCAGGCACTTCTTCAAAGCGCATCCATCTCCCGGAGCCTCGCGACGAGGGCGCGCGCCGCCTCCTTCGCATCGCCGCCGATCATCTCCACCTGCCGTTTGCGGTGGGACTGGAAAATGCCTGCGACCCGCGTCGGCGACCCCCCCAGGCCCATCGCCGCGGCGACGAGGCCCGCGCACTCGCAGTCCGAGCACCCCACCTCGGCGATCTCCTTCTTCCCGGCCTCGAGAATGCCGAAGATCGTGGGGAGCCGGTAGCGATTGATCCGCTTCACCACGGCGATGACGGCGGGAAGCCCCACCTCGACACGCAGGATGCCGCCCTCGATCTCGCGCTCCACCCGGGCGATCCTGCCGTCCTGCACCCACTCGATCTTCCGGGCGAAGGTGACGCGGGGCCAGCCCAGCGCCTCGGCGAGCTGGGCGGGCACCTGCCCCGTCGCCCCGTCCGCCGACTCGTTGCCGCACAGGACGAGGTCGAATTCGCCCGCCGTGCGGATCCCCGCCGCCAGGACGGCCGAGGTGGCCAGGGTGTCGGCGCCCGCGAAGGCCGTGTCGCAGAGCAGCACCCCCCGGTCGGCGCTCATGGCCAGGGCGTCCTCGAGGCACTTCCTCGCCTGCGGCGGGCCCATGGTCAGAACCGTCACCGAGCCCCCGAGGGCCTCGCGGATGCGCAGGCCCTCCTCGAGGGCGTGACGGTCGACGGGATTGGTGACCGGCGCGATGCCCGCTCGGTGGATGGACCCCGTCGCCGGGTCGAGCGTCATGCGGTCGAACTGCTCCGGATCGGGAACCTGCTTGATGCAGACGAGGATGCGTAGCGGCACGGGCCGGCCCTCCCTGCGCCCGTCTCACTCGCGCACGCCGGCCAGCTTCCCGGCGATGCGCATCTTCTCGGGCAGTTTCCCCAGGCGCTGGTACATGACGCGCTGGCTCTGGGGCGAGCCCGCACCGTGCATGGATTCCACCAGGGCCGTGCCGCCCGTCATGTTCTCGAGCAGGCGCAGCACCTTCATCC
>CAYZKT010000011.1:0-26825 GCA_964478885.1 uncultured Syntrophaceae bacterium | reverse complement strand
CCTCCCTTTCGACGTCGGCGCCCAGGATCTCTGAGGCCGCCCCGAGGGGGGCGATCTCGTCCTCGGTCCACTGGATCTCGCCGGAGTAATCGGCAAACCCGATGAACCCCCACCATCGCTCCCCGGTCAGGATGGGTACGACGGCAATCGAGAGCTTCTTGTCCAGGGCCAGCTCTCCCACCTCTCGGTCGGGGAATTGTCCGATCGTGCCGTAGATCGACCGCCCCTCGCTCTTCCCGTACACCCAGCGCGAAAAGCGAACGGCCAGCTCCGAATCCCGAAGGAATTTCCTGCGGCTCCCTGCGCCCCGGATCTGCGGGGAGCGCCACTCGTAGCTGTGGCGGACGGCGATCTCTCCGTCTTCCCCGATCCGATTCTCGCAGAGGAAGACGTGGGCGGCGTTCATGGCGGCGCCGAAGCGTTCGAGGACCCGCTCGATCCGGTCCCTCCAGGAGGCGCTCTTGAGAAACCCCTCGGCCGCGTACGTCACGGCCTCCAGGATGGCAGCCCGTTTCTCCAGGACATCCTGCGTGTACTTTCGGAACGTGATGTCCCGGCCCACGGACTGGTACTCCAGGATGTTCCCGCGGTCGTCGAAGAGGGCCCGGTAGGTCCACTGATTCCAGAGGACATCGCCGAACACGTTCTCCACACGGTACTCGAGGGTGTCCACGGGGCGCTCCGGCCGGAGGTCCTTCAGGCGGGAATAGACCTTTTCGCGATCCGCCTCGGAGATGGACAGGAGGATATTGCGGTTCTGCAAGTCCTCCCGCTCGCAGCCGAAGTAGCGGCAGTAGGCCTCGTTGACGTAGGTCAGGGTGCCGTTGGGGCGGAACCGGCAGATGAGTTCCGTCTGGTCCGATTCTCCCTGCGTGCCGGGATTGCCCGCTTCGCCGGGTGAGCCCGATATCGGGCTGATCTCGTAGAGGGCCCCTTCGGAAAAAACGGGATTGCCCGCATCGTCCTGAATGTCCTTGACCACCCGGTAGAGCCTCCGGATGCGGCCGTCGCGGCCTAGCACCGTATAGTCACTCTCCGACGCGGATTTGACATCCCTGCGGGCAGAAACGACGGGACGTTTTCGCGTTGCCTTTTTCCCGGTTGTCTCCAGGCCTTTCGCGGAACGCTGCGTCGACGCCGGGGGGCGGTCGGCCCGGCTTGCCGCACCAGCCCTGCGTAACTGCCTTTCGGCCTCGAGCAGTTTCTTGATCAGGTCCTTCTTCGACAGCTTTTCGTAGTGTGACGGTTGCATCGTTTCATGCCGTTTCCGTTGATAAAATTGGGCAACGGGACACTTGTAATGCAAAAGTCAAACCGGATTTACGACAAGGGCGGAATTTCCGGGGGTGAAGGCCGCGGCGGCAATTCCGCGCGGCCGACCGGCACATGAGGGCGCCGGCGGCGGGATGCCGGCGGTCCTTCCGCCGATCCCGGGCCGGAGGACGACTGTGGCGTTGTTTCAGTGAGAGTGGTTGAGATCGTAGAGGTCGTAGCCGCGCATGAAGACCCATTCGATATCGATCTCGTCCGCGAAACAGGGCGAGATGGACTTGCTGCGCGGCAGGATCTTTCGGATCTCGTCGACGCAGGGCAGAGAACGTTCCGGCATGGCGACCCTGATCTCCGAGGGAGTGTCCTGCAGCACGATGATCCGGTGGGCTGAACAATACTTCTCCCCGAGGATCCCCTGCAGATGGGGGTAGAGGACGACTCTGTCGAGCGAGATTTCCTTGACACGTTCCGCGGCTCTGTAATGCGCTGTCATGACGTGCTCCTGATCCGGTCCCTGATTCTGTGAGGGTGTCCGTTGTTGTCTGCAATCAAGGCACGGGGCATGCCAGGGGAATGGCAGCGCGCCGAAATGTGATTTTACTGTTCAATATCAAAATGTTAACCGCACATCCCGTCTCCGGTCCCCGCGATCTGCCGGCATGCCGGGCCGTGCCAAAATGGAACGCATAATGTGCATGAGCCTGTAATGATTGCTGATTTACTGACTATGCCGAAACGGCATTGGCCGTTTTGCGTGGACCTGTCGGAACGGAGGGGGGAGGATTCGCCGACCGGCGGGCATTATCAACCGATCGGGACCAAGGGGACCGGCGCCCCATTCTCATCGGGACGAGTCGAAGTCGCGTTGAATTTCAGGGTACATTAAGGAAAGGCCGGGATTGCTTTCCCGGCCCTGATCATCCTGGTGAAGGCAAAAAATGGTGGAGATGAGGGGGATCGAACCCCTAACCTCCGCATTGCGAACGCGGCGCTCTCCCAATTGAGCTACATCCCCACTTTTGCCCAACTATATGAAAGGAGCCCCGTTTATACACCAGGGCAAAATACCCTGTCAAGGACTTGTTCTGCGGATTTTGGGGGCACAGAACTTGCAAAATTGCTTCTCGCCTTTACGATTTTCTTTCACGATCATCCTGGAAGGGGACTGACCTATGGCACGAATCGACGACCTGTTCGCCCTGCAGCACGACCGGGGCGCCTCCGACCTTCACCTCTTCGCCGGCTCGCCCCCGGCCCTGCGCGTCCGCGGCGACATGGAAAAGATCGCCGACGAGTCCCTCGACGACGACGAGCTGCGCGAAATGCTCTTCGAAATCCTCACCCCCGGCCAGCGGCAGGAGATCGAGGAAACGGGCGATCTGGACTTCGGCTACGAGGTCGCGGGCATCGCCCGCTACCGCTGCAACTATTTCAAGCAGAAAAACGGCATCGGCGCCGTGTTTCGCGAAATCCCCTCCACGGTCCTCACCGTCGACCAGCTGGGCCTGCCGCAGGTCCTCAAGCAGCTGGCCATGCTGCCGCGAGGCCTCGTGCTCCTCACGGGCCCCACGGGCAGCGGCAAGTCGACGACGCTGGCGGCCATCATCGAGCACGCGAACGCGAACCGCAAGTGCCACATTGTCACGATCGAGGACCCCATCGAGTTCGTGCATCACCCCAAGCAGTGCATCGTCAACCACCGCGAGGTGGAGACCCACACGCAGTCTTTTGCCCGCGCGTTGAGGGCCGCCCTGCGCGAGGACCCGGACATCATCCTCGTCGGCGAAATGCGCGACCTGGAGACGACGATGCTCGCCATCGAGGCGGCCAATACGGGCCACCTGGTGCTGTCCACCATGCATACCATGGGGGCCACGCGCACGATCGACCGAATCGTCGACATGTTTCCCGCGGACCAGCAGGCCCAGATCCGGACCTCGCTGTCGGAATCGCTCAAGGGGGTCATGTCGCAGGCTCTGTTCAAACGCATGGACAAGCCCGGCCGCGTCGCGGCGCTGGAGATCCTCCTGGTGACGCCCGCAGCGGCAAACCTCATCCGCGAGCAGAAGACCTACCAGCTGATGACGGTCATCCAGACGGGGAGAAGGATGGGGATGATCTCGCTCGACGACGCGATCGCCGATCTGCTGCAGCGCCGCCTGATCAGCCCCGAGGAGGCCTTCGAGAAGGCCGCGGAAAAGGAGCGCTTCGCAAAGCTCCTCAAGGCTCCTCCTCCGGACTTTTAAGGGAGTCGAGGACGGCTTTCGCCTCGCCGGTGCGCCCGCAGGCGCTGAAAGCCTCGGCCAGCGAGAGCTTGTAAAAGGCATTGGCAGGATCCGCCGCGCCCGCCCGACGGAAGGCTTCGGCCGCCTCGGGGGCGCGGTTTTCTTTCATGAGCCGGTTGCCCAGCCGGTTGTAGTAGCTCCCCTCGAAGGCGGGGTTGATGCCGATCGCGTCGCCGTAGCTCCGGAAGGCCTCCTCCACGCGCCCGAGCATCACGAGGGCATCCCCCAGGTCGCAGCGGAAGACCGCCTCTTCCGGGGAAGCCGCCGCGGCCCTGCGGAAGGCGCTCTCGGCCCTTTCGTAGGCGCACGCCAGCATGCAGGCCTGCCCCATCCTGTCGAGGAACATCCCTTCCTTGCCCGGGAAGTCGTTCTCGATGGCCCGCCGGTAGGCCGTCTCCGCCTCGTCGAACCGCCCGGCGGCCACCAGCGCACCGCCCACGGAGGCGTGGTAGACGGACGAGTCGGGCTCCTCGGCCGCCAGGGCCTCGAAGACCGCCAGGGCCTCCCTGTGCCGCCCGGCGCGCAGGTAGGCATCCCCAAGAGTGTGGCGCAGGTGGACGTCCTTCGACTGGACGGCCACGGCCCGCTCGCAGACCCCCACGAGCCTGTCGTACTGCTTCGTCTCGCGGAAGAGCCGCACGAGCTCGTCAAAGGCAAATCCCGTGAAGAGCTTACGGGCCAGTTCCTTCTGGAAGAGCTTCTCGAACTGCCCCACCGCTTCCTCGACCTCGCCGTTGTCCTTGAGCGCCCAGGCCAGGCACAGGACGAAAGAATCCATGTCGGGCTTCATCTGGATCAGCTGCCGGTAGACGGCGATGGCCTCGGGGTAGCGCTTCTCCTTCGTGTAGAGCTGCGCGAGGCGCTCGTACTGTTCGGTGTTGGTCTGCTCCGTCATCTCCTCTCTCCCTTCAGCGCGTACCATGTCGTCACGGCCGCATGCTTCGAACGCATCCCTTCCATGCGGGAACGCAGTTGAGAAGTTAAGAAGCTTGGACGAGCTTCCGAAATCCCGCAAATGTTTGATTTTCCGAGTTTCCTAACTTCCGAACTTCCTAATTTCCATCCTTTCCGGGCCACCTATATACCCAATCCATCCGTGATGCAATCCTGAAAACCCTGCCGGCAGCGGGCAACTTTGCCGTTGACAACGAGCGGCCAAATAACTATATAGCCATATAGCAATATACTGAGGTGCGCCGTGAAGGACTTCATCCGGGTCATGAAGGCCCTGTCGGACCCCAATCGGGTCAAGGTCGTCAAGATGCTGCAGCAGAAGGAGATGTGCGTCTGCGAGATCCAGGCGGCCCTGGGCCTGGCCCAGCCGACGGTCTCGAGGCACCTGAAGCTGCTCGAAGAGGCCGGGCTCGTGGCGTCCAGCAAGGACGGGCTCTGGGTCAACTACTCCCTGAGCGGCGCGGGCGGCAGCCCCTACGCGGCAACGTTGCTTGGCAACCTCGAGCACTGGCTCGGCGACGACCCGGAGATCCGAAGACTCCGGGAGGTTCTTCCGGGAATCCAGCGCGAGATCATCCTCCGGAAGAAGACCTGAACAACCCCCGCTCCATCCCGAAATGGGAGAAGCGCCATAGCCCCGCAGGAATTGCCGTCATGAACGAGTGGTCCAAGCTGCTGCTGATCGTTGCCGGGTTCCTCGGCGTTTACTATATCCCCTGGGAACAGTCCGCCATCCGCCAGGCGGGCCTCGAGGCCTTCCTGATGCTCCAGGACTATGCCCGCGAGCACGTTCTCACCTGCCTCGTGCCGGCCTTCTTCATCGCGGGGGCCATCGCATCCTTCGTCTCCCAGGCCTCGGTCCTGAAATACTTCGGCGCCAAGGCGAACCGGGTCCTCTCCTATTCCGTGGCCTCCGTGTCGGGGACGGTCCTGGCCGTCTGCTCCTGCACGGTACTTCCCCTTTTCGCCGGCATCCACACCCGCGGCGCCGGGATCGGCCCGGCGACGGCCTTTCTCTACTCGGGCCCCGCTATCAACGTGCTGGCCATCGTCCTGACGGCGCGGGTCCTGGGCTGGGAGCTGGGCCTTGCCCGCGCGGTGGGAGCCGTCTCGTTTTCCGTCATCGCCGGGCTTCTGATGGCCTGGATCTTCCGCAGGGACGACGCGTCCCGCGAAACGGGGGATCTCATCCTTCCCGAGGAGGACTGCAGGCAGCGCTCCCTGGCTCAGGACGCCCTCTACCTGCTGACCATGGTCTTGATCCTGATTTTCGCGGCCTTTGCGCGGCCGGCGCAGGGGGAGGCGGGTTTCTGGCCCTTTCTGTTCAGCATCAAGTGGATCGTCACGGGAGGCCTCCTGGTCCTCCTCGCCGCCGAGCTGAAGCTCTGGTTCACCCGGGCCGAGCTCGTCTGCTGGGTCGATACGACCTGGCAGTTCGTCAAGCAGATCGTGCCGCTGCTGGCCATGGGCGTGCTGGCGGCCGGGTTCCTTCTGGGCCGGCCGGGTCACGAGGCGCTGATCCCGGAGCGCTACATCCAGGCCCTCGTGGGCGGCAACTCGCTGGGGGCAAACTTTTTCGCGTCCGTCGCCGGCGCGTTCATGTACTTTGCCACCCTCACGGAAATCCCGATCCTCCAGGGGCTGATCGGCTCCGGGATGGGGCGGGGACCGGCGCTGGCCCTGCTGCTGGCGGGGCCGGCCCTGTCGCTTCCCAGCATGATCGCGCTGGCCGGCGTCATGGGCATCCGGAAGACTGCGGTCTACTGCATGATCGTGGTCGTCCTTTCGACGATCAGCGGGATCGGCTACGGCTGGCTCGCGGGGTGAGGGCACACAGAGAAAATTACGCAGGAGGATGTCATGAAAAAGACCATCCAGATTCTCGGGCCGGGCTGCCCAAAATGCCAGAAGCTCTCCGAGGAAGCCGAAAGAGCGGCGAAGGAGCTCGGGATCGACTTCGAGATCGTCAAGGTGAAGGACCTCAAGGAAATCGCCAAATACGGGGTGCTCACGACACCGGGCCTTGCCGTGGACGGCAGGGTGAAGGCCGTCGGGAAGGTCTTGGACGCCGGCAAGATCAAGGAATTCCTGCGGGAGAGTTGACCCCGACCGGCGTCGGAGGGAGGAGTCATTTCGCATCGAAAAAAGGAGCGTGCCATGCCGCAGAAATCCATGGGATTCATCGGGGGGGGACGAGTCACCCGGATCATTCTCGAAGCGCTGAACCGGAAGCGGATGCTTCCCTCAACCGTCGTCGTCAGCGACGCAAGCGGAGAAGTCCTGCAGAAGCTCAAAGAGAAATTCCCGAAGATTCAGACCGCGCAGGGAGACAACGCGAAAGCGGCGGGCCAGGACATGGTCTTCCTCGCCCTGCATCCCCCGGCCATCGCGGGCAGCCTCACGGAGATCAGGGCAACGCTCAAGCCCGGGGCCGTGCTCGTCTCGCTGGCGCCCCGGTTCACGGTCAAGGCCCTCTCGGAGGGGCTCGGGGGGTTCGACCGGATCGTGCGGATGATCCCCAACGCACCGTCCTATGTCAACGAGGGCTACAACCCCGTCGCCTTCGGCCCGGGCATTTCGAAAAAAGAAAAGGAAAACCTCTTCAAGCTCTTCAAGAAGCTGGGCGACTGCCCCGAAGTGGACGAGAACAAACTCGAGGCCTATGCCGTCGTCACGGCGATGGGCCCCACCTATCTCTGGTTCCAGCTCTTCGAGCTCTTCGAGCTGGGCAAGTCCTTCGGCCTCACCGACAAGCAGGCATGGAAGGGAATCAAGAAGATGCTCAAGGGCGCCGTCGAGACCGTGGACGAGTCGGGGCTCACCCCCGGGGAGGTGATGGATCTCGTCCCCGTGAAGCCCCTGGGGGAGGACGAGGCCATGATCCGAAACGCCTACCGGACGAAGCTGACGGGGCTCTACCAGAAACTGAAAGGTTGACCCGGGCGTAGTAAAAACCCGTGCAAAAGGAACCCTGAGATGGAAAAGAAGAAAGTCCTCTTTGTCTGCATCCACAACAGCGCCCGCAGCCAGATGGCCGAGGCCTGGATGAACCGACTCTGCGGCGACCGCTTCGAGGCCGAGAGCGCCGGCCTCGAGCCGGGGACCCTGAATCCGCTGGCCGTGGCCGTCATGAAGGAAGTCGGGATCGACATCTCCGGGAAATCGACGCGGAGCGTGTTCGACGTTCTGAAGGCGGGCACCCTTTTTTCTTATGTCATCACCGTCTGCGACGAGTCGGCGGCCGAGGCCTGTCCCATCTTCCCGGGGCCGGCGAAGCACGTCCACATGGGCTTCACGGATCCTTCCAGGGTCGAAGGCACAGAGGAGCAGAAGCTCGCACGGATCCGGGTGATCCGGGATTCCATCCGCGAGGCCGTCGAGGCCTTCTGCCGTCAGGAGAGGGACCGAGACTGGCGTAAACCGATGTGAAAGGAGTGTGTTATGGCGGGCGATGTCGTGCAGATGGCGATGGGCGACCGGAAGGTGGGAATCGTCGGGCTCAGGAAGGTGATGGAGGATCTGGCGAAGACCGCATCGGGCAAGACGGACGCCGAATGCAGGGAGTTCCTCTACCGGGGCATTGCAGGCGAGAACTACATCCCGCCGAAGATGGCCGATGAGTACAAGGACGCCCTTCTGCGGACGTACAAGGTCTTCACCGGGGAGTTCAAAGACGAGGCGCCCAAAGGCGGCATCCGCATCCAGGTCCTGGGCCCCGGCTGCTTCAACTGCGACAGGATGGAGAAGGACGTTCGAGAGGCGCTGGCAGAGCTGAACATCCCGGGCGATCTGTCCCATGTGACGGACCCCGCGGAAATCGCGAAATTCGGGGTCACGGGGACACCGGCCCTGGTGATCAACGGACGAATCGTCAGCGTCGGGACCGTCCCCGACCGCAACCGCATCCGGCAGTGGCTCATCGACCTGTTGGCCTCTGGAGAATGCACGAAGGATAATTGATGCCGCGTCGCGAAGGAATCCGCGCATGGTTGTTGCGGCACATTCGTTCTCACTTAGAGGCGATCCGCTGCCCTCGAATAACGATCATTTCACAACAGGCAGGGCGGGGTCTTTCGCCCACTCCTCGAAGGAGCCATCGTAGAGCCTCACGCTCCTGTATCCCAGGACCTCCCTCAGCAGGAAGGCCCAGGTGGGGCAGCACTTGCCGGCATCGCAGTAGGTGATGATCTCTTTCGACTTGTCCGGGCCGACGACCCTCGACGCAATCGCCTGCAGCTCCTGCGGGCTCTTGAAGGTTCCCCGGGGCGTGTAGGCCTCCGAGGCGGGCAGGTTGACCGACCCGGGGATGTGGCCGGCCCGCGCGACGTATTCCTGCTTCTTCTCCCCGCTGTATAGCACACGTTCCCTCACGTCGACAAAGAGGGCCTTCCCGTACTGCTTGACGGCATGGTCCTTGTCGGCCACGACTGACCTGTTCAGGGTGCCGTGATAGACGGACTTGTTACCCTTGACGAATTGGGTCGAGAGGGGTTTCCCCTGCCGGACCCACTCCTCGTGTCCGCCGTCGAGGATGCCGGCGTTCTTCAGGCCGCCGTAGAAGAGAGTGCAGAGGACCCGGGCGGCCTCAATGCGATCGAAGAAATTGTCCGCCCTGCTGACGACCACGACGATCGAATCAGCCCGGATCCCCACGTCACCCATCGCCTCGAAGAGATCGTCGGCCATGGGGATTTCCATGTGCTTTCCTTCCTTGGGGTACAGCCAGGTCCCGTAATAGGCGTATACGGCACCGGGAATGTGACCGGCATCGTAATCCTCGAGCTTCCGGATGTCCATGACGATGAGCCGGGGATTCGAGAGGTTCTTCTGCAGCCATTCCACGGAGACGATGGGAGGCACCTCGCGCGCCGCGGCGAGGGCTGGAAAAAGGAGCACGGTAATGACCAGGAGGGAAAGGCCTGTCAGGATCGCCTTTTTCATGGGATCCTCCTTGCAATGAGGCATTCGGGTTGCCTGGAAGATGGACCGGTCGACAAAACGCCGGACAGAGCACTTAGCTGGATGTTCGGAGAACTCCGAACGGGCTCTTCATAAAATTACCACAAACGGGAACGAATCGGCAAGATCAACGGCTTTCATAAATAGTCAGGGCGGCGGCCCGGCGCGACAAAATGCCGGTGATAAAGCGCGATCCGTCGCCGCACCTCACGGAACTGCTCCCGGACCCGCCCGCAGGAGACGGCCATCACGATGGGGTGTGGGTCTTGAACCCCGAGACGCGGACACTCACAACGGCCTCTGCGGCCTGCCGCACCAGCTCCTCCATGGAGAGGTTCACAGATTCGGCGAGCCCCGAAAGCATGGGGTCCGTCGCGATGCAGTCCACGGGGAAGGGCGACTCGCTCTGGACCGTCACGTCCTCGAACCCCGCCTGCCGCATGGCGCCCAGGTAGTCCTCTTTCAGGGAAGCGCCCGCGACACAGCCGACGTAGGCGGCAATGGAGTTCTTCAGGGCGTCCGGCAGGGGCTTCGTGAGGACGATGTCGGAGACCATGAGCCTCCCGCCCGGCTTCAGCACGCGAAAGGCCTCGCGGAATACACGGCCCTTGTCGGGGGCCAGGTTGATGACGCAATTGGAAATGATGACGTCGACGCTCCCGTCCCCGACGGGCAGGTGCTCGATGTCCCCCATCCGGAATTCCACGTTTTCGATGCCGTCCTTCCGGGCGTTCGCCCCGGCCCTCTCGATCATCTCCGGCGTCATGTCGACGCCGATGACCTTTCCCTCCGGGCCGACCCGTCCGGCGGCGAGGAAACAGTCGAAGCCCGCGCCGCTTCCCAGATCGAGGACCGTCTCGCCTTGCCTGAGCGAAGCCAGGGCGATGGGGTTGCCGCAGCCGAGGCCCAGGTTCGCCCCCTCGGGAACCGCGGAGAGGTCGGAATCGGCATAGCCGATCTTCTTTCCGATCTCCGTGACGACAGCGGGGCCGCCGCAGCACGACGCCGACGGGCAGCACGAGCCGGACGCGGCGGCGATGGTCCCGTATTTTTCACGGACGATGTCCTTGATGTCCTTTCCTTCCATGTCAGCCTCCGAGGTCTTCACGTAGTCGCTCAGCGGGTCATCATGATGGGTTCGAGGAAGTCCTTCACCTTGTCGGCCAGGAAATCGGCCTTGACGAGGGTGAAGCAGCAGATTTCCCCGTCCTTCTCCCAGCTGATGAGAGCCAGCTTTTCGCCCGTGCCGATTTTCGCCCGATCGCGCAGTTCCTTGGGCAGGACCATCTGGCCCCGCTCGTCGATGCCGATGAGAGATTCCATGCGGCAGCGGGCCTTGAGGTTTCCCGGAGCAGAACAGCAGCTCTCTTCCTTCTTCGCTTTCACCATGGGTCAGCCCCCTCCCGCGTCGCAATTCCGATATATCAGTCAATACTGATTAATCTGATTATACAGAATAAGTCAAGTTCCTTTTCCCGCCCCGTGGCAAAAAAAGACCCGGGCAGCACCCGGGTCTCGTGGAACCGCCTGACGGGAACGGGGTCATCCGCCCTTCCGGACGGCCCGGTCGGCCTGCCGCACGGCGATGAGGACCGGGTCCCAGGCATTGGAGTAGGGCGGGGCGTAACTGAGGTCCAGGTTGATCATGTCCTGGACGGACATGCCCGCATGGAGGGCCGTGGCGAAGATATCGATCCGCTTGGCCGCCCCCTCGATCCCGACGATCTGGGCGCCCAGAAGGCGCCCGGAGCCCTTCTCGGCCAGCGTCTTCACGGTGATGGGCCCCGCGTTCGGGTAGTAGCCCGCGCGGGTCGTGCTCTCGATTGTGGCGGACGCGTGCTCGAGACCGAGGTCCCGGATCTCGCTCTCCTGCAGGCCCGTCCGCGCCACCTCCCACTTGCAGATCTTGCTCACGGCGGTGCCCACGACGCCCGGGAAGGTGGCGTAGCCGCCCCCCAGGTTGATCCCCGCCACGCGCCCCTGCTTGTTCGCGATCGTGCCCAGGGCGATGTGCACGGGCCGGCGGCTCACGAGGTGGAAGGACTCGGCGCAGTCGCCCGCCGCCCAGATGCCGGGGATCTCCGTCTGCATCCGGTCGTTGACGCGCAGGGCGCCGCGCACCCCGAGGGGAATCCCCGCCCTTGCCGCCAGGTCCGTGTTGGGGCGCACGCCGAGGCCCAGGATCACGATGTCCGCCGGCAGGGTGCGCTTTTCGGTCACCACGGCCTTCACGCGGCCGCCAGCCACCTCGAAGGCCTCGAGGGCCTCGTCGCGGTAGAGCTTGACGCCGACCTGGACCAGGGCGTCGGAGACCAGGGACCCCATGTCGGGGTCCAGTGTGTTCATGACCTGCGGCGCCCGGTCGACCAGGGAGACGTCGAGCCCCCTCAGGGTGAGCGCCTCGGCCATCTCGAGGCCGATGTAGCCGCCGCCGATGATGACGGCCCTCTTCGGGTGCTCCTCGTCGATCACCTTACGCACTGTGATCCCGCTCTGGAGGGAGTGCAGGCCGAAGATGCCCCCTGCCTCCCAACCCGGGACCTTCGGGCAGAACGGCAGGGCGCCCGTGGCGACGAGGAGCCGGTCGAAGGGCTCCCACCACCCCTTCCTGCTCTGCAGGCACTTGACCAGCACCCGCCCGTTCTTCGGGTCGATCTCCTCGACCTCGTGCAGGACGCGGGCGTCGATGCCGTACTCGGTCTGGAACTCCTCGGGCGTGACGGCGATCAGCGTTTTGACGTCGTCGACAACCTTGCCGACGTAGTAGGGAATGCTTCAGGCCGAGTAGGAAGTGTGGGGACCCTTCTCGAAGGCGAGGACCTCCAGTTCCCTGTCGAGCCGCTTCGCCTGGGCGGCGGCGCTCATTCCCGCCGCGTCCCCGCCGATGACCACGAGTCGCTGCTTAGCCATACAGAACCTCCCGCAACGGATGATGGCCGAATCCTAACACAAAACGCACGTCGAAGGCACACGATTCGCGCATCCTGCAGTGGATCAGAGATCGAAATTGAAAAAAAGCCGCACGAAATAGCTGATCCCGAAGGTCAGCGCCGCGACGCCGAGGCTGATGCCGGCCATTTCGGAAAACCGCTTGCGGAAGGAGATATCCTGGGCGACGGACACGTAGTATGTGAACAGGAAGATCAACAGCAGCGCGTTCGCCAGGGTGAACCCGAGGCTGACGTACGGATTGTCGAGGACGAGATAGGGCAGGATCAGGAACAGCACCGTGCTGAGGTAGGTCACTCCCGTGTAAAACGCAGCCCTCAGCGGGTGCAGGGCCTCCCCCCCGGACTTGATGGAGAGGTACTCCGACGCGGCCATGGAGAACGCCCCGGCGATTCCCGTCACCAGACCGGCCAGCGCGATGAGACGGATATCGCCCAGGGCGAGGGTGAATCCCGCCAGGGCCCCCGTCAGCTCCACCAGGGCATCGTTGAGCCCCAGGACGATGGAGCCTACATACTGGAGCTTCTCGTCGTCGATGATCCCGATGAGCCGCTCCTCGTGCTCGGCCTCCTCCCGGGAGATCCGCTCGAAACCGTCAATTGTTCCGGACAGCTCGGCATAGGCCTCCGCGGCGTCGCCCTCCCCTCTCTCCATCAGCTTGAGCCCGAAGGTAAGACCCATGAACCGCGCGACGAGGTAGAAAAACCAGACCCGCAGCCGGTCGGGCGCAACGTCGCTGCCCGTCAGGTCCCGCAGGATGTCGTAATGGGCCCGCTCGCAGTTGCCGATGTCCCGCAGGATGCGGCCGTTGTGCTCCTTCTTCGCCAGCCCCGCAAGGCGGTGATAGACGTGATATTCCGTGATCTCGTTTTTCTGGGCCTCGAGGATTCTGCCCCGGACGGCAGCCGTCAGCGTTTCGGAATGCATGCCCTCCTCTATCCGGAAACGCAGATCCGCCGAGTCCCGCGCGTGAGGGATGCCCGGTGATGGGGAGCGCTCCCGTGCGTGGATTATAGGGCCTTCGAAACCGGATTGCAATCCGAGAGACGGCGAGGCCGCCCTCAGGGGATGTGGTGTCCCGGGTCTCCCTGCAGGCACCGCGGGAGCTGTCTCAAATAAGGTTTTGCAGCCCTCGGGGGAATGGTGTATGGTTCCCCTGTCCGCGGCGGGCCCGGGACCAAAATGCCCCCGCGGGGAGAATGGGAGAAGGAGAGGACCGATGGCAGAAGACATCAGATGGGTCAGGACGCATTGCGCGCGCATGGATCACGGAGGCTGCACGCTTCTCGTGGGGGTTCAGGACAACCGAATCGTCAAGATCAAGGGGGACCCGACGGGGTTCCTGAGCAAAGGCTACACCTGCATCAAGGGGATTGCCTCGGCGGACAAGCTCAACCACCCGGATCGGCTGCGCCACCCCCTGAAGCGGGTCGGCAAGCGCGGCGAGGGGAAGTGGGCGAAGGTCACCTGGGAGGAGGCCCTGAAGACCGTCGCCGAGGGCCTGCTGAAGGTCAAGGAGCATTACGGAGCCAAGGGCGTCGCCTTCGGCGTGGGCATGCCCAAGGGGCTCGACCACTTCATCCAGATCCGGTTGGCGAACCTCTTCGGCTCGCCCAATGTGATCGCCTCCCAGGACGTCTGCCACGCTCCCCGGGAGATCACGGGCGTGCACACCTGCGGGTTCTACCCTGTGGCGGACCTCCACTACCCGAGCAAGCTCGTCGTCCTCTGGGGCAGCAACATCACCTCCACCAACGAGGAGGGCGAGATCTGCAGCATGCTCATGAAGCAGATCAAGGACGGCACGGAAATCGTCGTCATCGACCCGCGGCGCATCGACCTGGCCAAGAAAGCAAAGCACTGGCTGCAGCTGCGGCCCGGCACGGACGCGGCGCTCGCCCTGGGATTCCTCCACGTGATCATCGAGGAGGGCCTCTACGACAAAGAGTTCGTCGAAAAGTGGACGCACGGCTTTGACGAGCTTGCGGCCCACGTGAAGGAGTACACGCCCGAGAAGGTCTCCGGGATCACATGGGTGCCCGCCGATCTCATCCGCCAGGCCGCCCGGGCCTACGCCGCGGCCAAGCCCGCCGCCATCCAGTGGGGAAACCCCATCGAGCACAACACGCAGACCTTCGAGACGACGCGGGCCCTCATCTGCCTCATGGCGATCACGGGCAACCTCGACGTCCCCGGCGGCAACGTCGACCCCCGCGACCCCAAGATGCTGGGCCTGGCCCCCCTGGTGCGGGCCGATCTCATCCCCGACAAGCGCAAGGAGATGATCGGAAACGCCCACGGCGTCATCCCCCGGCTCATGACCAACGCGCCGGCCTTCTTCCGCAAGGCGATCCTCGAGGACAAGCCCTACCCCATCCGCGGCGCCTACATGATGTGCTGCAACCCCATGCTCTCCTACGCCGACAGCCGGCTCACCTACGAGGCCTTCATGAAGCTCGACTTCCTGGCCGTCGCCGAGATCTTCATGACGCCCACGGCGGCCATGGCCGACGTGGTGCTGCCGGCGGCCACCCAGTTCGAGTTCAACGACATCGGTCACATCGGCATCGGCCACGGCTACATCCTGGCGCGGCCCAAGGTGGTGGAGCCGCCGGAGGAGTGCTGGCCCGACATCAAGATCATGAACGAGCTGGGCAAGCTCATGACGCCGAAGGAGCTCTGGAAGGAGGACTTCAACGAGTTCGCCGAGGACGTGGTGAAGCCCGCGGGCCTCACCTACGCGCAGTTCTGCGAGAAGGGCTACCTCAAGGGGCCCGAACGGTTCAAGAAATACGAGGAGAAAGGCTTCTCGACGCCGACGCAGAAGGTGGAGCTGCGCCTGAGCACGGCGGAGAAGTTCAAGCTTTCGGCGCTCCCCACGTACAGGGGCCTGCCCGAGGCGGAGGACCCGGCGTACCCGCTCGTCCTCACGAGCGCCAAGAGCCGCTACTACCTGCACTCCTCGTACCGGTGGGTCGAGAAGCTGCGCAAGATGAACCCCGACCCGCGGCTGGAGATCCACCCGGAGACGGCGGAGAAGTTCGGGATCGCCGAGGGCGACAACGTTCTCATCGAGACCCCCTACGGGAAGATCACCCAGAGGGCCTATTTCTCCGACGCCCTGGACCCGCGCGTTCTCTGCTCCGCCCACGGCTGGTGGTTCCCCGAGGGTAAGCCGGAGACCCAGTACGACTGGCAGTCGGCCAACTTCAACATGCTCACGTCGGTGGCCAAGCTCGGCAAGGAGTACGGAACGCCGAATCTGAAGGGGCTGCCGTGCAGGGTATCCAAAGCCTGAAGAAGGGGCTCGGGTATCGGGGATAGGGTACAGGGAAGGAAGCAGAAAGTATCAGTAAATGACAGGGGGCCCCGTCCGGATGCGGACGGGGCCCTTTTCATTCATCCATTTGCCCATCTACATCAGGCCGTATTTTTTCAGCTTCAGGTGCAGCGTGCGGCGGGTGATGCCGAGGCGTCGGGCAGCCTCGCTCTTGTTCCCCCCCGACTCGTCGAGGGTCTTCAGGATCGTCGCCTTCTCCACGTCTTCCAGGGACGAACCCGTCGGGACGGCGGCAGCGGCCTGACCGGCGGCCGCCTGCGGGGTTTCGACCTCGAGGACGGGCGCCACGTCTTCCTCGTCGAGTACGCCGGCCCGGCACAACACGACACCGCGCTCGATCGTATTCATCAGCTCCCGGACGTTTCCCGGCCAGGGGTAGCGAAGCAGACGGTCCATGGCCCGGGGTGTGAAGCCCTGCAATGTCTTGCGGTTTCTCTCGGCGAAGATCTTCAGGAAGTGCTGGGCCAGCAGCGGGATGTCCTCCCTCCGCTCCCTCAGCGGCGGCACGCGCAGGGACACCACGTTGAGGCGGTAGAAGAGGTCCTCCCGGAATCGGCCCTCCGCAACGGCCCGGAGCAGGTCGCGGTTCGTGGCGGCGATGACCCGCACGTCGACGCGGATCACGTCCTCGCCGCCCACGCGCGTGAACTCGCGCTCCTGCACGACCCGCAGGAGCTTCACCTGCATGCCAAGCGACATCTCGCTCACCTCGTCGAGAAAGATCGTCCCCCGGTCGGCCTGCCGGAATTTGCCCTCCTTGCGCCGGTCAGCGCCGGTGAAGGAGCCCTTCTCGTGGCCGAAGAGCTCCGACTCGAGGAGCGACTCCGTAATGGCGGCGCAGTTGATGCGGATAAACGGCCCCGCCTTCCGCGGGCTGTTATAGTGGATGGCGCCTGCGATCATCTCCTTGCCCGTCCCCGACTCCCCCGTGACGAGAACCGTTGCCTCCGAGGGGGCCACCTGGGCCACCAGGTCCATGAGCTTCGTCATGGCCGCACTGCGGCCGATGAGGTTTCCCCGGTCGAAGTGCGTCCCCAGGCGCTCCCGGAGCATCCGGTTCTCCTCCCTCAGGCGCGTGTGCTCGAGGGCCCGCTCCAGGGCGAGGCGAAGCTCATCGAAATCGAGGGGCTTGGTCAGGTAGTCGTAGGCCCCCTTCTTGAGCGCGCCCACGGCCGTCTCCACGGAGGCATAGGCCGTCATGAGGATGACGGGAAGGGCCGGGTTGAACGCGCGAATCTCCTCGAGTGCCTCGATCCCCGAGACGTGCGCCATCCGGATGTCCATCAGGACCAAATCGAAAGGCTCCCGCGCGACGGCTTCGACGGCCGTCGCGCCGTCGTCGGCCTCGCGGACCTCGTAGCCCCATCCGCCGATCAGCGTCTTGAGCATGGTCCGGTGGGCAAAATCGTCGTCGACAACCAGAATCGCGCTTTTTCCCGTCATGGCCTTGGCCCCGTATTGAATTGTTGCGCCGGCGCGTCACTCCCCACCGGCCGGAAGCAGAACCGTAAACGTCGTCCCCCGCCCCGGCTCGCTTTCCAGGCGGATCTCGCCGCCGTGGGCCTCCACGATCCGGTGCACGACGGCAAGGCCCAGGCCCATGCCGGAGGCCTTCGTCGTGAAGTAGGGGTCGAAGACCCGCCCGAGGTCTTCCCTGCGGATTCCCGTTCCGGAGTCGCCCACCGTGATCCGCAGGGTGCGGTTTTCCTGCAGGGCGAGGCCCACCGAGAGAACCCCTCCCCGGTCCATGGCGGCCAGGGCATTGAGGAAGAGATTGAGCAGCACCTGCGTCAGGCGGTCCGGGTCGATGCGGACGGCGGGTAGACCGGGCGGCAGCTCCGCCCGCACCGCGATCCCCTTTTCACCCGCCTGCCGCTCGATCGTGTCCAGCACCTGCCTGACGAGGGCTGCTGCGTCCGTCTCCACTCTTTGCAGGGACAGGGGACGTGAGAACTCGAGCAGCTCCGTGATGACCCGGTTGAGGCGGTCCACTTCCTGGATCATGATGTCGGCCATTTTCACGTCATCGGGCACGCCGCCGTAGCGCTGGCGGAAATAAGTGGCAAAGCCCTTGAGCGAGCTCAACGGGTTGCGGATCTCGTGGGCCACCCCCGCGGCGAGGCTCCCGACGGCGGCAAGCCGCTGGCTTCGCTCCACTTCCCTCCGCAGATGCCTGAGCTCCGAGAGATCGCGCAGCAGCGCGATGCGGCCGATCAGCGCCCCGTCGTCGTCCTTCAGGACCGCCGCGGTCATCTCGAGCGGGACCGTGCGTCCCTCGCGGATTGCGCAGTCGAACTCCTTCTCCACGATGGGCCGCTCCGGCGCCACACACCTCAACACCTCCAGGCACGCGGGAGGGAGAACCCCCTGCGCGGGCTTCCCGAGCAGGCCCGCCGCAGGGCGGTCGAGGAGTTTTTCCGCCGTGTCGTTGAGCACCATGATGCGTTCCCCCGGGTCCACGGCTACGAGCCCCACGGGCATGTGCTCGACGAGGCTGTCGGACAGGGCCTTGACCCTCGTGAGCGAGGCGCGCACCGAACGGTACCCCAGGGCGAGGAAGAGCGAAAGGATGCCGGCAAACCCGATGAGCAGGAGCACCGAGCCCGTGATGATCGTGTTGCGCGTGTCCTGGGCATGGGCAGCCTGGACGGGCGCCATGTCGAGGCCCACGAAGATCAGGTACGATGCGCCCGCGTCCTTGCGGGCGAACCCCCCGTACGGTTCGTCCCGGGGAGCGAACCGGCGATAGACCTCGAGGGTCTGCGCCCCGCCCTCGGCTTCCACGATTCTCCAGCTGGCGGCCTTCTGCCGATGGACGGCTTCGAGGTCCAGCTCGTTGCCGTATAACCCGCCGACCATGCCGGGATCGCTGTCGGCAAGGATGCGTCCCTCCGTGTCGGTGATGACGAGGTAGTCGACCCCGGGCTGCTGGGCCGTTTCGATGAGAAGCTTCTGAAGCTGGAAGCTTCCCCAGGCCATGCCCTCGCCGGCCCTCGCCCCCGCCTCGAAGGATCGGATCAGGGCCTCCCCTTTTTCCAGGAGGAGCCTTGTGCTCATCTCCCTGTGGCGGTTTACATTCTCCCAGGTGAAAAAGGCAAAAAGCGGCACCAGCACCGCCACGGCGCCCAGGATGACCCACGGAGGGACGAGCAGCCAGATTCTTTTTCGTTCAGCGGTTCCCACGGGCGACCTTCCCGTACAGTCCTTCGTAATTGCTCATGAAGTTAAGAATTTGAGAAGTGATGAAGCTCGGAACAACAGAAAAGGAATACCCGGTCCTTTCTCGTCGATCCTTGCCTGAATACTTTCTGATCATGCGTATACATCGGCTGGATACATAATAGCCACAATTTTTTGCCCCCGCCCACCCTGGCCAGGGCAAAAAATTAAAATAAATTAATAATATCAGCAAATTATAATTTTCCTTTCCCGATGGCATGCTCGTTGCCCTTAGATCCATGCAAGAAAGCAACTCCAAAGGAGACGGACAAGATGAAAAAGATGATGATTGCAATGACCGCTCTGCTCTTCCTGACGGCCTTCGTCATGCCGGCCGATGCATACCGCGGAGGCGGCAGAGGCCACGGACACGGGTTCTGCAACGGCAGCGACCTCTCGGGCGTTCAGGGCCTCAACCTGACGGCCGAACAGAAGACGAAGATCGGCGATCTGCGGACCGCCCACCTCAAGGACATCAAGCCCATCCAGGACAAGCTTCACAGCAAGGCGGGCGACCTGAGGCTGCTGTGGCTGGAGAAGAGCCCCGACGAGGGCAAGATCCGGGCGACGGAGAAGGAAGTGCGGGCGCTTCGCGATCAACTGGACGACAAGAAAAGCGATTACCGCTGGACCGTGTACAAGTCCCTCACCCCGGAACAGCAGGAGCTGCTGAAGAAGAACAGGGCGACGGGCCGCTGCTTCGGCCCCGGGCCGGGCTCCGGCAAGGGCATGGGCCAGGGCAGAGGCCCCGGGATGGGCCACGGCATGGGCGGCATTAGGTAAACTGAGCGCGAAACCTTCTTCCAGACACACACCCCCTTAACCAGGGTCATCCGGCCGATACCGGGTGGCCTTTTTTTTGCTAGCCGCAGACCGGGACACCTCCTACAGAATAGGGAAGCTGGGAAATTGAGAAGTTTTGAAGCTTGGAGCGGCCGGAACTGAGTACCCCGTCTCCGGTTTTCCGAGCTTCCCAACTTCACAGCTTCCTAACTTCCATCTTTTGAGGAGCCCTGAACCCGATTCCCTTTTTTGAAAATCATTTGACTTTTTTCCGGAAGCAGTTCAGAAAAAACGGCATTCCCCCTGCCCGCGAACCCGGCGGGAAAAGGCAACGAGGCATGAAGAAGGGCGAGTTGGAACGCCAGCAAGACCTGTGGGACAGGGCCTACACGGCCGACATGGATTTTTACGGCGACGAACCCAGCCATGCGGCGAAAAGGGCGGCGGTGCGGTTTTTAGAAGAAGACCGCCGCCTCATCCTGGAGCTGGGCGCCGGCCAGGGACGCGACACCATTTACTTCGCGGGTATGGGCCTCCAGGTCTATGCCCTGGATTACAGCGAAAACGGTCTCTGGGGGATCGTCGACAAGGCCGTGAAAACCGACCTGGGCGAGATGATTACCCCGGTTTTCCACGATCTCCGGAAGCCCCTGCCCTTCGGGGATGCCTCAATGGACGGCTGCTTCTCCCACATGCTCTGTTGCATGGCCTTCAGCCGGGCGGAGATCGAGTTTCTAAACCGGGAAGTCCGCCGGGTCCTCAAGCCGGGGGGCCTCAACATCTACACGGTCCGCCACAAGGGGGATTCCCACTACGGCAATGGCACCCACCTCGGCGAAGACCTTTACGAGATGAACGGTTTTGTCGTACACTACTTTGACAGGGGCATGGTGGAGAGCCTGGCCGAGGGGTTCGACCTCCTCGACGTCGAGGACTTCGAGGAGGGCTCGCTCCCCCGAAAACTCTTCCAGGTCACGCTGCGAAAGAAAACGTGAGGTTGGTACGAATCTTGATAAAAAGCATGGTCATGAAAACCGCGCTGACCGGGAAAGAAAAGCTCAACATCCTGCTGGCCATCGCCGGCATCGCGCTGGTGTTCGTCTACGCCACCTGCGGGGACTCCTGCTCCTACCTGCAGGGGTCGATCTTCGGCATCGACCTGAAATACCTGGGGGTTCTCTTCATGGGAGCGCTCGTCGTACTCAGCCTCTTCGGCCTCCGGGAGTACAGGCTTCTCCTGCTGTCGGCCGGCGCAGGGGCGGAGGTTTATCTCATCGGGTTCCAGGTGCAGAACGACGTCTTCTGCCCCTACTGCCTCACCTTCGGGGCCGTCCTGCTGCTGCTGTTCGCCATCAACCTCGACGGGTCGAAGCGCAAGCTCATCGGGGTGTTCGCCGCCCTTGGGCTTCTCGCCTTCGTGGCCTTCTTCAACGGCTCAGTGACCCCTTCTTTCGCCGCGGAACCCTTGAAGCCAGCCTTCGGGAACGGCCGGATCCACGTGCGGCTCTACAGCGACTACTTCTGCGGCCCCTGCTCGAAGCTTGATCCGGAGATCGCCGGGCCCGTCGCGGATCTCGTGAAGAAAAACACCATCCGCCTGACCTTCGTCGACACGCCGGTGCACCAGCACACGACGCTCTACGCCCGCTATTTCCTCTATGCCCTCAACGAAAAGAAGGACATCGACCACGCCAACCGGGTGCGCCACGCGCTCTTCCAGGCGGCCGCGCTGAACATCACGGACCGCGAGAAGCTCGAGGAGCACCTGAAGAAGAGCGGCATCAAGTTCAAGGTCTTCGACCCGACGCCGACGTTCAGCTTCCTGACGGGCTACCTCACGGAGGACAAGATCCGATCGACGCCCACCGCCGTGATCCTCGACAGCGGCAGGAAAAAGGTGGTCAAGGGGTCCGCGGACATCGCCAGGGCGATCGGGGAGTTGAAATAAGGCACGGGGTTCAGGAGACACAGGGCCCAGGGCAAGAGAGGGCAGGAAATCCCCCGCCCGTTTCCGAGAGACAAGGCAAAGCAAACCGAAAAGCCCGTGACCGAAGCGGTCACGGGCTTTTTTGCGCCGGGCGAACTCAACAGGTCAAGTCAGCCGATCTCGTTTGCCCGCGGGACCGACCTGATTGCGAGCCTGTTGCTGCAGCCTTCCTGTGGTTTTTCGGGTTGTCCACCATCACGGGGCACTTCCAATAATTTCGTCGAGTTTTTCGAAGTGGTTTTCGACCATGTCCAGATAGGTTTTCTGGATGGACTTGTATTTGTCCGCCCAATCCTTGACCATATTTTGCGAGCCTTCCTGCAGGACTCCGCTCTTCAGGATCATGTCCAGCATCGCCTCCCCCTGCCCCTGCATCGCCGCCATGGACTTCATGTACGCTTCCCACTGAGTTTTCCAGAACCGCAGGATTTCCTTGGATGCGTCTTTCATGTCCCGCTACCTCCTTTGTGATGATTCAGACCCCCGAGGCGGCCCGAAGCGTCCTCGTCGGGAATCAAACCTCCAGGATGCAGTTCTCTCCCCCGAAAGGATTGCTGCGCCGTTTCGGACAGGAGGGATCATCGACCCAGATCCCATCCACGACCAGCAGGTATTCGTACATGCCGGGAGTCAGATATTTCACGGCTTTCCATCCCGTTGAATGCCTCTTGAACGGATCCCTGTGAGGATCCCAGCCGTTGAACGTGCCGGCGACAAAGACTTCCTTCGCATCAAGCGAGGCGAAGGAGAACGTCACCCTTCTTCTCGTTTTATTTTCGATCTTTTTCATGCTTGCCCCCTGCAGTTAAAAATTATTCCCGGTCACGGACAATCAGCACATCCCAGGCCGCATGACGGATGACCCTGTCCGCCGTGCCGCCGAGAAGGTGTTCCTTGATGCCCGTCTTCCCGCGAGCGGCCATGACGATGAGGTCGATGCGTTTTTCCGCCGCATCCTTCACGATCTGCTCGTAGGGTACACCGCTCTGCACATCCGGCTCGATCGAGACGCCCTTCGCATCCGGGAACTTGCCGACGAAACTCCCGATCTCGTTTCGGGAAGCCTTCTCGATATCCGCCTGAATTCGTTTGACCGACGGCTCGTCGAACCAGTAATCCCCGACGACAAGCGGCAACGGCCTCGCGACGTGGAGGACATGGATCCTCGCTGCGAAGTACCTCGCGATGTCGAGCGATTTTCGAAACGCCTTCTCGGAGAACGCGGAGAAATCGGTCGGCACCAGGATGGCCTTTGGTTGAAACATGGTTCACCTCCTCGATTTCATGGTGAGAAAGCGGGGGTGTTCCCCAAGACGGGTTCTTCAGAGCCGCCCGGGGCCCTTTGCTGCATGCACGGGCAGGTCCACGATCTTTTCTCCCGCTGTTCCCGTTGGCCCGCCGATGCGCGAGCGATCTTCAAGCAGCCACAGGCCCGGCCGCGAGGGATCTCGTATCGGGGGCACGGTGCGGAGACGCCGCGGCGATCAGGCAGTCGCGGCATCGCAGAAGCCCCTTCTTGTAGACGTAATCGAAGTAGTCCCCCTTCGAGATGTCCGAGAGGTCCAATCTGCGGGCCTGCCACTGACGCCGCTTGCAGCCCCAGAGAGTGATCCTCAGATTCCCCGGCTGATAGGGGCAGGTGATCATTTTTCGGCGGTTTCTGAAAAGCCACTCTTCGACCGGATGCGCCGTCGTCCTCATGATTTGTCCTCCTTTCCTCAGCAGGCAGTCCGCGGCACAGAACCCCTGATCTCGCGACTGCGGACGTCAACCCGGTTTTCACAATCAGCGAATGGCGCGCCATGAAAACGCGGAACGGCAAAACGGGACATACACAACGGGCATGTATGAGTCTGGGTGCAGGCAATGGACGAAACACCTTGGACGATGCGAAAACGACTTCCCCTGCAGAGAGCAAGGGAATCTCTCGATCTTCACTTTTTCCGCAGCAGGAGGAACATCGCCCCCCTGTCGTCGTCGACCCGGATCGGACGGGTCTCGACGGCGCAGGGGAGATCGATGTGTTCACTGACGATAAGGTTCCTCGCCGATCCCCGGATCGTGAGGCTGGACTCCACGAGCGAAACCTGGATGTCCTCGGGCATTCCATCGGGAAATGACAGGGCGATGACGATGGCCTTGAACCCGTCCCAGATTGTTACCCGGGGGTTCTTCTTCTCGCCGTAGGTGACATGAGCCCACGGGGAACGCTCGAACCGGGGTTCCTGCCGTTCCCTTTTCGTCGCTTGTCGGCCGCGTTGTCCAGCGGATTCATTGATGGATGGTGCCACGGGGTCTTCTTCCCTTTCTATCGGGCGAATCCCTTTCCCAGGTGGTAGTCGAGATATCGCTCGAGGGTCTCCAACATGGTGATCTCGTCTCCGAGGTCATGGGGGGCGGCCCCGTTTTCTCCGAAAAAGCGCTTCATGGATGCCTTGAAGGACGATTGCGCGAGGCGGTCGCTCTGCGTCGCGGATTCCTTCTTCTTCAGAACGATCGATATCAACCCGTTTTCGTTCTGCACTTCGGCCTCGTCGACGTTGACCTCATAAGGCAGATCCAGTGCATGGGTGAACGCCGTCGAGGATTGCTTCGCCCGGTGGATTCCCCCTTGCCCGGGCGGCACGCCCGGGCGGAGAGTTCCGTGAAAGATCAGGCGCGCGCCCTGCACGCGAATCTGAAGATCCTTCAGACCGAAGTCACGCAAATCCGCCGAAACAAACAGGCTTCCCGATCCGACCCACAGGTAAATTTCCGGGTTCTCCGTTCCCCTGGACCCGTTCGGTTTGTTCAGGCGTACCGATTTGGTGCGAATACGGTTTGCACCTTCCGTTCGGGGGACGGGGATATTCATCCGATAAGCGTACCGGGACATGGAGAAACTCCTTCCAAGGTGTAGAGGGTTTGTTTCCTGATCGTGATCTGCTGATTTGGACGCGGGAGGATACGTGGAAACGCCGACGTTCAGACGATGTTCGAGCGTCTCCTGCTACCCATTTATTCTCTCTTGATGGTTAAATAAATGATATTTCCGGGGTTAACAATACTGAAAGAATAGCGGATGAATAGTGATAAAAAACACTATTTCATCAGGGAAGAAAGGCAGGTTCTCAGATTGGCTTTTTTGTTGGTCAAGCCCAGCTTGCTCCTGAGATGGGCGCGGTGGGTATCAATCGCAAACTTGGACAGATCCATGAACCGTGCGATTTCTTTTGTCGTTTTTCCTTCTTTGATGAGATTGGCAATCTGGATTTCCTTCTGCGTGAGATTCAGGAATTGCAGGGACAGCTTCTGCGCAAAGGGGGAAATGATTCCCTGCAAGTTCGATTCCAGGATCTGGAGGCGGGTCAGTTCCTTCTGGCCGGACAGGCTTCTTTTCAGCTCCCTGAGGTGCGGGATGACAAGTTCCTTCACGCTGGCCAGGATTCTCTTTTCCAGATCGACCTTGTCCTCCTCCCTCTGTTTCAGCAGCACACGCAGCGCTGCATTCATCTCCTCCAGGGCATTGGTTTTGGACTTCAACTCCTCGGCCATTGTCCTGAGGGTTTCCTCGTTCCGCTTTCTATCGGTGATGTCGAGAAGGGACAGCACCGTTTTCTTCGTCCCCGGCATGATGGCAACCGTTGCGTAGACATCCCGGATGCGCCCTTTTCTGTCCGTATATCGAAACTCGTAGTTCCGTGGCGCCGCGGCCGGGTCGAGCCTTCGCAGGCTGTGATACCCCATCACCCGGTCCAGGTCCTCTTTCAGGATGAATTCCGTCCAGCTTTTTTTGCCCTCTATCTCCCTGGCCCCGTAACCTGTTTGCGTCGCGAATTCCCTGTTGACCATGGATATCGTCGTGTCTTCCTCGATGATCATGGTCGCCCCGGGTGTCGTTTCAAAAATGGTGCGGTACATGCTTTCCGACTTTTTCAACTCTTCCCCGGCTTGCTTCATGTCCGTGATGTCAATCGAGGTGCCGACCCACTCCCTGATATTTCCATCTTCCCTGAGGAGGGGGACGCCGCGGGCCAGCCAATGCCGATAGACTCCATCCCGCCTGCGCACTCGGTATTCGACCTCGTAGGCGCTTTTCGCTGCGACCGCCCTGTTCCACACCTCCAGGGCACGCTCCCGATCATCCGGATGAAGCGCATTTGCCCATCCCGCACCCTTGATTTCCTCTTCGCTCTGGCCCGTGAAAGCCCTCCATTTGGGAAGATCCTCCACCAGTTCGCCGACGGCATTGGTCGTCCAGCCCAATTGCCCGGTCAACTCGATGTAGGACCGGTGGCGCTGCTCGCTCGCTCGCAGGGCTTCCGCAGCCTGTTTCCGCTCGGTAATGTCTTCGACCATTTCGATGGCCGCCACGACACGCCCCTCGGAATCCGTGACGGGCGTTGCGATGATGCGGAAATTTCTTACGTCTCCCTTCATCGGTGTGTCGGTCACGGCCTCGTGGACCTTGCCATCCCTCAGCGTACAAATGGTCGGGCAGTAGCAACAGGTATCTCTTGCCGGAGGGTCATTGAATGCTTCATAGCAAAGGGGATTCATCGAAAGGTTGATTGCGGGGTACCATTCGCGCATCTGCCGGTTCAAGGTCAGGATCCGCATGGACGGGTCAATCATGGCAACGCCGACGCCGATATTTTCGATGATGTTCCGGTACTTCTCCTCGGCCTGCTTCAACTCATGGATCAGGCGGTCCATCTCCATCCGGTCTCCCGTTAGGGCCATGCCCTGCTTTTCAGAAACCCCGTTTCCCGCCCGCATGATTTTGTCTTTCATCCGCTGCGCCATGGTTTTTTTACTTTACCGATGGATTTGGTTTCATTCTATAGGTGCATGTAAGGGAATTTCAAGAGAGTTATGAGATGTATGAGCAGTACCCAGGGCAGCGGCCACGCTGAGGGCATCCACGCCCAGACCGATGGCGATCAGCAGGATGGAGACGACATCCATCAGTTCTGGCCGCCGTTCTCAGGAAGAATTACCGGGTTCAGTCGCCGGAGGATCTCTTCCGCCAGCCTGACGGTGACCCCCGGAACGGCTTCCAGCTGTTCCCGATTGGCGCGGCGAATGGCGTCGATGT
>CAYZKT010000010.1:0-27358 GCA_964478885.1 uncultured Syntrophaceae bacterium | reverse complement strand
CCCGGCACGGTGGCCGTCCTGAACCTGCGCCTGCCGGGCGGGCTCGTGGTCGCCACGGGCCTCATGGTCCTCTACGCCGCCGACACCGCCTTCAGCTTCATCAGCATCGAGGGGCACGTCATCGCGGGCTGGATCACCTTCAGCTGCTTCCGCGAGGGCGGCGCCACGATCGTGCAGGTCCACCCGCTGTTCAGGGCCTCGGACCCGCTCATGGAGCTCTCCTTCCGCGCCGGCGCGGGCGGCCAGGAGGACCGCTTCTGGCATGACACGCTCGGCAGCCTCGCCGCGAGGCTCGGCGTCCGGGGGGCGGTGGAGCAGCGCGACACGCTGATCGACGGGCGGTTCCAGTGGGGCGAGGCGGGCAACATCCTGCTGAACGCGCCCGTTCGTTCATCCTTCTATATGCCGTTTTACGTGCTGAAACAGGCGCTACGTCGCTGAGAAAAAACCGCGAGGTCGAACGCCCGTGTCCTTTGCTCGAGATCGTTACGATGCCGTTGTCGTGGGAGCGGGGCCCAACGGTCTTGCCGCGGCCATCACGCTCACGAGGCGGCTCCGGCACGTCCTGCTCGTGGAGGCGGCAGACACGATCGGGGGCGGCATGCGTTCGGCCGGGCTCACCCTTCCGGGTTTCGTCCACGATATCTGCTCCGCCGTCCAGCCCCTGGCCCTCTCGTCGCCCTTCTTCCGGCAGCTCGGTCTCGAGCGATTCGGCCTCGAGTGGGTCCAGCCCGAGATTCCCCTTGCCCACCCCTTCGAAGAAGGAGGGGCCCTGTGCCTGCACCGGTCGCTGGGCGCGACAGCCGACGGTCTCGGCCGCGACGGCGACGCCTGGCAGGCGCTCGTCGGACCCTTCGCGCGAAACTACGAAAAGCTCCTCACCGATGTTCTCAAGCCTCTGCCGATCCCCTCGCACCCCTTCCTCATGGCCCGCTTCGGCCTCAAGGCCCTGCGCACCGCCCGCGGGCTCGCGGAGGCGGCATTCCGGGACGCGCGGACGCGCGCCCTCTTCGCGGGGCTTGCGGCCCACGCCATGATCCCCCTGGAGAAGCCCGCGACGGCGGCCTTCGGCATCCTGCTCGGGGTGCTCGCCCACGGCGTGGGCTGGCCCGTCGTCAAGGGGGGCTCCCAGAGACTCGCCGACGCGCTTGCGGCCTGCTTCGCGGAGGCCGGGGGGGAGATCCGGACGGGCGTCGAGGTCCGCTCGATGGGCGACCTGCCGTGTGCGGAGCGCTACTTCTTCGACGTGACACCGCGGCAGCTCCTGGCGATCGAGGGGATCGGCCTTTCCGAGGGCTACCGCGCGAAGCTTGCCCGGTTCCGCTACGGCCCCGGCGTCTGCAAGGCGGACTGGGCCCTGGCGGGACCCATCCCGTGGAAGGCCGACGCGTGCAGGCGCGCGGGCACCGTGCACCTGGGGGGCTCGCTCGAGGAAATCGGCGCCGCGATCCGCGACGCCCACGAGAGCCGGAAATGCCTTACGCCCTACGTCGTCCTTGCCCAGCAGAGCCTCTGTGACCCGACGCGCGCCCCGGCCGGCCGCCACACGGCCTGGGCATACTGCCACGTCCCGCACGGGTCGCCCGAGGACATGACGCCGGTCATCGAGGCGCGGATCGAGCGCCTTGCGCCCGGCTTCCGGTCGCTCATCCTGGCGCGCAGCAGCATGCCCGCCACGGCGATGGAGCGCCACAACGCAAACTACGTGGGCGGCGACATCAACGGCGGCGTGCAGGACCTGCGTCAGCTCTACAGCCGCCCGGTCCTCTCGCTTTTCCCCTACGGGACCTCGCGCAGGGACGTCTATCTCTGCTCCTCCTCGACGCCGCCCGGCGGCGGCGTCCACGGCCTCTGCGGCTTCTACGCTGCCCGGGGCCTCTGAGCGCGCGCGGCCGTGCCGCAGGCCCTTTTCACTTTGCCGTTGACACCCCCCGGCGGCCTTTCTATACTTCTTCTCCCATGGTGCCAGCGCCGCACGTTCGTTCCCGGTCCACGATCCGCATGCAGGGAGGGCCCTGAATGTACCGCATCGCCTTGAAAATGCTCATGGGGGATCGCGGCAAGTACCTGGGCCTCATCATGGGGCTCACCTTCGCGGCCCTGCTCATCACCCAGCAATCCTCGATCTTCACCGGCCTCATGACCCGCACCTACAGCTTCATCAACGACCTCTCCCAGCCCGACGTCTGGGTCATGGACCCCAAGGTGCAGTTCATCGACGACGTCAAGCCGCTGCAGGACACCGAGCTTTTCCGGGTGCGGGGCATCGCCGGCGTCGAGTGGGCCGTGCCCCTTTACAAGGGGCTCCTCAAGGCCCGCCTCGAGGACGGCAACTTCCAGATCGTCAACGTCCTGGGCCTCGACGACGCGACACTCATCGGGGGCCCGCCCGTCATGATCGAGGGAAGCCTCGCGGATCTGCGTCGGCAGGACGCGATCATCGTCAACGACGTGGGGGCGTCGACGCGGCTTGCCAGGAAGCCGAAGGAGCCCGGCGGCAGGCCCGTGCCGCTCGGGGTGGGAGACGTCCTGGAGATCAACGACCGGCGCGCCGTGGTGGTGGGCATCTGCCGCGTGTCGCGCACCTTCCAGTCCCAGCCCGTGGTCTACACGACGTACAACCGGGCCACGACCTTCGCCCCGCGGGAGCGCAAGCTCCTGTCCTTCGTGCTCGTCAAGGCGGCCGGCGGCGTCGACCCGAAGGAGCTGGCCGGGCGGATCGCGCGGGGCACCGGGCTTGCAGCCCACACGGCGCAGGAGTTCAAGGACCTGACGTTCAACTACTACATGAAGAGCACGGGGATCCCCATCAATTTCGGGATCGCCGTCATGCTGGGCTTCCTGATCGGCACGGCCATCGCGGGCCAGACCTTTTACAACTTCACCCTCGAGAACCTGCGCTACTTCGGCACCCTGAAGGCCATGGGCACGTCCAACACGGTCCTGCTGCGGATGATCGTCCTGCAGGCCCTCGTCGTGGGAGCCCTGGGGTACGGGCTCGGGGTGGGCGCCGCCGCCCTGTTCGGGTATGTGATGCGGGGCACGGAACTCTCCTTCCGGCTCGTTCCCGAGATCCTCGTCCTCGCGGGGGGTGCCATCGCCGTCATCGTCACTTTCTCGGCCCTGCTGAGCATCCGCAGGGTCATGAAGCTCGAGCCGGCCATCGTGTTCAAGATGTAGGGGGAGCATGTCTCAGAACGGAACGGCGGTTTCCCTCCGGGGCGTCACCAAGGCCTACGGGGAAGGCACCTCACGGGTCCAGGCCCTTCGGGGTGTGGACCTCGACGTGAGTCCCGGGGAGCTGCTGATGCTCGTAGGCCCCTCGGGCTGCGGAAAGACGACCCTCATCTCCGTGGTGGCCGCGATCCTGGACCACGACGAGGGCGAGATCGTCGTCTTCGACCGGGACCTCCGGTCCATGAGCGCCGCCGAGAAAACCCGCTTCCGGGGGGCCAACATCGGCTTCGTGTTCCAGGCCTACAACCTGATCCCCACGCTCACCGTCGCGGAGAACGCGGCCATCCCCCTGCTCATCCTCGGCAGCCGACGGGCCGAAGCCCTGGCCCGGGCCGGAGAGGTCCTGCAGGCCGTGGGGCTCGGGGACAAGCTCGAGGCCTATCCCGCGGCGCTCTCGGGCGGCCAGCAGCAGCGGGTGGCGATCGCCCGCGCCCTTGTCAACAACCCGCGGCTCATCGTCTGCGACGAGCCCACGAGCGCCCTCGATGCCGATACGGGCCGGCTCGTGATGGACGTCCTGCGGAAAAACGCCCTTTCCGCGGACCGGGCCCTCGTCATCGTCACCCACGACAACCGCATCTTCAGCTTCGCGGACCGCATCGCCCGGATGGACGACGGCAGGATCATCCTCGTCGAACCGCAGGTGGCGACGTCCTAGGAGGCCTTATGGTCAGAAGGTACATGATTCCCGTTCTCGCGATCGTCGGCGTGCTCTTCGCGCTGTGGATGGTGAGGCAGGGCTCGAGGCCCGTCATCCACGCGGAACCGGTGGCCGATCCCCCGCGGGTCGAGTTTGCCAACCGCATCTCCGGCACCGGCATCGTGGAGGCCAGCACGCGCAACATCTCCATCGGCGCCCACATCCCGGGCATCGTCTCCCGGGTGCACGTCCGGGTGGGCGAGCGCGTCGGGGCCGGAGGCCCCCTGTTCTCGATCGACGACCGGGCGCGGCGCGCGGACCTCGCCGTGCGCGAGACGCGGGTGCGCGAGGCCGAGGCCAACCTCCAGGACCTCCGGGCGCAGCTCGCGATCGCCGAGAAGGTCAAGGACCCCCGCGCGATCAGCGCGGAGGACCTCAACAAGCGGCGTTTTGCCGCCCAGGCGGCCGAGGCGCGGCTGGCCAACGCCGCGGCCGAGGAGAAGGCGGCGCGGGTGGACATCGACCTGCTGACGGTGCGGGCGCCCATCGCAGGCGACGTCCTCCAGGTCAACATCCGCCCCGGCGAGTACGCCCCCACCGGCGTGACGGCCCAGCCGCTCATCCTGCTGGGGAGCCTCGAGCGGCTGCATGTCCGCGTGGACATCGACGAGAATGACGCCTGGCGGTTCCGGCAGCAGGCCCCGGCGGTCGCCTTCGTCCGGGGCAACCCCGCGCTGAAGACGGCCCTGCGCTTCGAGTACGTGGAGAAATACGTCATCCCCAAGCGCTCGCTCACGGGCGAGAGCACCGAGCGCGTCGACACGCGGGTCATGCAGGCCGTCTACAGCTTCAGCCGCTCGGACCTGTCGGTGTTCCCGGGGCAGTTGATGGATGTCTACATCGAGGACCGCTCGGCCGCGCCGAAGGGGGCCTCCGGGGGGACGAAGAAACCGTGAAGCGACGCCTGCTGACGATAGCGGTTCTTGCGGCGGTTCTGTCGGGATGCTGGGCCGTGGGGCCGGATTACCGCAGGGAGGAGCCCGCCGTGCCGGCCCAATTCTCCTCCCTCGAGGGCGGCGGGGCCGCACCGGGCGCCATGCTCGACGCGTGGTGGAAGGTCTTCGACGACCCCCTGCTCGATTCCCTCATGGGGCGGCTCGTGTCGCGCAACCTCGACCTGCGCATCGCGGCGGCGCGGCTGATGCAGGCGCGTGCCCAGGCGGGGGTGGCCTCGTCGGCCTTCCTGCCCGAGGGCGGCCTCACGGGGGAAATCCAGCGGATCCGCCGCGACGAGGCGGCCGTGCTGGGCGCCGCGGCGACGGCGGCCAGGGGCCGGGAGCAGGACTTCTGGCTTGCGGGCTTCGATGCCTCGTGGGAGATCGACGTCTTTGGCGGCATTCGCCGTCAGGTGGAGGCCGCCGATGCGGACCTCGCCGCCTCCGGCGAGGCGCTGCGCGATGCCCTCATTTCCCTGCGGGGGGAGCTGGCTCGCAATTACTTCGAACTCAGGGGACTGCAGCTGCGGATCGAGATTGCCCGGCAGGAGGCGGGGATCCGCAGGGACAACGTGGAGATCACCCGGGAGAGGGCCCGGGCGGGGCTTGCGAGCGAGCTTGACTACGCGCGGGCCTCGGGAGAACTGGCCAGTGCCGAGGCGCGCATCCCCGCGCTCGAGCGCTCCCTGCAGGCCGCCGTATTCCGGATCGGCGTTCTGCTGGGCCAGGAGCCCGCCGGCCTGGAGGCGGAGCTTCGCGCGGCGGGCGCCCTTCCCGCGGCGCCGCCGGATCTGCCCGTGGGGCTGCCGTCGGAGCTGCTGCGGCGCCGTCCCGACATCCGGAAGGCCGAGCGCGAGCTGGCGGCGGCAACGGCCCGCATCGGGGTGTCGACGGCCGATCTCTTTCCCCGGTTCTCCCTCACGGGGGCCTTCGGCTACCAGGCGGGCGAAAGCAGGCTCCTGTTCCGCGACGAGAGCAACTTCTGGGCGATCGGCCCCACCCTGCGGTGGCCCATCCTGAACTTTCGACGCATCCTCTCGCAGATCGACGTGAGCAAGGCGGTCCGCGTGGAGGCCCTGGCGCGGTACGAACAATCGGTCCTGATCGCCCTCGAGGAGGTCGAAAACGCCCTGACGGCCCTGTCGCGCGAGAAAATCCGCAGCAGCTCCCTCGTCGAGGCAGTCGTAGCCAACGGCCTGGCCGTCAAGCTCGCCATGGACCGGTACCTGGCGGGCGTGCAGAGTTACCTGGCCGTCACGGACGCCCAGGCCGCCCTCTACGCGGCGGAGGACCAGCTGGCCCAGAGCCGGCAGGCGCAGTCCCAGGCGCTCGTTGCCCTCTACAAGGCTCTCGGGGGCGGCTGGGAGGAAACTGCGTCATCGCCGGGAGCGGAAGCGGAGTAGACAGGATGCAGGCCACCGCTTGGATGGCCGTTGAAGAAACGGATCGGCGAAGGGAGGGTTCACTCGATGGACAGGATTCCCTGCGTGGGCGAAGCGGCCCCGGATTTCACGAGCGTGGCGCTTCACGGCGGCAGGCAGGTCGACATCACGCTCTCGGGCTTTCGGGGGCAATGGGTCGTGCTGATCTTCATCCCCGGGGACTTCACCTGCGTGTGCCCGACGGAGATCGCCGCCGCGGCCGTGAAGTACCCTGCATTCCGGGAGCTCGGCGCGGCGGTGCTGGCGGTGAGCACCGACACCGTGGAGGCCCACCGGGATTTCCAGGAAAAGGAGCTTGCCCGCGTCGTGAGCGGCGGGGCCCTGTTTCCCCTTGTCTCGGACCCCTCGGGAGCCGTCGGCTCCCTGTACGGGCTCTACGATGCCGCGCAGAAGACCGAGCGGCGGGGTCACTTCCTCATCGATCCCGACGGGATCATCCAGTCCCTCGAGGTGCTGGCTGCCCCGCTGGGCCGGAGCATGGCGGAGATCCTGCGCCAGCTGCGCGCCCTGCAGGAGCACAAGGCGACGGGGCGCATGACGCCCTGCGGCTGGGAGCCCGGCAAGCCGACCCTGGCTGCCGTGGACGAGGCGGGAGAGCGGATCCCGCCCTGGGAGAACTGGAAGCCGCGCGAGGCATTCTGAGGTCCGTGGACGTATCTTTGTTGCGCACGTCGTCAACGGAGGCGGGGATTCGGCGATCCGGTAACCCGGTGAGGCTGTCGGCCGATACGTCTTGCCGATGATGTGGATTTCGCTCCCGTATCGTGGTATGAAGTTTTCACGTGCGGCATCGAGTGTTGGCAACCCAACCCACGTGACCCTGACAGGGGGTGTAACGGACCGTCTCATGAGCCCCGTTTCGATCGGAAGCGGGGTTTTCTTTTCGGTCCGGTTGAGGAGGGACCATGAAACGCGCGGCTCTGCCCCTGGTTGTTCTGACGGCGTTGATCTTCCTTTCCTGTGCGCTCGTCCTGTTCATGAACGGCTGCACGAGTACCGGCCAAAAGAAGGAGAACTACTGGAAATCCCAGATCGGTGTCGCCAAATACGACGATGTCGTCACGCGTCTCGGGCCTCCCACGGCCAGGGAGACGCTGTCCGACAAGAGCTTCGTGGCGAAGTGGGTCAGGACATCGCAGACCGTCAGCCAGACGGACTTGTGGACGGAAGTGCTGGTGATGCGCTTCTCTTCCGATGGCGTTCTGCGGCAATTGTCGGTGGATGAGTACTGAGAGCCCGGCCGCGCCGTGAGCCGGACAGGTCCAGGCTGCCGATCGGGTGCCGGCCGGGCGATGCGCCTTCTCGCTCCCGGGAAATCAGAGCGCCGGGGGAGATCCCGCGAGGTCAGGCGATGCGGCGATGCTGTCCAGAACGACCTTCAGTTTGCTGAACGCGAAGGGCTTGGCCAGGCAGAGATCGGCCCCCGCGTCCTCGAAATCCCTCAGGGTCGAGAGGTACCCGCTCATGCCGATGACGAGGACGTCCTGAAAATTCGACTTGATGAATCGGCAGAGTTCGACGCCGTCCACGCTGACGATTTCCGAATCGGTGATCACCACCTCGTACCGGTCCCTCTGCAGGCGGCCGATCGCCTCCCGGCCGCTGTACGTGTCGTCCGCGACGTGGCCGCAGATCTTCACGAAGTCCGACAGGACCTGCACGACGGCCAGGTTGCTTTCCACGACGAGCACTCTCATGACCCGGTCCCTGCGGGCAATCGCGGCGGTTGAGGGGTGTCTGGGCATAGGCAAGCCGGCAGCCCGCGGATCGAATGCGCGCTGCGCGACGTTGTGTAGCGAGCTGTGATCGGCGACGTTCGCTCACAGGGCAGCACCCCTGGGGGGGTAACCGCGGACGAAAAACACGAACAGTGTAACCGATACGGGGGGGAGTTAAAATACGACGAAAGTATGAGAGGGCCCCGTCCCCTTCGCTTGCGCCGCAGACCGCCGGCATCCCGTCTCCCGGGCGGTCCCGGGCGTTGAGGTTCTGGACGATCCCGCGCGTGGCCCGGGTTCGCGGTGCCTGTCCGGCCCGTGGTGACAGGCAGACGAGAAGAAAGAGTGCGAGGTAGGATGCGGGAAGCACGTCTGACCCTCGCCAAACGACCCCTGCCTTGACGTTACATCCCCATGTAGGCCTTTCGGATTTCCTCGGAGTCCAGGAGCTCCTTCGCCGGGCCCGACTGCACGATGCGCCCGCTCTGCAGCACGTAGCCGCGGTGGGCGATCTCGAGGGCCTCCTGGACCATCTGCTCCACCAGAAGGACGGTGACACCGCCGCGGTTGACGGCGACGACGGTCTCCATCATCTTCTCCACGAGCGTGGGCATGAGCCCCAGCGACATCTCGTCGAGCATGAGCAGCTTGGGCCGCGACATGAGGCCCCGGGCGATGGCCAGCATCTGCTGCTCGCCTCCGCTCAGGGTCTCGGCGGTCTGGCGCGCCCGCTCGCGCAGGACGGGGAAGAGCTGCATCATCTCGTCGAGGCGCCGCCTGATCTCGGCCTCGGATTTTTCGGTGTAGGCGCCCAGCCGGAGATTCTCCTCGACGGAGAGCTTGGCGAACACCCGCCGTCCCTCGGGCACGTAGCTGATGCCCAGGGCCAGGGTCTGGTGGGGTCGAAGCCGCGAGAGGTCCCGCCCCTCGAACGTGATCGAGCCCCGCAGCGGGTTGTTGAGGCCCGCGATGGTTCGCATGGTCGTGGACTTTCCGGCGCCGTTGGCCCCGACGACGGCCACCAGCTCGCCCGGCATGACCTCGAGGGAGACGCCGAAGACGACGGGGACGCCGTCGTAGCCGGCATGGACGTCGACGAGGCTCAGGATGGGCTCAGCCATTGGCGCCCTCCTTCCTCGCCTGCATGCGGCGGCTGAACTTCTCGCCCAGGTAGGCGGTGATCACGCGCTCGTCGTGGATGATCTCGCCGGGAGGGCCCTCGGCGAGCTTCACGCCGCCGTCGAGCACGACGACCTTGTCGGCGATCGGCATGATGGCCTCCATGATGTGCTCGACGATGAGCAGGGTGATGCCCTCCTTGCGGATGGCCCGGATCAGGTCCAGCGCCGTCTTGACCTCCGTGGAGGTGAGCCCCGCCATGACCTCGTCGAGCATCAGGAGCCTGGGCCGGGTCGCCAGGGCGCGCGCCAGCTCCAGGCGCTTCTTGACGCCGATGGGCAGATCGCCCGAGGTCTTGTCGGCGAACTCGGCGAGGCCGCAGGTTTGAATGCTGTGCTCGGCCGTCGCGCGGGCCTGCGCAGTGCCGGCGCCGTGCAGGTAGGCACCCACCAGCACGTTGTCGAACACGGTCATTTCCTTGAGGGGACGGACAACCTGGAAAGTCCTCACCGCGCCCATGCGGGCGATCCTGTACGACGGAAGCCCCGTGATCTCCTTCCCGTCGAAGAAGATCCGCCCCGAGGTGACCGGGTAGAGACCGGAGACGCAGTTGAAGATCGTCGTTTTCCCCGCGCCGTTGGGCCCGATGAGGCCCACGATGGCCCCGGCCTCGACGGTGAAGCTCACGCGGTCGTTGGCGACGAGCTCGCCGAATTTCTTGGTGACGTCCTGTACCTCAAGCAGTGCCAAGGGAGGCGCCTCCTTTTTCCGCGGCAGACTTGCGGCCGAGGCGCTTCGCGATGTCGCGCACGATCCCCGTGATGCCCGCCGGCTGCTTGACGACGATGACGATGATCAGGAACCCAAAGACGATGAGATCCACCCCGCCCCCCAGGCCTCCCCATAGCGCCCGGGTGTATTCCTGGAGGGGGACCAGCACCGCCGCGCCCAGCAGCGGTCCCGCCAGGGTCCCCGCCCCGCCCAGGATCGTGACGAGGACGAACTTCATCGACATGTCCAGCGACATGACCATCCCCGGGTCGACGCGCAGGTTGTACTGCACGAAGAAGGCGCCGCAAAGGGCCGCGAGCGACGCCGAGAGGGCCATGGCCGCGAGCTTGACGGCCGTCGAGTTGACGCCGAGCGACTCGGCCGTCTCCTGCCCCTCGCGTACGGCCCTCAGGTAGTAGCCGAACCGGTGGCTCTCGAGGAGCCGGACGATGCCGAAGATGATCGCGAAAAGCGCCAGGGCGCAGTAGAAGTAGCCCGTCTTCGAGTCGTACCACATGAGGTTTGCCAGGCCTTCCTCCACGATCGGGTAGTCGAGCCCCAGCGCTCCCCCCACCCAATACCAGACCAGGAACATCCGGTTGAAAATCTCCACGATGGCAAAGGTGGCGATGGCGAAGTAGTGGCCGCTCAGCTTGAAGCAGGGGTAGCTGATGAGCACGGCCACCACGGCGGCCGCCAGCATCCCGATGAGGGCCCCGGGCCAGGGGCTCATCCCGTAGGTGACGACGGCCATGCCCGCGCCGTAGGCGCCGATGCCGAAGAACACGGCGTGGCCGAAGGAGGTCTGCCCGCCGTAGCCGCCGATGATGTTCCAGGCCTGTGCCATGCTGGCATAGAGCAGGATCAGGATCAGCACATGCATCAGAAAGGAGTTGGCCGTGATCGCAGGGACTGCAGGCACCAGGGCCAGGAGGCCGGCGAAGGCGAGCCAGAACAGGTCTTTTTTCTTCAGCGCACGGTGATTCATACGGTTACCACCCGAATATGCCCTTCGGCCGCAGCAGGACGAGGGCGAGGTAGAGCCCAAAGACGGCCACGTACTTGAAGACCGGGGCGATGTAATAGCCGCCCAGGGCCTCGACGATGCCGACGAGGAGCGCCGCCACCAGCGCCCCCGGGATGCTGCCGAAGCCGCCCATGGCGACACAGATGAACGCGATGAGGCTGAACATGGTGCCCACCTCGGGGTGCACGGCGAGATAGGTGGGCATGATCCCCCCGGCGATGCCGACCGTCGCCCCCCCGATGCCGAAGACCAGCAGGTAGATCCGCTCCGTGTTGATGCCCATCAGCTCGGCGGCCTCCTTGTCCATGGCCGTGGCCTGCACGGCCCAGCCGAAGCGCGTGCTGCGGATCATGAAGAAGACCAAGCCGATCACAACGAGCGCCAGGGCCGCCGTGACGAGCTGGGGGATGGGCACGATGATCGCCCCGAGCTGAAACGTCCTGTCGCCGAGCCACGTGCCGGAGAGGATGCGGTAGTTGGGGGTGAACTGGTTGAGGCACAGGTTCTTGAGGAGCATGGCCAGGCCGAAGGTTGCCAGCAGGGCCGACAGGGGCGGTTTGCCGATCGTGTACTTGATGATCAGCCGGTAGGTCAGGGCCCCGAGGATGAAGATGAAGAGGCCGCCTGCGAACATGGAGACGAGCGGGTCCACGTTGGCCAGGAACCCCAGCCAGTACGTGAGGTACATCGAGATCATCACGTACTCGCCGTGGGCGAAGTTGATCACGTCCATGACGCCCCAGATCAGGCAGAGACCGACGGCAACGAGGGCGTAGAGCATGCCGTTGAGCACGCCGTCCAGAAGCACTTGAAGCAGAGTGTCCATGGAGATCCGGGGGGTTCACAAAGGTGCCGGGGGCCCAGAGACCCCCGGCACCGGTTCCGTTCACAGCAATGGGGCTTTCCGTCAGCGCTTGTCCCACGCCTTCATGGGGAAGATCGGCTTCGTGTCCGCCTTCTCCACGGGGAAGACCCTCTTGTACTTGCCGCCCTGCAGCTGGGTGACGATGCTCAGGGCGTGCTTGTTCTGGCCGCCCGGGACGAAGGCCACCTTGCCGCTCAGGGACAGCGGCGAGGGCCACGTGTTGGCCATCAGGGTCTTGGCCACCACCTCGGGGTCGAGGCTCTTGGCCTTCTCGATGGCCTGGGCCAGCACGAGCATGGCGATCGTTTCCTGGATGCTGTCGCTGTCGTAGGGCACTCCGCCGGTCTTGGACTTGAAGATCTTTTCCACCTCGGCCACGGCGGGCATCATCTTCGCGAACTCGGGCGAATAGCCCGTGGAGCCCATGAAGAAGTCCGCGTCGGCGCCCAGCTGCTTGGAGATGACCGGGTCCTGGTAGCCGCTGCAGTAGTTGAGGGACACCTTGGGGATCCAGTTCATCTTCTTCATCGTCTTGACCATCAGGGCGTAGTCGGCGCCCAGCACGGCCCCGAAGAGGGCGTCGGGGTTTTTCGATTTCAGGGTCTGCACCTCGCTGTCGAGGTTTGTGGCGCCCGGGTTGAAGGGCACGTCGGCCAAAACATTAAAGCCGCCTGCGGCCGCCGCCTTCTTGGCCTCCTCGGCCGCGTGCTTGCCGAACACGGAGTTCTCATAGATGATGCCAAGGGTCTTGAGGCCGGCGTTCTTCTGGGTCTTGTTGAGCCACTTCAGGACGTCGACGAACTCCTGGGACTCGACCTCGTCGGTGGATGCGGTGCGGAAGAAGAATTTCATGTCCTTGCGCTGGGTCAGAGCCGCCGAGCTGGAGGCGCCGCACATGAAGATCTTCTTGGCGCGCTCGGCGACGAAGCTCGCAGGCATGCTCACCGAGCTGTTGTAGGCACCGATGAGGGCCCACGCGCCTTCCTGGTTGATCAGCCGTTCGGCCTCGGCCTTGCCCACGTCGGGCTTTCCCTGGCTGTCGGTGTGCACGAGCACGAACTTGTACCCCTGCAGCCACCCCTTGTTATTGGCCAGCGGGACCTTGATGTTGGGGTGCTTGTTGTTGAGGATCTCGACGGCCGTCTCCACAGCGGCCTTGCAGCGCTGGCCGGCCAGCGCGACGGGGCCCGTCAGGGGGAAGATGGTGCCGATCTTGATGACCTTTTCCTTGGACTGGGCCAGGGACTGCCCCGGGGCCAAACCCAGCATCAGGGTGACGGCCACGGCGGCTACAATCCAGAATCTCAAACGGGACTTGAACATCTCGAACCTCCTCCTTTTCAAGCGTTCCTTCACTGAACCGGGACGATAGTCAATGCATCCTTGTATGTCAAGGAGGTTTTATGTCGCGGGCGGCCCTCGGGCGGTCGGCCCGTCGGGGATTGCGACCGGATTTCTTTCGGCAAGGATCTTGATCTCGCGGGCCGTTTTCTATATGAAGAAGCAGTTGACCCGCATTCCGTTTGCGACGAGCCGGGGAACAAAGAGGAGGTATGCGATGAGACGCGTGTGGGGTTTTGGGTTCGGTGCCCTGGTTTCGATGTGTCTGTTCTTCTCCATGCCGGCCGTTCAAGGGCATGCCGTCAAGCCGATCAACCGGCCCCTCGAGGCGCAGCCCCTGTCGTCGGCGGAGACGATCAACCCCCGGCAGATCATCGGCGACGGCATTCCCCGCCTTCAGCCGCAGCGATGCGACTGGTACAGGCAGAAGCTGGGGCGGTATGCCTCGATCATCAATGCGGCGGCCCGCGAAACCGGTATCCCGCCCCATCTGCTTGCCGCGGTCGTGCTGAATGAGCTGGCCGACGTAGGCTACGACGACGTGATCCAGGACCAGCAGCTGGCCGCCACGGGGGGCGACTTCCGTGAGGTCGGCAACGCCGTGAAATACCCGGCGCTTCACTACAAGCCGGTCGGGAAGCAATCCTTCGGCATCGCCCAGATCAATCCCGAAACGGCGATCCGGTACAATGCCGTCCCCGTCGCCGGTCAGGAAAAACTTCACCGGGACTACGTGGAATTCAGGGTCGCCTACCAGCTGCTGAACCGCCCCATGGCGATCCATGCCGCCGCCCGGGTCATCAGGGGTATCCTCGAGGACATCGGGAAGCACCAGAGCGGCGCCTGGGCGAGGCAGTTCATGCTGCCCGGGGTGCGCTTCTCCGCCGACGACCCCTACGCCGGGGTGAGCCCGCCCGCGGTCAAGGCGTCGCCTGCCGCCGCCCGGGCCAAGGAGGTGACCCTGGCCTACCTGGTGACATCGGTCTACAATACGGGTCCCATCCTCACGGCCCCTCCGGACAGGACGCCCAGGGCCCATGATGTCAACAACCCGATGGGGTACCCGAATGCGCTCAACCACGCGAGCACGGTCCGCGTGATCGCGGCGGACCTGGCCGAGCGCAACGGTTGCGGGATGGGGCTTCTGTCCTTCGAGGACGTCAAGAAGCAGCGCGGCGTCATCCGCGGGGGCCCGTCACCCGGGTCGGACGGCTGGGTCGTCTGGTACGCGCCGAAACTGGGCTACCAGCCGTTCTTCGTCACGACGACGTACGGAAAAGATGAGCCCAGCTGCAGATATCCGGGAGGGGGACTTGACTGCTCCGTCATCATCCAGAAGACCCGTGTTGCGGGACCCTTCAAGACCAGGGACGAGGCGGTCCGGGCGGCCTGCGGGAAGCTGAGCAAAATCCGCCGCCTCCAGGGAGGGATTTACGCGGGGCTCCTGGTTGCCGATTACCAGGGGAAGATGCACAACATCGAAGGCGTCGGCGATTGCAGGCGCTGAGAAGGTGAAAGGGATGGAACGAGCGGCATCGGGGCACCCGCCGCCTGCTGAATCCGCCGCGATCCGCTGTCGGAACCTGACACCCCGGCCGGCTGGGGGTGAAAAACCCGAGGCTGCCTGGCCTCGCGCCCTGTCGGGCCGGACGTTCGGATCGGACGACATGCACGGAACGATGGAGCCTTTAAGGAAGGGGGAGAAATGGCAGACGTTGTGACGCTGGAGAAAAAACAGCTGGGGAGGAGCGGGCCCCTTGTCTCGGCGATGGGCCTCGGCTGTATGGGCATGTCAACGGCTTACGGGCAACCGGATGATCGGGAATCGATCGAAACGATCCGTCTGGCCCTGGATCTGGGAGTCAATTTTCTCGACACCGCGGATTCCTACGGGCCCTTTACCAATGAAGTCCTCGTGGGCAGGGCCATCCGGGACTGCCGGGCCCGAGTTGTCCTTGCTACCAAGTTCGGGATCATCCGCTCGGAGGATCCCCTGTCCCGGGTGATCAATGGAAAGCCCGAATACGTTCGATCGGCCTGTGAAGCCAGCCTCCGCCGTCTGGGGGTTGAAACCATCGATTTGTATTACCTCCATCGGCTGGACGAAAACACCCCGATCGAGGACACCGTGGGTGCCATGAGCCGGCTGGTCCGGGAAGGCAAGATCCGGTTCCTGGGTCTCTCCGAAGTGGGCGCGGCGATCCTGAGAAGAGCCCATGCGATTCATCCGATCACGGCGCTGCAGAGTGAATACTCGCTGTGGACGCGCGATCCGGAAGGGGAGATTCTGGCAGCCTGCCGCGAGCTGGGTATCGGCTTCGTTGCATTCAGCCCTCTGGGACGCGGATTCCTGACGGGCGCAATCAAGAGATACGAAGACTTTGCGGAGAAGGATCTGCGGCGCCTTTCCCCGCGCTTCCAGGGAGAGAACTTTCAAAAAAACCTGCAACGGGTCGAATGCATCCGCCGGCTTGCCGAGCAAAAAAACTGTCTTCCCGGCCAACTGGCTCTTGCATGGCTGCTGGCACAGGGAAACGACATTGTCCCCCTGTTCGGGACAAAGAAAAGAACGTACCTGAGAGAGAACCTCGGTGCCCTGCACGTCACGCTGACCGCGGAGGATCTTCGCTCGCTCGACGACGTGATGCCCCCCGACGCCGCAGCCGGTGCGCGTTACCCCGAGGCCGTCATGAGATTCATCAACCGGTGAGCCCGGTCGGATTGCCCGAGCTTGCGGTAAGGCCGTTTCCATGTCCCCGCGGGCGTGTGTGCGCGCGGGGGTGGCCGCGCGTCCGGGTTCCCTCAGCGCCCCCCCGCGCCCTGATCCAGGAGATTCACGTTGCCCGGGTCGTTGCTTCGCGGCGGGATGTACCCGCCGCCCCCGGTTGCCCCGGTGCCCCCCGGTGTCGAGCCCGGCCTGACACCTGCCCCGGCCTGGTTCGAACTCTGGGTGCCGCCCCGGTTCTGGGCCGAATAATCGGGGATCATGGGCTTACCGCCCTGGCCCGACCGCTGGTATGCATTGCGGTTTCCCGAGACCATCGCTGTCCGGATGTTCTGCTCCTCCCCCTCGAGGTACCGAAGCCTTGCCTGGAACTCGTTGATGCGCCCCTGGAGCTGGCGGTACTGGTCGGCCCAGTGGTTGTATGCCTCCCGGTCGCCCGCCGTCCGGGATAGCTGGGCCTTTCCCCGGGCCTGTTCGCGCAGCTTCATGAGAAAATTGATGTTGTTTTTGAGATTGTTCTGCTGTGCGATGTTCTGATTCAGCTGGGCCGGGTAATTCGGCGCCGGCTGGTACTGGGCGTCGCCGAGGGCGGGGAGCGTTAGCGCCGCCGCGAGCAGGAAACAGAGAATCCACCCGAGACGGCCCGCGGAGAGCGGCTCTGTGGAAAAAGGAAACCGGGTAAGCTTCGCGTTCATCGTGACCTCCTGTCCCGGCCCTGCGGTCTGCCCCGTGAAGGGCCTCCGGGGGCCTCCTGTTTTTTCGCGGGGCGTCACTCGCCCCAGTGGCGCAGATACTGGCCGCGCCTGAAATCGTAGGCACCGCGGCAGCCGTCGGCCCATCCCATGTCGCAGGCCTTTTTCCAGTGCTGGCCCGCCTTTCGATAATAGGCCTCGGCACCCTCGACATTTCCCGCGTTGTAGGCTCGTGAGCCCGCGTTCCAGTAGTCGACACCCCTGTTGTACTCGGCCTTCGCCTTGGCGGGATCCTTGCTGGGCTCGAGGTTCAGCAGATTGATCTGAGCGTCTGGTTTCTGGCGAAAGGGGGGCGCCGCCCAGGCGGCCGACAGGGGCATGCAAGACGCCGCTATGGCAAGTGCCACGATCAATGCCGTTGCCGTACGCGTCGCCTGCAGCGAGCCTTTGTTGCGGCTGTTTCCTGACGTCACCTCTCTGCCCTCCAGATTCACCTTTGCATGCTTCGTGCCTTCACCTCCGGATCAGCCGGTTCAAGATGCCGGAGTACTTTTCCTGCTGATATTGAATCTGGCTCAAATCGCCCGTCAGCCGTATCGCGACAGGCCCCTGGGTCTTCACCTTCACACCGCCCTGCAGTTTGAACGAGTATTCCGTTCCGTGCAGAGCGGTACGGCAGCTCCCGTAGGTTGAGCGCAGATCGCCCAGCGTCCAGGGCTTGTTTCCGGACATGCCAAAACTCATATGGGGGAAATAGACCTTGAAGAGAAGATAGCCCGGCTTCACGACGTCCGGGTCGAACTGGACGATGTGCTTGACGCGTCCGAGGAAGACCTGGTGCTGTTCGTCATACACGATGGTAATGACATCTCCCTGTATGGCGAAGGCCCAGTCCCCCTGGAAATCCCTCTTGCAGGCGTCCCTCATGTAGTGGATCACCCGCCGCGACAGCTCATTCCGGTAATTCGGGTCTTGCGACCCCCGCGAGATCGCGTGCTGAAGCATGAGGATCTGCTCCTCTTCCAGAGAGGGGATGTCCGCTGAGGATGGCCTGTATTGAGCCCGGGCGGAGGGACACAGGAAGACAACGATCAGAAGGGCTGTAAGAAAGGAAAGACAGAACCGCGCTTTCCCCGGTTTGGTTTCACAGCGTCGCATGGGCGTTACCTCGGGCGGAATTCGAAAACGCAGACTGTGAGCTTGCTGGAGCCGAAGGGCAAATCGCCGGAAGGAGATCTCAACCCCGAGTATGGCTCGCTTTCCTGTAACAAATCTTTCCCTGCAGGGAAAGGAATTTTTGAGTAGACAGGCCCGTCGAATCCCTTTATCTTGCACAACAGCCGTCTCCGACGGCCCATTCGATCTGCAGGGGGAACTCCCATGGCCTCTGGCGGCCGTCTCGGAATGATGCTGTTTTCCGTTTTCGCGATGACCCTTCTTGCCGCCGTGCCGGCCTGTGCCGCCGACGTGTCGGCGGGCAACCGGGCAAGCTCGACGCAGGCGCTGTTCGATGCCGTCGACCGTTCGGACCGGCAGCGCACCTTCGACCTTCTGCGCGGGGGTGCCGACGCGAACGCCGTCGACGGTGACGGATACACGGCGCTGCACCGGGCCTCTGCCTCGGGGAGCGCAGCCATCGCGGCGATCCTTCTGGATGCCGGGGCTGACGTGAGCACCCGTGCGGCCGCCGGGGAGACACCGCTGCACGTGGCTGCGTCGAAGGAGGTCGCCTCGATGCTGCTCGCGAGGGGTGCTGACGTCAATGCCCGGGAATCCGAATCCGGGATGACCCCTCTATTCAATGCCGACTCGCCGGTTGCAGAGACCCTGATCGCCGGGGGCGCCGATGTCAACGTTCGCTCCGCCGGCGGGATGACCCCGCTCGTCTGGGCCTGCTACGGAGGGGGTGCCGAAAAGGTCAGGCTGTTGCTGAAACGGGGCGCCGATGTCAATGCAGGGGCCGGTGTCACGAAAACGGCCCTCCACGTGGCGGCAAACTGGGGGCATGCAGAGGCCGCCGCACTCCTGCTCGGGGCGGGTGCCGATCCCAATGCCCGCGACGGGTTGGGCTGGACGCCGCTTCACTGGGCGGCCCTCGAGGGCGGCCCGGAGGTATGGGAGCTGCTGATCCAACACGGCGCCGACCCGATGGCCCGGACGGAGAAGGCCTGGAGCATCATCCCCTCCGGATCTACGCCCCTCGATATCGCAAAGCGTTCCGGAGTTTCCCCACGATGAACGGTCGTTCGGCATCGCGTCCGGGGTGTTGCAGTTTCCGCACTCACATCCATTTCAGAAACACGACGACGCCCAGGATCGACAGGATGAAGGACCCCAGCCAGAGATAGAAACCGACTGCGCCCCGGGGGTCGAAGAGGAGGGTCCGACGGTAGTGCCTGTCGCACCAGGCCCCGGTAAAGGGGACGGCGCCGGGAAAATGGCGGGTGTGGCCCGGCTTGCCGCAAACCTGGCAGATACCGCAGTATCCCCGGGGGACCCCCTGGTCCTCCAGCGTTCCGGGCGATTTCTCCCAGAGAGAGCAGTAGCAGTTTCGTTCCTTCGGGTCGGGATGATCCATCTCCGATCATCGGCATGCAAGAAACATACTCTCATGCATGCAGGCGCGCCGGGGCCGACGGTCTCCGGCCGCCCCAGTTCTGTACAGAACAGAGGCACGTGCTGCGGGAATCTGGCTTTTTGCCGCGCAGGCGGGAACCGCCGTGAAAAGCCGGGCTTCACCCGTCCATCCCTTGATCCCGGGTGGTTCCGCTTTTCGCGGTTGACTTGTCCGGAATGGCGTGTATTATTTTCATAGGTTTTCCGGCAACAGGGTGCAGGGGAAAGTCCTCGAAAATCCGGTTCCGCCGATATCCCTCATTTTCTCATTCCACGCTCCCATCGCGTATCGACTCCCCTTGCAGCATGAGGACATCCCGAAGCCCGACCCGTGCCCGAGGCCCGGGAAGCCTTTTCGACGAGGGTTTTGCAGACCTGTGGAAAGGGGGGACGGACATGGATATCCGGGACGAACGATACCTCGATTTTATCGCCATGCTCCTGATCAGCATCCTTCTGCTGGGGCTCTCCCTCTTCGAGGTGGCCATGGTGGTGCTGAGCCGAAGCAGCCAGGGGTAGAGCGGATTTGTTTGCGATGCACGGGGGCCTTCCGGGAGGGTTTTCGCCCGGACGGTGAGGAGGGCACGGAGATGATCGCCAGGGATAAAAGGGACTCCGGCGGGAAGCGCAGCGACGTGCTGCTGTGGCTGCTGGCCTGCGTCCTGATGTTCTGGATGGTGTTTATCGGGTTTATCTCCCAGGCCCGATAGGAGGCGAGGGGACCCGACGCGACGCACGCGAGCCCCTTCGCGCGAAACCGCCGATTGTTCCTACTTCACCGGGACGAGAGAGTAGCCCCTGGCCTGGTAGCCGATGACCGCGATCCATCCGTTGCCCACCGGCTTCACCTCGGGCTGCAGAGAGGACGGATCCACGCCGAGCAGCTTCATGGCGATCAGGCAGATCTCGAACCGGACCCCTTCCTTCGCCATGGCGGCCACGGTGCCGGCGTACTCTTCGATGATCTTCCGGTCGGCCTCGGCGAAGGCATCCCTGTTTCGGGACGCCAGCTTCACCGAGGGGCCGTAAAAGACGACCACGATCTCCGGTTTTTTCTTCCCCGCCCGGATGTTCTTGTCCTGGTAGGTCTGGCGGATGACCTGCAAGTGCAGCAGTGCACTCTGCGGGTTTGCCATTTCGAAGCCGAACACGGCCTTCACGGACTTGAGTCCCTTGAGGGCCGGGTACTCTTCGCCGAAGCCGGTCCCCGCCGTCGCGGCGATCAGGATGACCGTCAGCACCCAGCTCCCGATCGCGATTCTGCCGGATCTTTTCATGGTTCACTCCTCCTTTTTCAGGTCGTTTCCGCGGGTGTCCCGCCAGAGCAGCATCGCCACCACGGCGGCGGCCATGGAGACGACGGCGTTGATCCACGCCGGCAGGACGGTTTCGGTCGCCGTCAGCTCCATCAGCACGATCAGCGACAGGGATGCCACAACCAGATAGTCCGACGGTCTCATGACGAAGACTCCTCCGGTGTTCGTCATCCGCAGCGGCTTCCCGCCCGTTTCGGGGCTCCCACGCCGGGCTTGCCCGGCGAAGGTCTGTCCGTGGGGAGGCGGCCCTTACGTGTGGATTCTGAGCGTATGAGGCGGCTTCTGCGGGCGGCGAAGGGGCAACAGTCAAGTTCCACGGCCAGTCTATACGGCCGCGCCAAAATAACCATCGGGGGAACCGCAGGGTCGGGGGGCCTAAAATATGAGTTTGCCGTCAGGCATTGGATGAACACCCCGGCGGCGATGGAGACGCTGTCGGGACCTCGGGCTTTGCCGGCGTCGGGCGTCAGTGTTTGGAGCGGAATTTGCTTGATCAGGCACGGGTGCGGGAAGCGGCAGCGGCAACCTCCTGACCCCGGAGTTGCGCACGTTCTGTCCGATTCCCCTCGGCTTGACCCCGCGCCGGGGCCTGTGCTAAGCAGCATTGCATAGAACCCGCTGCCCGGGCCGGCCGGGCGTCCGCAGCCGCAACCCGCAGACGGCCCGGCGAGGAGGATCGCATGGCTCCCGTACGCGTCGCTGCCGTCCAGATGAGGGCACAGGTCGGTGCCGTCGCCCGAAACCTCGCCTCCGCCGAGGCGCTCGCCCGGGAAGCCTTCCGGCAGGGCGCCCGGTGGGTCATCCTTCCCGAGTTCTTCCCCTCCGCCGTGGCCTTCACGCCCGCGATGCTCGCGGCGTGGCAGCCGCTGGAAGGCCCCGCCCTCGATCTCATGCGCAGGCTCGCCCGCGAGCACGACGGCGTCGTGGGGGGCTCGTTCATCGCGCGGTCGGGCAGGGACTGCTTCAACAGCTTCCTGCTCGTCTTTCCCGACGGCCGGACCTTCCGCCACGACAAGGACGAGCCCACCATGTGGGAGAACAGCTACTACACGGGCGGCTCCGACGACGGGGTCCTCGAGACCCCCATGGGACCCGTGGGCGTCGCCCTGTGCTGGGAACTGGTTCGCAGCCGGACGGCCCGCAGGCTTCGGGGCCGCGTCGACGCGGTCGTCGGCGGCTCGTGCTGGTGGGACCTGCGCCTCCCCGTGGCCCCCGAATACGCCGGGGACCAGGAGAGGCTGATCGGCCTGCTGAGAAACGCCCCCGGAAACCTGGCCCGGATGCTCGGCGTGCCCGTCGTACACGCCTCCCACGCCGGCGAGTTCGAGGGGCTGACCCCCGGCAACGAGAGCGTGCCCTACGTCTCCCGCTACCTGGGGGAGGCGCAGATCGTCGACGGCGGCGGCCGGGTGCTGGCCCGCATGGCCTGCGAGGACGGCGAAGGCGTCATCACGGCGGAGATCGAGCCGGGCAGGGCGGCGGGGGCCACGGCACCCATCCCCGAGACCTTCTGGACCGGCGAGCTGCCGCCGATGGCGCTCAAGGCCTGGGAACGCCTGAAGCCGCTGGGGCGGCAGTACTACGCCGATACTTTTAAGCCCCTGCTCGAGGGAGGCTCGTGATCGGAAAACGCCGGGGACGGCAACCGTGCCCGGGCCCGAAGAAACCATTTGGATTTTTGCGTTCTTCTGATACGATGGCTCGCCCCGTTGCGGGGCGAAAATCATCTAGAGAGGTAGAACCCCATGGTGTCGGCTTCATTTTTGAAGGAATGCGATATCTTCAGCCGGTTGAACGACGCCCAGCTGAAAGCGCTCGTCGCGATTGCGAAGGAAGAGCAGCATGCCCCGGGCACGCTCCTGTACAAAATAGGGGACCGCTCCACGTGCCTCTATCTCGTCGAGAAGGGCAAGGTCGCGCTGGAGATGAAGAGCGACATGGGCCCCACGAGGCCGCCCATGTCGGTCACGGTGGACCAGGTCACCCCGCTCGAGGCTTTCGGGTGGTCCGCCTTCGACGAGCCGAACCTGCACACCCTCAACGCGACCGTGGCGGAGCCGACGACGCTGATTGCCTTCGACGGGGAGACGCTGAAGGGCCTGATGAGCCGGGACCCGCAGATGGGGATGGAGATCATCAGGGGCCTCACCCGCCAGCTGGCGTCCTGTCTGAAGGATTCCCGCCTGCTGCTGATGAGCGAGCGCGCCCTGGCGTTCCTGACGAGCGGCACGGAGTACGCGTAATTTGGCAGGGGAAGCCGGCAGCCGCAGCGCGTAAAAAAACCGCCCTGCATCCCGGCTTCCCCGCGTTTTTTTCCGGCTCAACGGGCCGATCCGGCCGCAATCTGCGTGACCGATGCGATGATCTTCTTCAGGGACGAGCCGGGGCCGAAGACCTCGACGATGCCCGCTTTCTTGAGTTTCGGGACGTCATCGGGGGCGACGGTGCCGCCGAAGACGACCTTGATGTCCCCCGCCTTTTCCTTTTTCAGCAGCTTTACGACCTTCGGGGCCAGCTCGAGATGGTTGCCCGAGAGGGAGCTCAGCCCGATGATGTCGACGTCCTCCTGGAGCGCCATCCGCACGATGTTTTCCGGGTTCTGGTTGCCGCCGTAGATGACCTCCATGCCCGCGTCGCGCAACGCCTTGGCGACCACGATGCTTCCCCGCCAGTGGGCGTCCATCCCGAGGCGGGCGATCAGGATCCGTATCTTCTTTCCCATGTGATTCGCCTTTCCTGTCGTCCTCGGGTTAGAACAGCGGGGGATCCCACACGCCCCAGACGCGTTTCATGGCCTTCGATATCTCGCCTTCCGTCACCGGCACCTTCACGGCGCCGACGAGCAGCTCCATCAGGTTTTCATTCCGCTCGCAGGCGCGGGAAACGTCGTCGAGGGCCTTTTGCACCTCCGAGGCCTTCCTCTGTTTGCGGAGCCGGTTCAGTTTTCTTTTCTGGATGCCGAGCGTCTCCGGGATGCTGAAGAGCTCGATGGGGAGCTTTTCGTCCTCGATCCGGTGGCAGTTGACCCCTACGATCGGCATCTCGCCGGATTCCACATCCCACTGGTACTTGTAGGCTGCGGCCGATATCTCGTCGTGGATCCAGCCTTTCTCGGATGCCTTGACGACTCCTCCCATGCCGTCGATGGCCGCCAGGATCCGGTCGATCTCCGCCTCCATGGCGTTGGTCAGCGACTCGAGGAAGTAGGAGCCCCCGAGGGGGTCCACCGTGTTGGTCACACCGGTTTCGGACTGCAGGATCTGCTGGGTCCTGAGCGCCGTAAGGGACGAGAGCTCCGTGGGCACGCAGAGCGCCTCGTCGTAGGCGTCCACGTGCACCGACTGCGCCCCGCCCAGGACGGCGGCCATGGCGTGGTAGGCGGCCCGGGCGATGTTGTTGAGCGGCTGCTGTGCCGTCAGGGCCACTCCGGCCGTCTGGACGTGAAACCGGAACATCCGCGACCGCGCGTCCTTCGGGCCGAAGCGCCCCTGGATGGTCCTTGCGTAGACCCTCCGGGCCGCTCGGTACTTGGCGATCTCCTCGAAGAAGTCGTTGTGGGCCGACAGAAAGAAGCTCAGCCGGGGCGCGAAGCTGTCGAACGCGAGGCCACGGCGGATCATCTCCTCGGCGCAGGCGATGGCGTTGGCGATGACGAAGGCCACCTCCTGGGGCGCCGTGCACCCCGCCTCCCGGTAGTTGTAGCCGGCGAAGCTGACGGGGTTCCACCGCGGGGCGAACTTCGAGCAGAACTCGATGGCATCGCAGCTCAGCTTGAAGGAGGCCGCGGGCGGGAGCACCCCGGGGGCGATGGTCACGGCCGTCTCCATGAGGAAGTCGTTCTGGCTCGTCCCCGCCAGCCTCTCCAGGGCGATCCCCCGGTCGAGGGCGTTGGCGAAGTACATGGACTGCACGGAGATATTGCAGATGGGCTGGCAGGTCACGAGCGAGACGCTGACCTCGTCGATGGGGATCCCGTCGAAGAGGATGCCCATGTCCCGGATGCTGTCGATGGAAACCCCGCCGCGCCCGACGTCGGCCCCCGCGTCCGGGTCGTCGCTGTCGTAGCCCCGCAGGGTCGGGTAGTCGAACACGCCGTTAATGCCCGTCGCCCCCTGCCGCAGGAGGAACTTGTAGCGCCTGTTCGTCTCCTCCGGGGGGCCGAAGCCGGCCAGCTGGCGGTGCGTCCACGTGCGCCCGCGATACATCGTGGGCTGGACCCCGCGGATGAAGGGTTCCATCCCGGGAAACCCCAGGTCGCGCAGGTAGTCCATGGAGGCGAGATCCTCCGGCGTGTAGAGGGGCTTGACGGCAAACCCCGAGAGGGTCTCGAACTTCTTCGGCATCTCCCTGTGGCGCTCATAGCAGTCCTTGCGCCACGTCTCCCGCTCCGCCCGGATCTTCCCGACGGCCCCGTCGTCGAACAATCTGCTTGCCACTGCGCTCCTCCTTTCGGCTGTTTTGTCGCTCGAGGTTCCCCGTCGACGCATAATAAAAGCCCCGCCTCTTTCGGAAGCGGGGCTTCGATCATTTCTCCATGGCACACCCTGCAAGGGTTGGTGGGTTAATTGAATAACCGACTGCCATTCCAAAGATGTGACGCGCCTTCTCCATATCGGGTATGAATCGAAATGGCAAGCCCTATTTGGCCTGGATTCGGCGGGAGGAAGGGAGAGAGAGCCCCTCGACTACCGGTTCTCTTCCGGGGAATGGCGGTGGTCGAGGACCTGCGCCTCGTCCCGGGGCAGCAGGGCCTTCAGCCCCGAGCAGAAGCAGGCGCACCTGAACTCCCCCGACACCGAGGGGAAGTCCGCTGGCCGGGCCAGGACGGTGATCCGGCTGCGCAGGGACTCCGGCAGCAGGGCGAAGAACGCCTCGTGGTCCCTGTAGAACTCGAAGGCCACGAAGATGAGCGCGTAGCCCTTGAGCCGTTCCGGGCCCAGCATCTCCGGCGACTGCGTGACGTCGACGTGACGGATCTCGTGATCGCCGGCGATACGGAACAGCGCCGGGATCATCTCCTTCTGCATCTCCCCGAGCGGGCCGAGGATCAGCATCGACGGCACGTGCTTGCCCCGCAGCTCGTTGCCCGACGGGGGACGGTGCAGCTTTGCGACTCGGACCATGGCGTCCCTCCCTGCAAATCCAGTATACCATTTACCGCGATTCCATACGATACTGTCGGTGCGCACAGACCGATCCGAGGAGGAATTTCGTGGACAGGCGTAGGTTGACCGTTCCCGTGGAGAAGGGCGAGGCCGTTTCGGCCGTCCTGACCTTACCGCCCGGTACAGAGAGGGGGCGCGGCACGGGCGTGATCGTCGCCCACGGCGCCGGCAACGACATGGAGCATCCCCTGCTTGCCGCCTTCACCGACGGTCTGGCCGGGGCGGGCTACCCGGCGCTGCGATTCAACTTCCCCTACAAGGAGAAGGGGCTGAAACTGCCCGACCCGCCCGGGAAACTGGAGGACACCTGGGCGGCCGCCTGCCGGATGTTCCGGGAGGAATCGGGTGTGGCCGCGGACCGCGTCGTCGCAGCCGGCAAGTCCATGGGCGGGCGGATCGCCTCCCAGATGGCCGCCTCGGGCGTGCTGCCCGTGGAGGGCCTGATCTTTTTGGGCTACCCCCTGCACCCGGAAGGCGACCCGTCGCGGCTCCGGGATGCCCACCTGTACCGCGTCGGTGTCCCGATGCTCTTCTTTGCCGGCACGCGGGACCGCCTGTGCGACCTGGCGACCCTGCGGGGCGTCCTGGAAAAGGTCCCGGCCCTCTGGACGCTGGAGCTCATCGAGGGAGGCGATCATTCCTTCGCGCTTCCGAAGGCCATGGGCGTGCCGCAGGCTGATGTTTTTGCCCGTATCGTGAAGACGTCGATCCGCTGGCTGGAGGAGACCTTTGCCGGGAACTGATCGAAGGGAAGAAACGCCGCGGGCGCTGGTCCATCGCGCGGCCGCAATCGGCCTGGCCCCGGTTTTCATCGCGCAGGGCCTCTACGTCCGGTGCGTCACGCCCCGGCTGCCCGAGCCCTCCGGCGCGCGCTCCGGCGTGATGGGCTCCGGGCCGCCACTGGGCCTTCTGATCCTCGGCGATTCCGCGGCGGCAGGCGTCGGCGTGGCGACGCAGGCCGAGGCCCTGTCGGGGCGGCTGGCCGCCGTGCTCGGCGAGTCGTTCCGCGTCTGCTGGAAATTGACGGCCCGCACGGGGATGCGGGCGGGGAATGTCGTGGACGAGCTCGAAGCGGCTCCTCCGGAGAAATTCGACGCCGTGGTCACCTCCATCGGGGTCAATGACGTCACCCACGGCACGGATATGGCGTCCTGGATCGACCGGCAGGGGCGAATGGTGGAGCTGCTGCAATCGAAGTTCCAGGCGAAGCACATCATCCTGTCGAGCGTGCCTCCGATGCACCTCTTCCCGTCCCTGCCCCGGCCGCTGCGGTGGTACCTCGGCGAGAGGGCGAAGCGGTTCAACCGCGCCATGGAGGCGTTCGCGCGCTCCTGCGAGGCCTGCGAATTCGCGGCGCCCGACTTCCCCTTGGAACCGGCAACCATGGCGGCCGACGGGTTCCACCCCGGGGGGCGGGCCTATGCCCTCTGGGCTGCCCACGTGGCGGGCATCATCCGCCGCCGCCTGCGGCAGCCGGGACCCGGTCCCGCGTGACGTGAGTGGATCGGCAACTCTGCAGGGCGTCCCCCCTGTTTCCTGACCCAATCTTTTTCCTCCCGTTGGCTCCGCTTTTGCACGTTTCCCGTTGGCCGACGCCGATGCCCGCGCGAGCCGGCAGACGCGCCGCCCAAGAACTGCAAACGGGAGTGTTTCCTCATGAACCGGATACCGATGATCGGTCTTTTCGTT
>CAYZKT010000009.1:15386-27840 GCA_964478885.1 uncultured Syntrophaceae bacterium | reverse complement strand
ATCAACTACATGATCTTCGAGGAGAACCGCAAGCGCTTCGGGAAGATCACCGTCGTCTACGGCGCCAGGACCCCCGGGCTTTTGCTGTACAAGGACGAGCTGGAGGCCTGGGGTAAGCGCGGCGACATCGATCTGAACGTGACCGTCGACAAGGGCGACGCGACCTGGAAGGGCCGCGAGGGATTCGTTCCCACCGTCTGCAAGGAAGTGGCCCCGAGCAAGGAGAATGCCGTGACGGTCATCTGCGGCCCCCCGATCATGATCCGCTTCACGCTGCCCGTCTTCTTCGACCTCGGCTTTTCGAAGGAGAACATCATCACGTCCCTCGAGATGCGGATGAAGTGCGGCATCGGCAAGTGCGGGCGCTGCAACGTGGGCAGCAAGTACGTCTGCAAGGACGGCCCCGTTTTCAGCCTGGCGGAGCTTGACAAACTGACGAAAGAGTACTAAGCACCACACACAGGGAAGGGATCGGGAGGGAGCCTTCTGGCTCCCTCTTTTTATAGGCGAAAGGGGATTGAAACCCGTCTCACGAATGAAGGCAAGGAGGACACAGGCGTTGTACCGGATCACGGAAAGGGTCGTTCTCTCCGAGAACATCGTCAAAACGGTCTTCGAGGCGCCCGATATTGCGAAAAAGCGCAAGGCAGGCCAGTTCGTCATCCTCATGATCGACGACAGGGGGGAGCGCATCCCGCTGACCATCGTCGACGCGGACCCCGTGAAGGGGACGCTGACGATCATCTACCAGGTCGTCGGCAAGACGACGGACCAGCTGTCGCAGCTCCACCCCGGGGACTTCATCCAGCACGTCCTGGGGCCGCTGGGGCACCCCACCGAGATTGACGGCATCGGCACGGCCGTCTGCGTCGGCGGCGGCGTGGGCATCGGCGTGCTGTATCCCATCGCCAAGGCGCTCAAGGAGAAGGGGACGCGGGTCATCTCCATCATCGGGGCCCGGACGAAAAAGATGCTCATCCTCGAGGAGGAGTCGAGGAGTGTGAGCGACGAGCTCCATGTCACCACCGATGACGGCAGCCATGGCTATCACGGCTTCGTGAGCGACGTGCTGCGCGACCTCATCGCCGCCGGGACGAAGATCGACCGGGTCTTCACGATCGGTCCCGTGCCCATGATGCGCGTCGTCGCCAATGTCACGCGCCCCCACGGGATCAAGACGCTCGTGAGCCTCAATCCCATCATGGTGGACGGCACGGGGATGTGCGGGGCCTGCCGGGTCACCGTGGGCGGCAAAACGAAGTTCACCTGCGTCGACGGCCCCGAGTTCGACGGCCACGAGGTGGACTTCGGGCTCCTGATGAGCCGGTTGCAGATGTATTCGGAGCAGGAACAGAAAGCCAGGGATCTTTGCAGGTGCGGGAACCATGACCGATAAGGACAGGACGGAGAAGAAAGACAAGAAGGAGCGCATCCCCCGGCAGGCCATGCCGGAGCAGGAGCCCCGGGCGCGAGTCGGCAATTTTGACGAGGTTCCCCTGGGCTACTCCCCAGAAACGGCCATGCTGGAGGCCAGGCGCTGCATCCAGTGCAAGAAGCCGGGCTGCGTGTCGGGATGCCCCGTGGATATCGACATCCCGGGCTTCGTCCAGCTCGTGGCGGACGGGGATTTTCTGGGGGCCGCCCGGAAGATCAAGGAGACCAACTGCCTGCCTGCCGTCTGCGGCAGGGTCTGCCCGCAGGAAGACCAGTGCGAAAAGCTCTGCATCCTGGGGAAGAAGTGGGATCCCGTCGCGATCGGGCGCCTGGAGCGTTTCGTGGCGGATTTCGAGAGAAAGTCAGGGACGATCGATATCCCGTCGCTTCCCCCATCGACGGGCAAGCGCGTCGCCGTTGTGGGGGCCGGCCCCGCGGGGCTCACCATCGCGGGCGACCTGGTCAAGATGGGGCACGAGGTGACCATCTTCGAGGCCCTGCACAAGGCGGGAGGCGTGCTGATCTACGGCATCCCCGAGTTCCGGCTTCCCAAGGGCATCGTCGATGCCGAGGTGGAGTACCTGCAGAAGCTGGGTGTGAAGATCGTGACCGACGCGGCCATCGGGAGGCTCAAAACGATCGACGACCTCTTCGTCGAAGGGTTCCACGCCGTGTTCCTCGGCGTCGGAGCGGGGGCCCCTGTCTTCATGAACATCCCGGGGGAGAACTTCTCGGGGATCTACTCGGCCAACGAGTACCTCACCCGCTCGAACCTCATGAAGGCCTACCGTTTCCCCGACTACGACACGCCCATCGCAAAGGGGCGCAACGTGGCCGTCATCGGCGGCGGCAACGTGGCCATGGACTCTGTCCGCACGGCCCTTCGCCTGGGGGCGGACAACGCGTTCATCATCTATCGCCGGACGAAGACCGAGATGCCGGCACGGGCCGAGGAGGTCCACCACGCCGAGGAAGAGGGCGTGCAGTTCAAGTTCCTCACGAACCCCATCGAGTACATCGGAGACGAGAAGGGCTGGGTCAGGCAGATGGTCTGCCAGCGGATGGAGCTGGGCGAGCCCGACGAGTCGGGTCGCCGCAGGCCCGTCGTGGTCAAGGGCTCGGAGTTCGCCCTCGACGTGGACACCGTCGTGGTCTCCGTCGGGACGATGGCCAACCCCGTCATCCCCATGACGACCCCCGGCCTCGAGACGAACCGCTGGGGCTACATCGTGACGAAGGACGATACGGGCGAGACGACGCGCAAGGGCGTTTGGGCCGGCGGAGACATCGTCACGGGCTCGGCCACGGTCATCCTGGCCATGGGCGCCGGCCGCAAGGCAGCCAAGGCCATCCACGACTATGTCATGTCGCTGTAGCGACATGGGCTAATGGCTTAGGGCAAAAGGCGTGAGGCTTAAGGATAAAAGGAAAGGGTCGGGAGATTTCTCCCGACCCTTTGTTGTTTCCGGAGGTCTTGTTATCTTCTGCCTTTAGCCTTTAGCCTTCAGCCTTATGCCTTAAGCCTGTCTTCTAGTGATGCTCCTCCATGGCGCCGGCGATGTACATCATCGACAGCAGCATGAAGACCAGCGTCTGGATGACGGAGATCAGGATCTTGAGGATCAGGATGGGCAGGGGGATCAGCAGCGGCACGAGCACGAAGATGACCGCCACGACGATGTGGCCGCCCTGGATGTTTCCGAAGAGCCGGACCGAGAGAGACAGCGGCCTCGAGAGGTGGCTGATGATCTCGATGGGCATCATGAGCGGGGTGAGCCACCAGACGGGCCCGAGGAACTGCTTGAAGTACTTCATGCCCTGGATCTGGACCCCAACGATGTGGGTCAGGAAGAAGACCACGAGGGCCATGGCCACCGTCGTGTTCAGGCTCGCCGTGGGCGACTCGAACCCCGGGATGAGGCCGATGAGGTTCGAGAACAGGATGAAGAACCCGATGGTCGCGATGAGGGGGAAGAACTTCTTGCCGTGTTCGCCCATCGTGTCGACCAGGAGGTTGTGAAAGGCGTTGACGATGACCTCCATCACGTTCTGGACCTTGTTCGGGTAGATGTCCATGCGCCGCGTGGCCAGCCAGCCCAGAAAGGTCAAGATGGCCATGACGAGGACCGTGTAGGTGACGATATCGGGGATGTATTTGTTGTGTAGGAGCAGTAGGGGATGCATACTCTGTCAGCTAGCCTCCTCCGGAAGAATTTTTTTTTGAAACTCGAGAATCGCCGTGAAGACGATGTTGATGACGACAAGCGACAGGCCCACGAGCAGGCCGATGACGTCCACGGGCAGCTCGGTGATGACGAAGAAGAGGAGCACGGCCGTCACGGCCATGCGGATGTAGTAGCGGATCATCATCGCCGACTTTGCCTTCCCCGAGAGGTTGGAGAAAATGACGCGAAGGTCCCGGCCGAGCCAGTACAGGTTGACGATGCTGATGATGCCGCCGAGGAGGATGCCCAGGGTGAACCGCAAGGGCATGAAGAGCAGGCTCGCGATGAGCATGAGGCCCAGAATGACGACATTCCGGAACTCAATTTTTCTTTGCAGGAGGTCTTTTCCGGTGGGGTTCATCCTTCAGCCGCCTGATGACCGGTTCTTCGTAGCTGTCCTCGAACGTGTTCTTGATCCACACGAAGAGGCTTCGGAATCCAGCAAACACACCGACGAGAAGGAAGAGGATGGCGAACTTGTTTCCCGTTCCGAGCAGCCTGTCCAGCCAGGCCCCGATCAGGATTCCCCCGAAAATGCCCAGAACGAGCGCGATGCCGAAGGTGCTGGCATACGCCGCCTGCATCATGGACTTCTTCGATTCCCTGTCTCCCTCTCTCATGGAAACCTCGGGCGCTATACCATACTGGCAGCGCGAAGTCAATAAAAATAGGCTCCGGAAACCGGTGCGCCGGCATAAAGAAAAGGTTAATGAATCTATCCTGTTAGGTGCCTCTCAGGGTCCCTTCCGGACCAGGTTGCGGAAGGCCTCCTGCACGCATTCCAGGTCCGCCGGCTCCAGGTACTGATGGCAGCCGATGTAGAAGCCCTTTGCGCCCACAAACTCGGCCCTGGGCAGCCTCCCCTCGTAGCGTTCCTTCAGGGACCGGTACGCCGGCTGCTGTGTGGGGATGCAGCCGAACAGGGGCCTCGTCTCGACGCCGGACCTCTCCAGCGAAGCCATGATCTTTTCCCTGGACCACTTCGGGTCGCGGACGACCAAGGGGTAGGCGAGGTAGCTCACCTCTTCGGAAAAGACGGGAAGCTGGAAAATCTCCGAAAAAGGCTCGAGCTTCGCGTTGAGGGCGCGCACGTTGCGCTGTCTTGCGCGGATGATGGCGTCGGCCCTTCCGATCTGGGGGATGGCGATCGCCGCGTGGAGCTCCGACGTCTTGAAGTTGAAGCCGACGAGGTCGTGGGTGAATCGCGGGTCGGACTCGGCCCCTCGATGCGGGCATGTGCCCGCGGAGCGCGTGCAGATCCTGCAGTCGCAAAGCCGCCCGTTGGCCTTGATGCGCCGGATCAGGCGGCAGAGCGCCTCGTCGTCGGTGACGACGGCCCCCATCTCGCCGACCTGGATGTTGTGGGCGATGTAAAAGGAATACTCGGCGAGGTCCGACAGGGAGCCGGCCTTGCGGCCCCTGTACAGGGACCCGTGGGCCTGCGCGGCGTCCTCGAAGACGGCCAAGCCGTAGCGGCTCGCCAGGTCGTTGAGGGCGTCCATGTCGTTGACGTATCCCATGAGGTGCACGGGCAGCAGCAGGGCATGCCCCTCGGGGCCCCTGCGGAGAACGTCCTCGACCTGGTTGACGTCCAGCGTGAAGGTGCCGGGGTCGATGTCGACGTAGACCGGCTCCATGCCCGCCAGCACGATGGCGTTGCTCGTGGCCGCGTAGGTGACGGGGGAGGTGATGACCTTGCATCCCGCCCGGACCTTCGGCCTGCGATCGTCGTGGATCAGGGCATGCAGCCCCGCCAGGAGGGCCGAGGATCCGGAGTTGAGAGCCACGCAGGATTTCTTCCCGATGTAGCGGGCCCAGCGCTTTTCGAATTCCCTGGTCTTCCGGCCTTCCGAGAGCTGCCCCTCCGCGAGGGATTCCAGGACGGAGGCCGTTTCCTCCTCGCCGATGCGGATGTCGCCGATCCGGACCCTGATCGTCATGCCGGCCCCCCGGCGGATGCCCCGCTCCGCGCGTACCACTCGCAGGTTCTCCGCAGACCCTCGTCGAGGCCCACCCGGGGCTTCCACCCGATGTGCGCCATGGCGCGGATGTCCAGCAGCTTCTGCGGCATGCCGTCCGGTTTCGACGGGTCGAAGGCCAGGCGACCCTCGTATCCTGAGATCGCCGCGATCCGCCGTGCGAGCTCGTCGATGGAGAGGTCCGTCCCGGCTCCTGCATTGACGGCTTCCCCTCCCGAGAGCCGCTCGGCGAAGAACAGGCAGGCGTCCGCCGCGTCATCGACATAGAGGAACTCGCGGCGGGCCCGGCCGGTGCCCCAGATCTCCACCTCGGGGAGGCCGCCCACGGCCGCTTCGCGGAACCGGCGCACAAGGGCGGCGACGACGTGGGAATCGCGGGGGTCGAAGTTGTCTCCCGGCCCGAAGAGGTTGGGGAAGATCACGGAGAAGAACCGAACGCCGTACTGGCGGTGATAGGCCTCGATCATCTTCATGCCGCTGATCTTGGCGATGGCGTAAGCCTCGTTGGTCGGTTCGGGCGGTCCCGTCAGGATGTACTCCTCCCGCATGGGCTGCGGGCACAGCCTCGGGTAGGAGCAGGAACTCGAGACGAACAGGAGGCGTTCAGCCGCGAACCGCCACGCGGCGTGGATCACGTTCGTCTGGATCATCAGGTTGTCGTAGAGGAAGGGGGCGGGGTTGTGCATGTTCGCCCAGATCCCCCCCACGCGGGCGGCGGCCAGAAAGACGACCTGCGGCTTCTCGCGTTCGAAGAAGGCCTCCACGTCGGCCTGGCGGCGCAGGTCGAGCTCCGCGCTCGTGCGCAGCAGGAGGTTTTCGTGACCCCGCTCGCGGAGCATTCGCACGAGGGCCGTACCGAGAAGACCCCGGTGTCCGGCCACGTAGATCCTGGCGTCTTTGTCCATCGTTGCTCCCGGCGGCTCAGGACAGGATCCGCTTGGGCTCGCAGGCAAACCCGGCGTCCTGAAGCGTCTTTTCCTTCCTCGCCAGCTCGAGGTCCGCCGCCACCATCATGTCGATGAGCTGCTCGAAGCCGACCGTCGGCGACCAGCCCAGTTTCGCCCTCGCCTTCGAGGCGTCGCCCAGCAGGACGTCCACCTCCGTGGGCCGGTAGTAGCGGGGGTCGATCTCGACGTGGGCTTGCCAGTCGAGGCCGAGCTTCTGGAAGACCCTCTCCGTGAACTCCTGAACCGAGCGGGTCTCCCCGGTGGCCACGACGTAGTCGTCCGGCTTGTCCTGCTGGAGCATGAGCCACATGGCCTCCACGTAGTCGCCCGCGAAGCCCCAGTCGCGCTTGGCCTGCAGGTTTCCCAGGAAGACCTTGTCCTGGAGGCCGACCTTGATCCGGGTGGCCGCGCGGGTGATCTTGCGGGTCACGAAGGTCTCGCCGCGGCGGGGCGATTCGTGGTTGAAGAGGATGCCGTTGCAGCCGAACAGGTTGTAGGCCTCGCGGTAGTTCTTCACGAGGTAGTAGGCGTAGACTTTCGCCGCGGCGTAGGGGCTGCGCGGGTGGAACTGCGTTGCTTCGCTCTGGGGCGGCGGCGCCGCGCCGAACATCTCGCTCGACGAGGCCTGGTAGAAGCGCGCCGGGATGCCCGTCTTGCGGATGGCTTCCAGAAGGCGCAGGGTGCCGAGCCCCGTCACGTCGCCCGTGTACTCGGGCATGTCGAAGCTGACCCGCACGTGGCTCTGGGCCCCGAGGTGGTAGATCTCGTCGGGCCGGATGTCGTGGAGCAGGTCCGTGAGTTGCCCCGAGACGGACAGGTCGCCGTAATACAGGAAAAGGCGCGCCGCGGGGTCGTGCAGGTCCTTGAAGAGGTGGTCGATCCGATCGGTGTTGAAGGTGCTGGCGCGGCGGATCAGTCCGTGCACCTCGTATCCCCTGCAGAGCAGAAACTCCGCCAGGTAGGAGCCGTCCTGGCCCGTGATTCCCGTGACGAACGCCCGTTTCATCGGTTCCTTCCTTCCCTGCGCGTCGCCCCCGCCTTCGGCTGCGGCCCGCGCACCTCGTCCTTGATCCGTTTCACGTGGCCGCGGCCGAGACCCTTGACCTCGCAGCCGAGCTCGAAGTAGCGGCGGATGGCCCTGTCGTCGAGGATGCCGAAGCAGTCGACGACGGCCGCGGGTTTTCCCGCCATGTTCACGATCTGGTCGGGGTCGAGGTCCCGGTAGGCGTGATGGCGCACCGCGAGTACCACCGCATTGGCCCCCCGCAGGGCCTTGGCCATGTCCTTGTGCACGACGAGGTCCCTGAGGCGTTCCTGGTTTCGGAAGAACCGGGCGCGGGAGTGGCCCGGCGCCGGGTAGGTATCCTGCTTCTCCATCTCCCACCAGTGCTTCACGTAGGGGTCGTGCACGATCACGTCGGCCCCCATTTCCGTGAGCTTGCGCACGAGGATCTCCGAGCCGCTGTATCGCGTGTCCCCCACGTCCTCCCGGTACGACACGCCGAGCACGGCGATCCGCGAGGCGGCGACGATCCGGCCCATGTTGCGCAGCGCGTCGCGCACGAGCTCCGCGGCATGCAGCGCGCGGGTGTCGTTGATGTCGATCGCCATGGGGGTGATCTTGAAGATGTCGTCGTCGAACCCCATGAGGGTCTGGTAAGACCACACGCCGAGGCCGCCGTCCTTGGGAAGGCAGTATCCCCCGATGCCGGGCCCCGGGAAAATCATGTTGGAGTGGGTCGGCCGGACCTTGATCGCGTTGATGACCTTGATGAGGTCCACCCCGTTTCGCTCGGCAAAGAGGCTCCACTCATTGAGGAAAGCGAGCAGTGTGGCCCGATAGGAGTTCTCCACAATCTTGCAGGTCTCGCTCTCGATGGGGCGGTCCAGCACCGTCAAGGGGTACTTCGACACGTTGAGAACCTCCGAGAGGAACTTCACCACACGCCGGCGTGCCTCGTCGTTGAGACCGCTGCAGACCCGCCAGAAGTCGCGGATCGAACAGACGTACTCCCGTCCGGGCATGACGCGCTCGAAGGAGTGGGCCAGCAGCGGCTCCCGGTCGATGCCGCGCTCCTCGAATGCTTTCTTGACAATCGGGTAGGCCACGTATTCCGTCGTGCCCGGCGGGACCGTCGTCTCGATGAGAACGAGGCAGTCGGGGCGGATTTTTTCCCCAATGACCCGCAAACTGTCCTCCAGGGCGGCGATATCGGCCGAACCCTGCCGGCAGTCCCCCAGGGTCTCCTTGTTGTAATCGCACTGCACGTCCACGACGACGGCGTCCGCCAGGGCCAGCGCGTCGTATGTGTAGGTGGCCATGAGCGTCTTTTTCCGCCTGACGCAGCGTTGGATGAGGGGGGCCACCTCGGGGTCCTCCGCCTCGACGGGCGGGATGCCCTGGTTCAGGTAGCCGATCTTCCAGAAGGACCGTGTCGAGGGCCGCTGCATCCCGATGACGAATTTCCCGGGCTTGCCCGTCTTTGAATCCGCCGAGTCCGCGATGACGCCGGCCATAACGGCGCCGACGAACCCGAGGCCCATCACCACGACGATCTCCCGGCCCTTGCGCCTCTCGGCATCGACGATTCGTTTGAGCCGCTCGAATTCTCTTTTGTACTCCTTGTCGGCGGGAAGCGGGTACCGACTGCCCGCGGGGCAGACGGAGAACGTGGCGGGGGCCTTCGCAGGCTTCCGCGTACGAATCTGTTTCGCTCTGTTCATGTGCGTCATCCTGGGATGAAAGGTTTCCTGCGCTGCGCGAGTCCGGGGTGGCAGGTCTTTCCGGGATCCCGCGGGGAGAGATGCGGCGGGCCGCACCGTCCCGGGGAAGCGGCGAAAATGATAAACGATGCCCGGGAGGCTGTCAACACAATTGCCCGGGGGGGGCGGCGCTTCACGTCATGTGGATCAGATCTCGGAAAGGGCCTTTTCGCAGGCCTCGAGCGTGCGGTCGATGTCCTCCGGGCTGTGCGCGAAGGAGACGAAGGCCGTTTCGAACTGGGAAGGCGGCAGGCTCACGCCGCGGCGGAGCATGGCGTTGAAGTACCGGGCAAAGAGGCCGGTGTCGCAGCGCAGGGCCGATGAGAAATCCGTGACCTCGATGTCGCTGAAGAAGATGGTGAACATGGACCCGCGCCGGGAGAGGGTGGCGGCAATGCTCTTCTTCCGGAAGAGCTTCATCATCCCGTCGCAGAGACGGCGGGTTTTCCGGTCGAGGTCCCGGTAATTCGCGTCGTTCTCGAGAACGCCGAGGGTCGCCAACCCCGCCGCCATGGCAAGAGGGTTTCCCGAGAGGGTCCCCGCCTGGTACACGGGGCCCGCCGGCGCGAGCGATTCCATGATCTCCCGCCTGCCGCCGAAGGCCCCGACGGGCAGACCGCCGCCGATGATCTTGCCGAGGCAGGTCAGGTCGGGCCGGACCCCGGCGAGGTCCTGGAAGCCCCCGAAGCGCAGCCGGAACCCCGAGATGACTTCGTCGAAAATCAGGACGATCCCCTCGGCTGCGGTGATCTCCCGCAACCCTTCGAGGAAGCCGGGTGCGGGAAGGACGAGCCCCATGTTGCCCGCGGCGGGCTCGACGATGGCACAGGCCAGTTCCCTGCCGTGCTTTTTCACGGCGCTCTTTGCGGCTGCCAGGTCGTTGAAGGGGACCGTGACGGTCAGCTCCGCCAGCCCTTTCGGGATTCCCGGGCTTCCGGGAATGCCGAGCGTGGCCACGCCGGAACCCGCCTTGACCAGCAGCGAATCGGCATGGCCGTGATAGCAGCCCTCGAACTTGAGGATTTTCTCCCGCCCCGTGGTTCCCCGGGCAAGCCGGATGGCGCTCATCGTTGCCTCCGTCCCGGAGCTGACCATCCGGACGAGATCCATGGAGGGGAAAGCGCGCGTGATCGCAGCGGCCATCTCGACCTCGGCAGCCGTCGGGGCCCCGTAGCTGGTTCCCCGTTTCGCCGCCTTCCGGATCGCATCGACCACGGTCGGATGGGCATGGCCGAGGATCATGGGCCCCCAGGAGGCCACGTAGTCGATGTAGCGATTGCCGTCCTCGTCCCAGACTTTCGACCCCGAGGCCTTCCTGACGAAGAAGGGCGTCGAACCGACGGAGCCGAATGCCCGAACGGGACTGTTCACGCCCCCGGGGATGAGCATCTTTGACTTTTTGAAAAGCTCAAGAGAACGATTTCGCTTCATGGCGGCTCCTGGCAAAAGGCAAAAGGCTAAAAGCTAAAGGGACAATCCCTCTCTGAATCTTCCCTAAGCCCCTTGCCTTAAGCCTAGTAGTATTCCATACTGCTTTTCTTGAATTCCTCTTTGCTGTGCAGGACCTGGTAGTCGCCTATCCCCACCCGGCCGGCGATTCCGGCGATGAGGTCTTCGAGTGTACCGCCCGTACCGTGAATCATGGTGAACAGGTTGTAACGGCCCTCGAAGGGAGGGCGTCTCTCGTAACAGTGGGTGATCTCCCGGAAGGATGCGAACACCGCCCCCGCTTCCTCGACCCGGTCGGGGGGAACGGCCCAGACCACCATGGCGTTGCGGGTGACGCCCGCCCTCTGGTGTTTCAGGATCGCCCCGAACTTGCGGATCGTGCCCTCGCGCAGGAGGTCCCCGATCGTGTCCAGGGCCGCCTGCTCGTCGACTCCCGCGCGGGCCGCCACGGTGCGAAAGGGCCTCTTTTCGACGGGCAGGTCGCCCTGCAGCTGCTTCAAGAGGTCCCGTTGTTGCGTCAGGTTGCGATGCGCCATGGCCTGAAAGATCCTCCGCGGTAAAACCCGTCCCACCTTCTCACGGCCGGGCTGATAGCACAATCAAATTGTCCTTGACAATTCTTTTTTATATCTTTAATAAAGTACGCGGCCGAGCGGGTCCACTTCCGCTTCAGCGGGCAGAAAGCGCTTGCGCCTTCGTCGGAAAGGGGGTGGCGTTGCGAAGACGGGGGACCGGGGCCGGGGCCGATCAAGAGAGAGATGACGTGTTATCCAATCCAAAGACAGAGAGGAGGTCGAAATGAAGTCCAAGAAGATGTTCGCAGCGCTGGTATCCGTTCTGTTCGTTTTCGGTTTTGCGTCCCTGGCCCTTGCCGCCGAGAAGGAAGGCGGAGCTGATTACTCGAAGGCGATCGTTCTGGGTTGCTCCGTGATCGCCGCCGGCATCGCGATGGGGTTCGGAGCCATCGGCGCCGGTCTGGGCATCGGGCAGGCTACCGGCGGTGCGTCCAATGCCGTGGGGAGAAATCCCGAGGCGCAGGGCAAGATCATGCTCACCATGATGGTCGGTATGGCCATGACGGAATCCGTCGCGATCTACGCCCTCGTCGTGTCGCTCGTGATTCTCTACGCGAACCCGATCATCAAGCTGCTTGGTTAAATCATCATATCCCTGGTATCATCGGAAAAAGGGGAAAGAAGCGAAATAAAAAGAGGCTTCTTTCCCCTTTTTTTGCCTCAGTCCCCGTCCCGCGGGACTCTTGCCCGAAGGCTCTTCTTCTCAGACTGCCTGCGCTTGCCCTCGAGCATCTTTTCCTTTGCCCGTTTTGAGCGCTTTCGCTTCTGCCGCCGGATCTTCTCCGCGCGGTCCCTCTCGGCTTCGACGACCCCCTTATGCAGTTTTTCGATCCGGTCGAGGAGCAGGCGACGCGCCAGGAAGCGGTTCAGGGCCTGGGAGCGTTCCCGCTGGCACTTGACGGTGAGCCCCGTGGGGACGTGCACGAGCTGCACGCAGGTCGAGGTCTTGTTGACCTTCTGCCCGCCGGGGCCGGAAGAGCGGACAAAGGTCTCCCGCAGGTCGCTTTCAGCGACCCCGAGGCTCGCCATCCGCTCGAGCAGCGCTTTTTCCTTATCCGTGGAAACGGTGAAGAGGGACATGG
>CAYZKT010000009.1:0-15286 GCA_964478885.1 uncultured Syntrophaceae bacterium | reverse complement strand
ATCCGCTCGAGCAGCGCTTTTTCCTTATCCGTGGAAACGGTGAAGAGGGACATGGGAGGGCACTCGGGTATCGGGTATGGGGCAGAGAAAAATCTTCTTCCTTTCCTGGACCCTGATCCCTGGCCCCTGGACCCTGATTAGAGGTTGTAAATCTGCTCGCCCACGAAGTGGATCCAGTGCTCCTTGAGGATCTCGGCGGCCTGCTCGTGGTCGTCTACGCCCAGGATCAGGATCGTCTCCTTCCCGATGCGCTCGATGGTCGTGTAGATGTAGTGGATGTTGATCTCCGCATCCATGAGAGGCTTCACGATGGCGTTCATGCCGGCCGGGTGGCAGGGCACTTCAACGGCGAGCACCGGTTGCACCTCGAAGGTGAACCCGAAGGTCTCCAGGACCCTCTCGGCCCGGTCCGGGTCGTTGACGACCAGCCTCACGACGCTGCTTTCGGCCGTGCTGGCCGCGGAGATTGCCTTGGCGCTGATATCCTCCTTGTCCAGGATATCCACGAGCTTCGCGAGCTGCCCCGGGATGTTCGCCAGCTGAACGGAGATCTGCTTGATGGTCATGAGAGACGGGTTCCCCCTGGTTTAGTCGATGGTATCGTAGCCGGCCGAAAAGGCCTTCCGGTTGATGTCCATCGCCGCCTTCTTCCGGGCCCCCAGGATCGACTTGAGGCTTTTCAGGTAGGTGTCCGCGGACACGAGCCTCGTCGCCTTCACGTAGGCGCCCATCATCACCACATTCTGGACCCGGGGGCTGCCCAGGTCGGAGGCAATGCCGGCCGCGGGGATCTCGAAGATCGAGACGTCCGCCCGGTTCGGACGGCCCTCGATGATGGACGAGTTCAGGAAAAAGGCGCCGCCGGGTGCGATTCTCGTCTGGAACGCCATGAGGGAGGGGCTGTTCATGGCGACGATGAAATCGGGCTGGGACGCCACGGGCGAGGCGATCTCTTCGTCCGAGACGGCCACGGTGCAGTTGGCCGTCCCCCCGCGCACTTCGGCGCCGTAGGACGGCAGGTACGTGACGTGGAGGCCCTCGTTCATGGCCGCGTGGGCGAGGCTGTAGCCCATCATGAGGACACCCTGGCCGCCGAAGCCTGCAAAGACGGTTTTAATCTGCATGCTTTTCCCCTTTGCCGATGTCCTTGATCATCCCGATGGGGAATGTCTTCGCCATCACTTCGTCGACCCACCGGCAGGACTCTGCGGCCGTCATTTTCCAGTTGGTGGGGCACTGGGACAGGACCTCGATCATGGTGAACCCGACGCCGTCCACCTGGTACTGAAAAGCCTTCCGGATGGCCCGGCCGGCGCGCAGGATGTTCTGGGGCGTGTTCACGGCGCAGCGCTCGATGTACTTGGCCCCGTCGAGCTGGGCGAGAACCTCGCTCATGCGGATGGGGTGCCCGTCGAGGATCTCGCTGCGGCCCGGGGGCGACGTGGTGGACGTCATGCCCAGCAGGGTCGTCGGGGCCATCTGGCCCCCGGTCATCCCGTAGACGGCGTTGTTGATGAAGATGACGGTGATGTTCTCGCCGCGGTTGGCCGCGTGGAAGGTCTCGGCCGTGCCGATGGCGGCGAGGTCCCCGTCGCCCTGGTAGGAGAAGACGACCCGGTCCGGCAGTGTCCTCTTGATGCCCGTGGCAACGGCGCAGCCCCGGCCGTGGGGGGCCTCGAGCATGTCCACGTCGAAGTAGTTGTAGGCGAGCACGGCGCAGCCCGCCGGCGGCACCCCGATCGTGATCCCGCGGATATCCAGTTGATCGACGGCGTCGCAGATCAGGCGGTGCGTGATGCTGTGACCGCACCCCGCGCAGTAATGGAACGCGGTGTTCTTGAGCGACTTGGGCCTGGAGAAGATCTTCTTCATCGGCGTGCTACCTCTGGTATTCCTGGACGATGGCCTTGGCGAGTTCCGCCGGAGTGGGCACGACCCCGCCGGGACGCCCGTAGAAGCTGACCCGCGCGCTTCCCTCCAGGGCCAGCTTCACGTCCTCGAGCATCTGCCCCGTGCTCATCTCGAAGACCATGAAGTTGCCGATCCGTTCCGCCGTGTCGCGGACAATCTGGGCCGGGAAAGGCCAGAGTGTGATGGGCCGGATGAGCCCCACCCTGTAGCCCGAATCCCGCAGCCGGTTGATGGCCCCCTTGGCGATCCGGGCGGCGATGCCGTAGGCGATGATGACGAGCTTCGCGTTGCCCGTCCGGAAGGTCTCGAAGCGGACCTCCTTTTGGACGATGACGTTGTACTTGCGCACGAGTTTCCAGTTGTGCTCTTCCATGCGCAGGGCATCGAGGATGAGGGCCCGGACGAAACGGCTCTTGCCCTCTCCGCACCCCTTGAGCACGTATTTTTCGTTGTAGCGCCGCGGCCTCGGTTTCCCGAAGACGACGGGCTCCATCATCTGCCCCGTCATGCCGTCCCCCAGGATCATCACGGGGTTGCGGTAGGCGTCGGCCAGGTCGAAGGCGTCCATGGTCAGGTCGGCCAGTTCCTGCACGGAGGAGGGGGCGAGCACGATCGTTCGGTAGTCCCCGTGCCCGCCGCCGCGCGTGGCCTGGAAGTAGTCCCCCTGCGAGGGGAGGATGTTCCCCAGCCCCGGGCCCCCGCGCATCATGTTGACGATCACGGCGGGAAGCTCGTCGGCCGCGAGCGCCGAGATCCCTTCCTGCTTGAGGGAGATGCCCGGGCTCGACGAGGAGGTCATGGCCCGTGCCCCGGCGGAGCTCGCCCCCAGGACCATGTTGACCGCCGCGATTTCGCTTTCGGCCTGGATGAACGTGCCGCCCTCGGCCTGGCGCATGTGTTCGGCCATGTACTCGGTAAGCTCGTTCTGAGGCGTGATGGGGTAGCCCGCGTAGAACCGGCAGCCTGCCCGGATGGCGGCTTCCCCGCAGGCCCAGTTTCCTGAGATGAGGATCTTATCCACGGTAGACCTCGATTGCGGCCTCGGGGCACATGACCGCGCACAGCGTGCAGCCGGTGCACTCGTCCCCGTCCTTGGAGGCCACAGGGTGATAACCCCTGGAATTGAATTCCGCCGTCGTGACGATCAGGGCCTTCTTGCACGCCAGGATACACAGGTGGCACTCCTTGCAGCGCTCCCTGTCGATGACGATGCGGGCTTTCGCCATGATGCTTCCTCCGGAGGAAAAAGGTGATCAAGCTGCGCAATAAATCGTTTCCGGGCGCGAAAGTCAAGGAATTTCTGCCCTGTGCCTTGACGGCCCGCCGGGGTCATAGTACAACCAAGACACCGGGGAGAATTCGATCCGGACCGAGCGGGGGGGTCTCAGGGAAGCCCTCCCGGCAAGGGCCCCCGGGCGCCCGTGAGGCTTCCATGTTCAGCGCGCGACTCGTCAACAACCCCTTTGGGGACCCCGCCGTCTTCCTCGACATGCGGTACCGCCGGGAAGCTCTCCTGTTCGACCTCGGCGATATCCAGGCGCTGCCGCCGCGCATGATCCTCAAGGTGGTCCGGATCTTCGTCACCCACACCCACATGGATCATTTCATCGGCTTCGATCACCTGCTGCGCGTCTGCCTCGGGCGGGAGAAGCACCTGTTTCTCTATGGTCCGCCCGGCTTCATCGACAACGTGGACGGCAAGCTCAGGGCCTACACCTGGAACCTGGTGGAAAACTACGAGAACGATTTCCGCCTGTGGGTGACGGAGCTTCACCCCGGCCGAATGGAGACCGCGGTGTTTGAGTGCCGGCAAGCCTTTCGCCCCGGGCCGCAGAGACAGATCGGGGCCTTCGACGGGACGATCGTGGAGCGCGATGCCTACCGGGTGGAGGCCGTCTTTCTGGATCACAAGGTTCCCTGTCTGGCCTTTCGTCTCGAGGAGAAGCGTCGCGTCAACGTCAAGAAAAACGCCCTGGCCGAGACGGGTCTGCCGGGAGGCGCCTGGATCAATGCGCTGAAGGATTGCATCCATCGCAACGAGCCTGACGAGAGCGCGTTCCGCGTCTGGTGGAGAGGGGAGGACCGCAGGACGGTCGAACGGGTCTTCGCGCTGGGCGAGTTGAAGGAGAGGATCACGAAGATCACGCCGGGGCAGAAAATCGTCTACGTCTCGGACGTGATCGACAGCCCCGGGAATTCCGAACGGATCGTGGAGTTCGCCCGGGGCGCCGACGTGCTGTTTGTCGAAGCCTGCTTTCTCGAGGAGGACCGGGAGCGCGCCGGGGAGAAGTATCACCTGACGGCCCGGCAGGCGGGGCGCCTGGCGCGGCTGGCAAGGGTGAAGCGATTCGTCCTCTTTCACCATTCGCCGAAGTACCGGGGGGAAGAGGAGCGATTCGGAGAGGAAGCGAGGAGGGCCTTCCGGGAAGAGGGAGCATTGGAGTGATGGAATATTGGGCAAAGACAGGGAAAAATCTTTCCGTCCATCCCATCATTCCATTATTCCATTATTCCAGCCTTCCCCTAGATTTTCTCCACCTGGAACCCCTGCATCTCGATGGCCACAGCACGCTGGAGGATCTCGATGGTGATCACGAAGAGGTCCTTACGGGGGTCGGCCTTCACGACGAGCCCCTCGATGTCCCTGAACGGCCCGTCGAGGATCCGCGCGCGCTCCCCGACCTTGGGGTAACGGTAGTGCTGGATCTCCACCTTCGAGTCCACGAGGCGACGGATGGCCTCGATCTTCTCGTCGGGTACCGGGACGGGGGTGTTGCCGCGGGCCGTCCCGAGGATCTTGACCACGCCGGCCGTTTTCAGGATGTCGAGCCGCTCCTGGTTGTCGGCCCGCATCATCTCGACGAACAGGTAGCCCGGGAACATGGGCAGCTGGATCTTCTTCCTGCGGTCCTTCCTGCGGCTCCAGGTCTCGATCTTCGGCAGGAAGGCGTGAATGGACTTCAGGGTCAGGCCGTCGCAGACCTTGCTCTCGTGGCGGCTTCTCGTGTGAACGGCATACCAGGGCATCAGGCGCGCGCCTCCGGCGCCGCAGAAACAGGGTTCAGGGTGTAATGCAGGAACATGTGACAGGATCCCCTCTTCATTGTGGTTTCCCTTTTTTCAGTCGTGAATGAAACGGGCATCGACGATGATGTCCCCATTTTTTTGCGACACCCTCCGGACGGCGATGGGAACGGCCTGGTCGACGGTTCTCACGCCCAGTTCCTCGATGGCGTCGGTTCCCTTTCCGAAGATCTTCGGGGCGGAGATGACGATCAGCCGGTCGGCAAGTCGCGCCCGGATGAAGGAGGTCAGGACCCCGGCGCCCCCTTCCACGAGAAGCGACGAGATCTCGCGCCTCCCCAGTTCCTCGAGGACGGCGGCGAGGTCGACCTGCTTCCTCCCGGCAACCCGGACCTCGATCCCGCGATCGGCGAGAAGCGCCCTCTTTTCCCGGTCGTGTGCGGACGTCGTGAAGATCAGGGTTCGCGCGCGCTCCTGGTCCTGAAGAACCCGCGCCCCAGGGCCTATCCTGAGCTGCGAGTCCACGACGACGCGAAGGGGGTCGCGGCCCTTGACGAGGCGGCAGGTGAGTTCCGGGTCGTCTTTCACGATCGTTCCCGATCCCACGAGGATCGCGTCGTGCAGGCTGCGCAGGCGATGGGCGAAGACCCGGGAGGGCTCCGAACTGATCCACCGGGAATGGCCCGTGGAGGTTGCGATCTTCCCGTCGATGGACTGGGCGAATTTCAGCGTGACAAAGGGGATCCGGCTCCGGATGTACTTGAAGAAGACTTCGTTGAGGTCTCGACACTGCTCCTCGAGAACGCCCGTGCGCGTCTCGATCCCGTGACGCTTCAGCATCGCCAGCCCCCGGCCCGAAACGACGGGGTTGGGGTCGATCGTCCCGATGACGACGCGCCCCGGCTTCTCCTTCACAAGGCGCTCCACGCAGGGCGGGGTTCTCCCGTGATGGGAGCAGGGCTCCAGGGTGATGTAGACTGTCGAGCCCCGGACCGGTTCCGTCGCGCTCTCGATGGCGTTGATCTCGGCGTGGTTTTCCCCGCAGCACCGGTGGTACCCCTTCCCGATGACGCGTCCGTTTTTCACGATCACCGCCCCCACGAGGGGGTTGGGGCAGGCCCAGGGGGCTCCCCGCCTTGCCAGGGCGAGGGCCATCTTCATGTAGTGTTCGTCGGTCATGCTTGGTTTCCGTTGTCGGTCGGCTCGGGAACTTCCATTTCTGGAATGACCCTTGCAGCATATTTAATATTTGTATCACACGACAGGCTACTATACAAAAGCGGGGTCTTCCGCACAAGATGAAAACGCGTGCGCGCCGATCCCGCAATGCCGTCGCGGGGATGTTTTCCACTACCCCCCCGCCGCCGGGATGTGGTATAAAGCCGCAGTTTGCGTCCTCGGGACAGAATGGAGGATTCCATGAAAGGCATCGTTCTCGCAGGGGGGCTCGGCACCCGCATGCACCCCCTGACCAAGGTCACCAACAAGCATCTTCTCCCCCTCTACCGGGAGCCGATGATCTACTACCCCATCCGCACGCTCGTCAACGCGGGTATCGACGAGATCCTGATCGTCACGGGGGGGAACAACGCCGGGGATTTCCTGAAGCTGCTGGGAAACGGCAAGGAGTTCGGCCTGAAGCACCTCAACTACACCTACCAGGAAGGGGAGGGCGGGATCGCGGCGGCCCTCGACCTGGCCGCCTACTTCGCCGACGGGGACAAGATCGCCGTCGTCCTGGGCGACAACATCATCGAGAAGAACATTCGGAAGGCCGTCGAGGCCTTCAAGAGACAGGAGCGGGGCGCCAAGATCCTGCTCAAGGAGGTTCCGGACCCGCAGCGTTTCGGCGTGCCGGCCTTCGAGGGGGACCGCATCGTGCGCATCGACGAGAAGCCGAAGCAGCCGGCCTCGAATTACGCCGTCGTCGGCATCTACATGTACGACGCCACGGTGTTCGACGTGATCAAGACGCTCAAACCCTCGAACCGGGGCGAGCTGGAGATCACGGATGTGAACAACCACTACATCCGCGAGGGGACGATCACCTGGGACGTTCTCGACGGGTGGTGGTCCGATGCCGGCACCTTCGATTCGCTGATGTACGCGGGCAACATGGTGGCCAAAACGGGCGCGAACAAATTGGACTAGACGACGGGTCAACAGGCAAAGAGCTGAAAGCGCAAGGCGAAAGGCGAAAGGCAAGAAAGAACCTTTTCCCGGAGCTGTCTGCCTTCCGCGTCCGCACTCAGCCAACGAGGTGCTTATGATCGACGGTGTGAAGATCAAGAAATTGAGGATCATTCCCGACGAGCGCGGGCGGCTGATGGAGATGCTCCGGGCCGACGACGAGATGTTCGAGGCCTTCGGCCAGGTCTACATGACGACGGCCTACCCCGGGGTGGTCAAGGGGTGGCATTACCACAAGCGCCAGTCCGACAACATGACCGTCGTCAGGGGGATGATGAAGATCGTGCTCTTCGACGGTCGCAAGGGCTCGCCGACCGAGGGCGAGGTAAACGAGTTCTTTGCGGGCGAGCACAACCCGATCCTGATCCACATCCCGCCCCTGGTCTTCCACGGGTTCAAGTGCATCTCCGGCGAGGAGGCCCTCGTGATCAACGTCCCCACAGACGTGTACCGCTACGACGACCCCGACGAGTTCCGGGTCCACCCGCACGAGAACGAGATTCCCTATGAGTGGGGGCGCAAGGACGGGTGAGACCGGCAGTTGACCGGGGGCGCACCCCATACGAACAGGAAGTTGAGAACTTGGGAAGTTGAGAAACTTGGACGGGCTGAAACCAGTTACATGCTTCCGGCTTCTCCGAACTTCATAACTTCACAGCTTCCTAACTTCCATCTTTTCAGGGGATATTGCATCCAGCCATTTTTGAACTGCCGGTTTCTACTTCGGCTCACGAGCACATAGGCTGATAAGCGTATGGAATTATTCTGGGGTGTCGTTTCCTTCGTTCTCGGGGCCATGATCGGCAGCTTCCTCAACGTCTGCATCTGGCGGATCCCCGAGGGCAAATCCATCGTCACCCCGGCCTCCCACTGCCCGAAGTGCGGAAACCCGGTCCGCTTCTACGACAACATCCCCCTCGTGAGCTGGTTCGCCCTGCGCGGCCGATGCCGGGACTGCGGCGAGGCCATCTCCCCCCGCTACCCCCTGGTCGAACTGCTGACGGCCCTGCTTTCCGTGGCCATGGCCTGGCTCTACGGGCCGAGCCTGCAGTACGTGGCCGCCTTTCTCTTTGCGGCGGCGCTCGTGGTCGTTACCTTCATCGATCTGGACCACCAGATCATCCCCGATGTGATCTCTCTGCCGGGTATCCCCGTCTGTTTTCTGCTGGCCTGGCTGGTCATGGGCGTGCCGTTCTGGGACTCCCTGTTGGGGATCCTTGCGGGTGGCGGGTTTCTCTACCTGATTGCCGTCGGGTACGAGCTGCTCACTAAGCGGGAGGGCATGGGGGGCGGGGACATCAAGCTGCTGGCCATGATCGGGGCCTTCCTGGGATGGAAGTCCCTGTTTTTCGTCGTGTTCATGAGTTCCATCCTCGGGGCGGCGGTCGGTGTCGCGCTCATTGCGATCCAGGGCAGGGACATGAAATACGCCGTTCCCTTCGGGCCCTTCCTGTCGATTGCCGCCGTGATGTACCCGTTCGTCGGCTGGCCGCTGACGCATCTCGTTCTGTTTCGCGCGCTTCCCTGATCCATACCGCACCGCAGATTTTTCCCCTCAAGTTTTCACTCCCGAAGACCGAAAAAGAATTCAGAAGAACCCTAACCTCCAGCCGGTTCGGGCACTTCTCGGGTTTTGATCGCTTTCAGGAAACGGCCTGATCAGGGCAAACCATCCGAAAGGGTGGGGCGCAAAATCACTGGCCTACGTCCGATCGAAGGATATGGCGGCAGGATTGCCGGGCAGGACATCCGATCACGAGACGAGGCGGGGATCCCCTTCCGGGGCACACCGCGTCCCGCCTTCCGTTCCATCGCCTCCCGCCCGGTTTCACTTTCCTGCCTGAGGGTTTTACGGACGACGGCCGCGCGGCGAAGGCAATCACGAAGCTGCACCGGGCATGCTTCTTGCTCAACTGAGAGTGATTTCCCGGCGCGGCGGGCGATGCGATTGCGGCGGGGCCGGGAATCAGAACCCTGACGAATCGAGAGAAACAGAGGTCATGAGACATTCGCGACGCAGCAGAGTGGAGAAACGGATCCTTGCCGGGCGGCCTTCCGCCGGGCGTCTGCGTGACGGCCGGGGAACCCGCGGCGACGCTTCGGGTTTCTCCATGGTGGAGCTTCTCATCACGCTCGTCCTGTTCGGGATCGTACTGGCCATCGCCATCCCGTCCTACCGGGGGTGGGTCGACAACTCGAATCTGAAGGGCGCGGGCAGGATGCTCTCGTCCGATTTCTACGACTCGCGCGGCAGGGCCATGGCCGAAAACAGGTCCTACACGATCACCTACAACCCGGACCCGGCCAACACGTATCGGATCCAGGCGGCCGCGGCCAACGGGCTGGCCGCCGTCGACGAAACGAAGACATTCGCCGAGTACGGGACGGTTCGGATGGCGAGCGTAAACGGGGGCGCGGCGGCCGTCACGATCACGATCCAGCCCCGCGGGTCGGCATCGACTGCCGCGACCATCGGCATCACCAATGTTCGCAACTCCACCGGTACGATCACCGTACTCATGACAGGAAGGGCCCATGTCACGTACACGATGCAATAACCGCGGGATCACGATCGTCGAGGTGCTCATCACGCTGTTCCTCACGGCCGTGGGTATCATGGCGCTTCTGTCCATGCAGCCCACGTCCTGGAGCGCGGCGGGGCGCTCCGATTTCATGGGCAGGGCGGCCGGCATCCTCCAGAGCGAGCTGGAGCGAAACGAGCTGTGGATCATGAACCCGAACAACGCCTTCGCGACGGGCTGCGACGCCACAGGCCGCAATCTGTTCCTCGGCGGCCCCTGCACCCGGACGATCAACGCCAGCAGCCAGGCGGCCCAGCAGGCCGGCGACGTGACCTACACCGTGGCCACGACGGTCACCCCGCTTGCGGGCGCGACGAACGCCTGGACGGTGAGGGTGCAGGTCACCTGGCCAGGCAACACCCGTGGGATCACCGAGAGCACCATCGTATCGAGACAGGAGTATTTCAGACAATGAGGGATCCACTGAACGATTCAAAGGGCTTCACGCTCCCCGAGCTTGTCATGGCCGTGGCCGTCGGGATGGTTCTTCTCGCCGCCGTGACGACGGCCATCGTGTCGGGGCAGCGCTCCTCCACGGGGATCGAACGCAAGGTGACGACGAACCAGGATGCCCGGGCCGCCCTGGAGCTCATGGCCGCGGAGATCCGCATGGCCTCCTTCAATTCCACCTTCGAGCCGAACCTCTGGCGGGACCCGGCGAATTGCAACGTGGCGGGGAATCAGAACTGGCGCGGCATCCAGGAAGCCACGGCCGCGGCGATCACCGTCGAGATGGACATCGAGTCGCCGAACCCCAGCCGGACGTGCGGGGACATCGACGGCGAGATCATCCGGTACGCCTACGATGCGGCGAACAACCGGATCACGAGGGAAAACGTCCGGTGCCCCGGCGGTCGCAACGCGGCCAACGAGATGTCGTTTCTCGGGCCCATCGCCGGGCAGCCCGAGGTCCGGACCGTCGAGGTCGTGAACAACGCGCTGCCCGTCTTCCGCTACTTCGACGGCACGGGCGCCGAGATCCCCCACGCCAACCTGCCCAACGACATCCCGAGGATCCGGCGCATCGAGATCGCGCTGCTCGTCCGGTCCGCGGACGTGGACCCGACCTCGGGCCAGCGCAGGCAGATGGCCTATTCGACCAGCATCATTCCCCGCAATCACGGGATTCAATTCTGAGCAAGGACGGGTGCGCATGAAACGCAACAGAGAACAGAAAGGCTTTGCCCTCGTGGCCGCGCTGATGGCCAACCTGATCCTCCTGGCCGTGGGGATCGTCGCCCTCAACCTCTCGACGGGGGACATCCGGGTGAGCATGCGGTCCGTGGGCGACAAGAAGGCCGTCAACGCCGCAGAGGCGGGGCTTCACTGGTTGACCGTCAATTTCGATCCTGCCAACCTGGCGGCCGTCACCGTGACGAACCAGGCGGTCGGCGGGGGGGGAGATCCGAACACGCAGTACACGATCGAGCAGCCCACGGAGCCCACGACGGGCCCGGCCCAGATTCCCCTGCCGGGCTTCTCCATCGGCGGCTCCCAGACCTGGGGGCAGGCACGCTACGATGCGCGGATCACGGGGAGGAACACGGCCTACAACGCGAGCATGACGATCGAGGCGGGCCTCGGCCACGGGCCCGTCGAGATGGGGACCATGTCCCGATAGGGGAAAAGACCATGAAGACGCCATGCGCGATTTTCGCCGCGATTCTGATCGCCCTTCTCTGCGGGCCGGGGATCGCCCACGCACAGACCTGCGATACCGACGAGGCCTGCACGGAGACGGGGCTGTTCACCAACGTGGCTCCCGAGGCCATGATCGTCCTCGACATGTCGGGCAGCATGAAGTGGAACCCGCCGGGGGACGTCTTCCACTGCCCCAACGGGCTCTCCACCTGCTATTACAACCCCGTCAACGGCAGTTGCTGGACCATCATGAACAACCCGACATTCTACAACGACTACAAGACGAGTTACTACCCGCCCTGGACGGCGCAGTGCGGCAACGCGGTCCTCAAGCGCTACAGCAACGCGACGTGCTCGGGCCCCTTCTACATGACGAGCACGGAGATGGCGGGCTACTCCACCGACTGCGCCCGCTACCTCATTGCAAGGGACGTCATCAAGAAGCTGCTCGACGACAACAAGGACGGCAAGGTCTTCACCGACGACGACACGAGCCTCAACATCCGGATGGGCTTCGCCAAGTTCCAGGGGGCCTACTACCAGGAGTGGAAGCCCATCGGGACGTCGTACCGCAACATCTACTGCGGAGCACCCTTCGGTTCCCTCAGCTACTGCACGACGCCGACCTCCTACAACATCGCGGATTACAAGTGCATCCTGCGGTCCATGATGACCGACTCGAGCGTGGCCGGGGCGACACCCCTGGCCCTCGCCCTTGAAAGCGTCAAGACCAAAATGGACAGCCTCAAGACCGCCGACACGTACCAGAACTGCCGGCAGCGTTTCGTGATCCTGCTCTCCGACGGGGCCGACACGATGTACTGCAGCTCCGCCGTCAACGACACGGACCGCACCCAGTACAAGCGCAGGCGGGCCTCGGTGGCCCGGGCCAAGGCCCTGGCCGACGCCGGCTACAAGCTTTTCGTCGTGGGCTTCGGCTCCAACATGCCCGAGATCGAGAAGAACACCCTGAACTGGATGGCCTACTATGGGGGCACGGACAACCCGCTGGTCACGAACAGCGGCGACAAGACGGCCCTCGACGTCTCGGCCTTCGGTGCCGATCCCTGCGCGGATGCCTCCACGACGGGGACCTGCGATGACTCGAGCACCCAGTGCTTCGCCACGTCCAACGACCCGGGGAACACCCCGCTGAACGGCTACGCCTTCATCGCCGGGAATGCCACGGAACTCGAGGCGGGCCTGCGGGAGGCGATCAACTACATCCGCGAGGCCAACTACGCCTTCTCGCAGTCGTCGGTCGCCTCGTCGCGCATCGCCGACGAGAACTACCTCTACGAGGTGTCCTTCCAGCCCGTGAACAACGACCCCATGTGGCTCGGGCACCTTCGCAAGTACCAGATCCTGAGCGACGGCACCGTCGGGGGGGCAATCTGGGACGCCGGCCAGTTCCTGCAGGCGCGCGACCCGGCCACCCGTGTCATCAAGACCTATAAGGGAGGTTCCCTCGTCGACTTTACGACAGCCAGCATCACCTACACGGATCTGGGTGTCGAGAACGACACGCGCCGAAACGAGGTGGTGGGATACATCCGCGGCGAGACGGCCTATAACAAGGACAACTGGAAGCTGGGCGACATCTTCCGCGCCAACCCCGTGACGGTGGGAACGCCGTCGTACTACTACAAGGACACCAACGACAGCGCCAACGCCTTCGCCACGCACCGCACGAACCACGTTCGGTCGTCCTCCAACGGGCAGCGAATCGTCCTGGGCGGCGCCAACGACGGCCAGCTTCACGCTTTCAAGACCTCCGACGGCTCCGAGGCCTGGAGTTTCATCCCGCCCAATCTCGTGCCGAAGCTGCGGCAGATCGCGCACGCCGCGCATCCCGCGGGAATGCCCCACGTATACTTCGTGGACGGGCCCATCTCGGTGGCCGACGTCTGGCTGGGTACGGGCGCCGGGACGACGAAGTCGGCCGCGGACTGGAAGACCCTGCTCGTCTTCGGGCTGGGCCGCGGCGCGGACCCCTACCTCTGGAGCTCGTCGTCGGACTGCCTGAGCGACTTCAGCCTCGTCTACGACGAGACGCGCCCCTACTACTGCGGCGTTTACGCCTTCGACATCACCGACACGCTCAACCCGGTCTACAAATGGCGCATCGCCCCGACGAGCGCCCAGGCCCCCTACTTCGGGGACCCCTACAGCAAGATGTACATCGCACGCGTGAAGATCGGCGGCAACGAGAAGTGGGTCGGGTTCATGGGCGGCGGGCACAACTGGGCCGTCTGCAACCCTTACGACGGCGCGGGGACGGACTGCGACAAGCGCGGCAAGGGCTTTTTCGTGATCGACCTGGCCGACGGCAGCATCCTCTGGAGCTACACGAGGGCGGACAACCCCACGTATCTGAACTACTCCATGCCCGCGGCGCCGGCCGTCGTGGACAGCGACCTCGACGGCTTTGTCGACACGGTCTACATCGGTGACCTGAAGGGGCAGATGTGGCGGTTCCGGTTCTGCTCGGCCGCCGACGGCAGTGCCTGCGGCACGGCGAGCTGGACGGGCAGCCGCCTGTTCCAGCCCTCGAGCCTCGATTCGGGTGTCGGGCCGGTCTTCGCTGCGCCGACGGTCGCGAAGGACGCGACGGGCAACCTCTGGGTCTACTGGGGGACGGGCGACAAGACGGAGCCCATCGTCGTGGGGACGACCGTGGAACGTTTCTTCGCCGTCAAGGATTCCGACCTGACGAGCACCTGGTCGGGCAGCACCCTCGACAACATCACGGGGAGCACCTACACGGACAACGCGAGCAAACACGGCTGGTATTTCAACCTGGCAGGGGGGGGAGAGAAAGTCCTCGGCGAGGCGACCGTTTTCGGCGGCCAGGTCTACTTCACGACCTACACACCCGGAGGGGCCGGCGTCACCGACCCCTGCAACGCCGCCGGGTCGGCGAAGCTCTATGGGGTGGCCTACATCGAAGGGGCCGGCAGCCTCACGGGAGGGGCCCGGAGCATTACGCTCGGCGTGGGAATCCCCACGGCCCCGACGCTCTCGCTCAATCCCTACAGTCCCACCCCGGATCTGTACGTGACCGTCAGCGGCGGGTCGGGCACGGGTTCCACGACGATGCGGGCGCCCGTAACCCCGGGAGGGGTGAACAACCGCACCAACATCCTTTACTGGCGAGACCGGCGGCTTCAGTAACCCGACGGCCGGGATGGCAGAGTCATGCAGGCAGTGACAAGAAGAACATTCGGAAACGGAGCGACGCACTCTCCCCTCAAGACCCTGCTCCTGAGGCTCGTCGTGCTGCCGCTGCTGCTCTTGCCCCTGGCGCCTCCGGACACGTCGGCGGAGCTCTTGACGGACGAAACGGGCCTGTTCACCTCCATTGCGCCAGACGCCATGATCGTGCTCGACCTCTCGGGAAGCATGAAGTGGAACCCCCCGGGGGACCACGACAGGTGGAACTACCCGACCAAACCCTACAGCGACCCGGCCTGCGAGGGACCTTTCTACGACGACCAGAGCGTGCCGGGCTACACGACCTACTGCTCGCGCTTCGAGATCGCCCGCAAGACGCTGTTCAACATCCTCGACGACAATCACAACGGCACGATCAACAAGGATGACGAGACGAGCCTCAACATCCGCATCGGTCTCGGGAAATTCCAGGGAAGCGCCTACTCGAAGCTGCGCGACATCGCGACGAAGTACTCCCTCCTCTACTGCGGCAGCAATCAATCCTGCACGGTAAACCAGTCCTCGGGGGACACCTCCAGCATCAACTGGTGGATGAGCTACTCCAACGTCGTCGGCGCCACGCCCCTCGTGACGGGCCTGACGACCGTCAAGGCCTACCTCGACGCCCACAAGGCGGCGGATGCCTACATGAACTGCCGTCAGAAGTTCGTCATCCTCGTCTCCGACGGGGCCGACACGATGTACTGCAGCGGCACGGGCTACGA
>CAYZKT010000008.1:19780-28403 GCA_964478885.1 uncultured Syntrophaceae bacterium | reverse complement strand
GCGCGAAGCTCCTGCACGCCTACTCCGAGGCCACGGTGCCCAAGTTCACCGTCGTGACCCGCAAGGATTACGGCGGGGCCTACATCGGCATGTGCAGCAAGCAACTGGGCGCCGACTACGTGATGGCCTGGCCCTCCGCAGAGATCGCCGTCATGGGCGCCGCCGGGGCCTGCAACATCGTCTACCGACGCGAGATCACCTCGGCCCCGGACCCCGAGGCCAAGCGGGCCGAGTTGATCGCCGCCTACGAGGAGCAGTTCAACAACCCCTACTTCGCCGCGAAGATGGGGATCATCGAGGAGGTCATCGCGCCCCGCGAGACGCGCAAGCGCATCGTGGCCCTGCTCGAGGCCTACAGGGACAAGGAGCAGAACCTGCCCGAGAAGAAGCACAACAACATCCCGCTGTAAGCACAACCCCCTGAAACCGCCATACAGGAACGGGGGAGCCGATGCCGGCTCCCCCGTTCTTTTCGTTCCGGAAAATTCCCACGGATCAGTACCGGGCACTCCAGGTATCCCCGGGGCGATACCACGAGGCCGTCCCCCTCGTGACAATTCTGGAGGGGGGATTCAGTGTTCCCCGGTAGGTGCCGCTGAGTTTCTGCCTCTGTAAGACGACCTCATTGGTGGATTTGTTCCAGGACTGCAGGGTGATGACGTCCTGAGCCGTGGAGCCGTTTGTGTGACGCCATTTCGCGTCGAATACATTGGTTCCCGGACGGCGCCTCCACGTGCCGCTCCACAGACCTTCCGTAACCTGCCAGACCGAGCCGAGCGTCATCAGCTCGGCGGCTGTCGCACCACTCGACGTCCGACCCGTGAGACTCCCGACGGGGCCTTTCGGGTCGTCCGCGGGGTTCGCGGTCCTCGACGGAAGATTTCCCTGTGCATCTCGCAAGATATCCTGCCGGGTCTGCGCCGCCGCAAGGGAGCCGCTCAGCAGTACCGCCACAATGGCCGCCGCAATCACAAACTTCCCGATTCTCATGCCTTCCTCCTCTCCTTTCTGTGAATCGCATGCATGGACCGGGGCCGCCGTCGCCGGATGCATCCACCTTCGTCGTCGACCCGTCCGCTTCTAGGCCACTTCGTCGGCGCCGGCCCTTGCCAGGGTGACCACGGCAAAGGCCGCGATGCCCTCCCCGCGGCCGATGAACCCCATCTTTTCGTTCGTTTTGGCCTTCACATTGACCCGCGAGGGCTCCGTGCCCAGCACCTTGGCAATGTTGCGCCGCATCTCCTCGATGAACGGGGCGAGTTTCGGCGTCTCCAGAATGACCGTGGAGTCCACGTTGTTGACGGCGTAACCGCGATGAACGGCCAGCTCTGCGGCCCGTTTGAGGATGACGAGACTGGAGATGCCCTTGAGGTGCGGATCCGTGTCGGGAAAGTGTCTGCCGATGTCCCCTTCCCCGAGGGCCCCGAGGATGGCATCGACGACGGCGTGGATCAGGGCGTCGGCATCGGAATGCCCCAGGAGCCCCTTCTCGCAGGTCAACTCCACGCCGCCGAGGAGCAGCCGCCTTCCCTCGGCGAACCGGTGACTGTCATACCCGAACCCGATCCTCATGGCTCTCCCCTTTCCCGGCGGGATCCCCGGCAAGTGTGTTCCCGCCTTTGGCCTTTGGCCATTAACCTTTGACCTTCAGCCCGAGCAGCGCCTCGGCCATGACGAGGTCCTCGGGCGTCGTGATCTTGATGTTTCGGTAGTCGCCCCGGACCATCCGGACCGCGATCCCCAGGCGCTCGACCAGCGACGTGTCGTCGGTCCCCCGGAAGCCGTCGCGGGACGCCTCCCGGTGGGCCCGCTCGAGGATGCCGCGGCGAAAGGCCTGCGGCGTCTGGGTCAGCCACAGCGCGCTGCGGTCGCAGGTCCGCAGCACCTGCCCGCCGGGCGTCACCTCCTTGACCGTGTCCTTCACCGGCACCCCGACCGTTGCGGCCCCGCCCTCCTCGGCAGCAAGAATGCACCGCTCGACCAGTTCGGTGTTGATCAGGGGGCGCACGCCGTCGTGGACGATGACGATGTCGGCATCGCGGTCGATCGCCTCTATGCCCGCCCGCACGGAGTCCTGTCGCTCCATCCCCCCGGGGACGACGCCGGCCACCTTTTTCAATCCCCATGGGGGGAGGATTCCGTCCCGGACCGAGGCCACGTCCTGCAACGGAACCACGACGTAGAGGCTCTCCACGCCGGGACACGCCTCGAGCGCCTCCAGGGTGCGCACCAGGACGGGCTTGCCCGCGAGCGAAAGATACTGCTTGGAGATTTCCCGGTTCATCCGGCTGCCCGACCCCGCTGCCGGCACGATCGCGACCGTTTTCATAGGCTTTCCCCGTTGCGCCGGATCGCGTCCGTCCGGCTCCCATAAAGAAAAGCCCGGGACCTTTCAGGGCTCCCGGGCTCCTTCCCCGCCGATTACAGCGTGTCGATGCTGTGGTATTTCTTTTCGGGCACAACGGCCTTGAGATCCGTGAAGATCATTCGCCCCGCCGTCGTCTGCAGGACGCTGGTCACGGCGACCTCGAGCGTCTCTCCCAGGTGGCGGCTGGCGTGATCGACGATCACCATCGTCCCGTCGTCGAGGTAGGCAACCCCCTGGCCCGGCTCCTTGCCCTCCTTGATCACCTTCACGACCATGAGCTCCCCGGGGAGCACGACGGGCTTCAGGGCATTGGCCAGCTCGTTGACGTTCAGGATCTTGATGCCCTGCAGCTCCGCGACTTTGTTCAGGTTGAAGTCGTTCGTGATGATCTTCCCGCTCATTTTCTTCGCAAGGGCGACGAGCTTCGCATCCACCCCCTTGATCTTCGGGAACTCGTGATCGACGATCTCGATGTTGATGCCCTGGTTCTTCTGCACCCGGTTTAAGATGTCGAGACCCCGCCTTCCCCTCGAGCGCTTCATGGAATCGGAGGAATCGGCGATGTGCTGGAGCTCGTCCAGGACGAAGCGCGGGACGATCAGGGTCCCTTCCATGAACCCCGTTTCGCAGATGTCGGCGATCCGGCCGTCGATGATGACGCTCGTGTCCAGGATGCGGTAGTCCGTGCCTCCCTTGAACCCCTTGAAGGGCCCGAAGGCGGGCAGAGCGATCTCCTCGCTCTTCTTGGAACCGATGACGAGACCCAGATACCCCAGAATACTGGCCATCAGGGCATAGATCAGGAACGCCAGTTCCTGCTGCTCCCACACGGTGACGAACCGAAGGCCGTAGGACAGCAGGATGGCAATCAGGAGCCCGATGATGGTCCCGACGACACCCCCCAGGATGATGCGCAGCGAGAATCGCCGGATGATCTGCTCGATCTGGATGACGATGACAGCGGCAATAAAACCCAGTAAAAGACCGATAATGGATAATTGGTATGAAGCCAAATACTTCAAGGCAATAAAATATCCGCTGACCGAGCAAATGCCGATGAGCAGTGAACGGATAAGCAAACGAACATCCCCCCTCTCTGAGTTATTTGCGTGACAGGATTTCAAAGAACGCCGAAGGCACCATATAAAAAAGCTCTCGAGAAAACGGCCCGCCAGGCCCCGGTCCGCGCAGGTGACGACAGAACGAGCCAATCGACTCACTCACCCGAAGGGATGCACCCCGCGGGCAAACCGATCTTGGCGCTTGGGTTTCTCAGAGCTCTATGCGCAGCATGCCGCCTTCCGCCCCTCACTGAAGCGGGAACATGGCGTTGATCTCGGCTTCGACTTTCGCCTCGGCCGCGCGGCTTGCAATGGATATCTCCTTGATCAGCAGGTGCTTCGCCGTGTCCATCATCTTCCTCTCGCCGAAGGACAGGTCCTTGCCGTGCTTGAGGATGAAGAGGTCCCTCAGGACCTTGGCGATCTCGTAAACGGAGCCCGTCTTTATCTTTTCGAGGTATTCGCGGTAACGCTTGTTCCAGGCCTGCTTGTCGATCGTGACGTCACGGGCGCGCAGGATTTCGTAAATTTTCGGAATTTCCTTGGATGTGATCAGCTGGCGCAGCCCGATGGCCTGGGCCGTGTCGGTGGGAATCATGATCTTCATCCCGTTGCCAAGGATCTTCATCACGTAGAACTTCTGCCAGGTTCCCATGATCTCTCGGTCTTCAATTGCCTCGATAAGCCCGACTCCCTGCGCTGGATAAACGGCCAATTCTCCTACCTTGAACATCTCCCCATTACCACCTCTCACAGATTCCCCTCTATGATACTCCACTAGCCTGCGAATCATAAATGAATCCGCTTGAAAAGTCAATGGAAATTGATTCGAAGAGCCTGGCCCGCAGACGCGCGGCGGGGTCCGCCTGCTGAATATTGAAGTGATTACAATGACTTAGAGAAGCAGACGCTCCGACTGACCCGCCGGAACGCCGCGAGAGGCGCGCGGGGAGCCCCCTCAAATGAAGCTCTGGCGGACACGGTCCAGGTCGCGGTCCAGCTTTCCCGGCTCCTCGCGCTGGTAGCGTTCGACCGCCTGCTTGAGCTGACGGTAGGTCCCCTGATCAGACAGGTCGTCAAGGGAGCGGTAGATCCCCCTTCTTCGCCCGAGGCGGAAGATCAGGCGGTCCGTCTCGGGGAGCGCAAAGTAGCGGTCGATGACAGCCAGGAGCCTTTCCTTCTCTTCCGGAAGGGTGCCCTCCAGCTCTTCCAGGAGGTTCAGGATGTGATCGCTGACGATGCGGCTTCGAATCCCGTCGAGGGTCTCGATGAACAGCCTGATTTCATGCAGGATCTCTTCGTCCCCGAGGGGCTCGAAGCCTCCCTCGGCCATCGTCTCGTACAGCGCGGTTCCCCGTCTGACCGACAGGGTCCGAAGCCGGATGTGGTCGGGGTTGATCTCGTTGAGGACACGGGCCGTCTCGACGGCGTGCTCCCGCGACCAGCGCCTGCCTCCGAGACCGGGCATGACGTACTCGCACAGCGAAATGCCGGCCTCGACGATCCGCTTGCCGCCCCTGACGTGGTCCGCCGCCGTCGCCCCTTTGCGGATGCACTCGAGAACTTCGTCGCAGCCCGACTCGAGACCCACGTGGATGCGCACCAGCCCGGCCTCCCGGATACGGCGGAGGTCGTCCACCGATTTGTGCCCCGCCGTCCGCGAGCGGCAATAGGAGGTGACGCGCTCGATTGCGGGGAATTTCTCACGAAGGTACCGGAGAACGTCGACCAGGTCGTCGGTCTTCATGATGAGCGTGTCGGCATCCTGGAGAAAGGCCGTCTTGCCTCCGAAGTAGAGCCAGGCCGCCACATGCCGGAACGTGTCGCTGAAGAAACCCTCGTTGCCGAACACATGGGAAACGACGGCATCGTTGACCTTGCCCCCCTGTCCCAGTTTCCACGACAGCTCCCCGATCTCGTCGGCCTGGGCGCGGACGGCGTCGATGTCCCGCTTGATCTCCTCGACGGGGCGCAGCTCGAAGCGCGTGCCCTTGTAAGTGTGGCAGAAGGCGCACTTGTTCCAGGGACAGTTCCGGGTCGGCCGGATAAGGAGGCTTCGGGCCTCGCTGGGCGGTCGTATGGGACCCTGCTCGAAGCAGGCACTCACGGTCATGGTTCAGTTTTCCTCTTTCGGGTTTTTCAGACAGACGATATTCACGAATGTAGTATAGGCATCGCACCGCATTCCGTCAATTCTGTCCCTTGCTCGTCTTCCTGCACCCTGGACCCTGGACCCTGCCTTCACGGCAGGAAGAACAGGGGGTTTCGTGCCTTGTTCTTCTCCCGGATCTCGAAGTACAGGTACGGCTCCCCGCCCGGCTCCTGGGACGGGCCTACGGAGGCGATCCTATCGCCCTTCCGGATTTTCTCGTCCCGCTTTGCCACCGTGCTCTTCAGGTAGGCATAGACCGTCGTGTAGTTCTCGTCGTGCTTGACGATCACCGTTTCTCCGTAGCCCTTGACGTAGGACGCGTAGATGACCGTCCCGGCAGCAGCAGCCTGGACCGGAGTGTTCTCCTTCGCGGCGATCTTGATCCCGTTGTACTTCATCCCGCTGGGCTGAATCCCGAACCGGGTGATCACGGGCCCCTTCGCGGGCCAGAGAAACCGTCCCTTCTCTACCCGGATCTGTCCCTGCGGCTCTTCCGCTCGTGCGGGCGGTTCGGGCTTTTTCGGCGGCGGTGTAACTACCGCCCTGTCCTTGAGCGCCGCGTCGGGGGTCCTTACCGGGGGTGCCGGGGCCGGCGGCTTTGCGGCCACCTGGGTCCGGGCGGCAGATGAGGCTGCCGTGTCCTGCTTCTCCGGGGTCCCGGGCGGCGCTTTCTCCACGGAGGCGGGAACCGGCGGCTTCGCCGCCGCCTGCGGCCGGACAGCCGATGAGGCCTCCGCATCCGGCTTTTCCGCGGGCCTGGGTTGCTGCTTCTCCGGGGTCCGGGCTGCCACGGCCACGCCTCGCTCCAACCTTGACGCCGGGGTGCGGTCGGTGATGCTCTCCTCCTTTACCCTGCTTCGCCCGCCGATTCCGGCCGCGCCGGTCGCCGCCGCTGCGGGGCTTGCGCTTTCCGGCTGCGCTGCGACGCGTGCCGGCTTTTCGGCCGGCCTGGGTGCGGGCGGTTTTGTCTCGGCCGGCGGCCTGGCGGGGGGAATGTCGATGACCTCGTGGGCGTCGGGGACGAAGACGACGCTGTCCGCACCAATGCGGGAGGCATCGGTGATGTTGTTGATCTCGGCCAGCTCCTGGAGGTCGACGTTGTAGGCCCTTGAGATCCGCCACAGTGTCTCGCCCGGCTTGACCCGGTGGTAGACGCCCCGCATGCGCTCGGAGGATTTGAGGCTGCTGCGGTCGACAATCTGAACGGAACAGGATAGAAGGAGTGTCCCCAACAGAACCAGAAGAATTATGCGTAGAATGCATGATGAGATTTTCATCAATGTGTTCACAAACTCCGGCTCAGATCCTTAAGGCAGTTCAAAAATGCCCAGATGCAAGGCGCCCTGAAAAGATGGAAATTAGGAAGTTATGAAGCTCGGAGAAGAGGAAATTGTGCGATTGGCTTTCGGCCTCTCCAAGCTTAACACCTTCCCACCTTCCCAGCTTCCCGGCTCCAGAGCATGCGCCCCCGGTCAACTGCCTCATTGTTGTTCCATCTTCCAGCCATGCTCCCCGATCAGGCTCACGAACCGGCATCCCCCGAGATCCTCCTGCCGCACATCATCGGGGTTTTCGGAGAGACGCGTCAGCTTGATCAGGTTCTGCGCGTAGCGCCCCCCGACGGGGATCACCAGGCGCCCCCCGACGGCAAGCTGCTCCACCAGCGTGCGGGGGATGGAGGGCGACCCCGCGGCGACCAGGATGGCGTCGAACGGGGACTCCTCGCGCCAGCCGTACGTCCCGTCCCCAACCCGGATCACCACATTGTAGTAATTCAGCGACTCGAGAAGCCTCCTGGCTTTCTGGGCGAGCAAGGCGATCCGCTCGATGGTGAACACGCGGTCGGCCAGCTCCGCCAGGATCGCCGCCTGGTATCCCGACCCGGTGCCGAGTTCCAGCACCTTTTCACGCCCGGCGAGCTCGAGGGCTTCCGTCATGAGCGCCACGATGTAGGGCTGCGAAATGGTCTGCTTCTCCCCGATGGGAAGGGGGCTGTCGTTGTATGCCTGATCGATGAGCCCTGCGTCGACAAAGAGGTGCCGCGGGATCTTCCCCATGGCCCGAAGGACGCGCTCGTCGCGGATGCCGCGGGAGCGAATCTGGGCATCGACCATTTTCTTTCGCTGTTTCTCGTACCGATCCATTCACTCTGCCGCGCAGCACATGGCTGTCAAAAAAACGGAGGGCCAGAGGCTGAGAACGGATGAAGGCAGAAGAAGCCAGGAGCCCCGTCAGGCTGATAGCGCATCCGACCTTCTCACCTTCTCACCCTCTCGCCCTCCGGATCCGTTCTCAAAGGTGTCGCCCCGGTCACCGTCCGTTTACAGATATTTTCTCTTCGGGGGGATCCGGTATACCTCCTCGACGGCCTTGTGGCGCCGGATTCCCATGGCTTCCCGGGTTACGATGAGGTAGTAATAGCGCAATTCGGCGTATGACCGTGCCCGGTTGTAGCGCCGGATTTCTCCGTTGATCTCCGCCAGAACCTCCGGTCCGGGCCTCTCTCCGGCCGTCCGCATGCTCTCGACGATCAGCCGGTCGATCCTCTCCGTCTCGGAAAGCGCGGCCGCCAGCGCTTCTCCCGCGCGGCCGAGAACCTCGGCCCGTTCCTTGAATATCTCTTCCTGGGTTTTCTCCCAGGCCGACTTCCTCATGCAGTGATAAATTCCCGCTTTTTCGAGCATTTTTTATCACTTCGCTTCCCCCATTGCAACCGAAAAGGTCCCTTTGACCGGCGCGGCCTTTTCCAGTATGATGAACTGGCGCCGCAGGATCGGTGGGCCTTTCAGGGTCTTCCATACGCGGATGACGACGCCGGACAACCCAGAAAGGACGCCATGCCGACACCGAAAACGAACATCATGTCCCGGGCGGTGCGGGACGCATACCGCCGCGGCGAGGACGACGAGACGCTCAACCCCCTGGTCCTGGTGGACCTCTCGGTCAGGCCCGCGGGGAGGATCGGGAAGGGCGATGCGGTCATTTTCTACAACATCCGCGGCGAGCGCGAGGTGGAGCTCTCGCGCAGCCTCACGGAGGACG